>JAFSYO010000146.1 GCA_017449925.1 Stomatobaculum sp.
CCAGACCGGTGAGCTTCATGACGAGCTCGATGGCGATGAGAAGTCCCACTTCGGCAATGTAGACTGCATCAAATCTGTTGTTTTTCATTTGGTTTTCCTCCTTCTGTCATTCCGCCTTCTGCGGATACAACGATGGTTTTGCAGCTGCCGTCTATGGCTTTTATGCTGCTGGTCTCAGCTACAGAGGCTCCCGCTGTTCTGACATCCATTTTAGGTACATCGAACCTCTTTCCGCCCTCTGACGGTGCGGTGGAGTGCTTCATCCCCTTAAGCAACTTTATTATAACAGAGAAAAATCAATTGTCACGTGCTGTGATAAAAAATTCACGATATTTTCACGTATTTATTTTCGTACAATAATTATTACGAATTGAATTTTGAGATTCAGTTATCACGTATTGAAGTTCATAATTCAGTTTTCAAGCTTTGATCTTCAGGCTCCTCAAGGCAGCTTCCACGGTGTGCAGCGCAAGGACCGCTGTGGTGACAGCGCCGACTCCGCCCGGGACAGGGGTGATGGCGGAGACCAGAGGCTCGGCCTCTTCAAAACGCACGTCGCCGCAGAGTTTCTGCTTTGCTTCGTTCCAGCCGATGCCAACGTCCACCACCACCTGGCCGTTGCCGGTGGATGCAGCTTCCTGTCCATTATCGGAGGATTCCGCTTCCTGTCCGTTGCCGATGGAAGCAGCTTCCTGTCCGTTGCCGATGGAAGCAGTTTCTGCGGGGAGGGGGCGGAAGTAATCTGTGCCAATGCTTTCCATCTGGCCGGAGGCGGCGATGATCAGGTCTGCCTCCCGGGTCACGGAAGGGACGTCCAGGGTCCGGGTATGGCACACGGTGATCGTGGCGTTGGCGTGCATCAGCAGCATCGCCACGGGGCGTCCGATCACCAGGGAGCGGCCGATGACGGCGGCCCGTTTTCCTTTGGGGTCGATGCCGTAGTATTTCAGAAGTTCCATGGCTGCCCGGGCGGTGCAGGGCGGGAAGCCGGAGGCGGTGTTTGTAAAGACACCGGCGAGGGATCCGTCGGTGCAGCCGTCCACATCCTTTGAGGGCTCCAGCATCTGCCGCGCCTTTTCACCGTCCAGCTGCGGAGGCAGGGGACGGAACATGAGGATCCCGTGGACTGCAGGGTCGCAGTTCAGGTCCTGAAGGGTGCGGAAGAAGACTTCCGGGGCAACATCCTCAGGAAGAACAGCCTGGACCACGTTGATCCCGGCCTTGCCGCAGCGTTTTATGGCGCCCCGCTCATAGCTCAGGTCGTCGGAACGTTCCCCGACCCTGAGAATGGCAAGAGTGGGCTGGATCCCCTGTTCTTTCAGAAGAGCTGCTTTCTGTTCTGCCTGTTCTGTAAGAGCGGCCGCAACAGGCGCACCTTTTAAAATCATAGCCATCGATTCAGTTTCCTTTCCAAATTCAGTCAGCTCAGTTTATTTACTACGCTCTGGAAGATTTCCTGGGCCAGGGCAGCATACTTTTCCAGATTATCTTCGATATGCCGGTCCAGCTGTTCCGCATAGTCCCGGTCCTTCATCAGGCGGGTGTTGACTTTGACGTTTATAGCAGCTCCGTACAGGGCGCCCCGGCACAGCGCGGCACCGGTGGCGGCGTCGGATATCATCAGGCGGCTGCCTTTTTCCGCAAAGATATTCTGGATGCTGATGGCCTCGCAGCAGAGGTCAAAGATCTCAAGGGGGACTGCAGCGGCGTCTTTGAGGCATGCCTCCATGATGCGGTTCCGGTCCGGGTCGTCCTTCGGAATGCCGTAAGCTTTGGAGAGGGGTTCGAAAGCGGCGGCGTCCTTTTCCACGCAGGAAAGGAGCCGGACTCGCAGGGAACGCGCCTCGGTCATGGCGGCTTTGATCTCTTCTTCCACGTCTGCATACTTCTTTTTCCCGATGGTGAGTTCGCCAACCATGTCGCCCAGGGCAGCCCCGATGGCTCCCGCCAGGGCGCTGGCGCCGCCGCCTCCAGGAACTGCGGAGGAAGAGGCCAGGAGCGCTGTGAAATCAGCGGAGCTTTTTCCGAGAAGTCCGGCGCCGAAAAGACCGGTGAGCACATCGGGAAGTTCCGCAAGAGAGCGGATCACGGCGTCCGGGCAGGACGCTTTTCCGAATCCGTAGGAAGCGAACACAAAGCAGACGCCCGCCTCCCGCGCTGCGGTTTCGTCCATGGCGGTATCGCCCACATAGACAGCATCTTCCGCGGAAATACCGTTCCTCTGAAGGAGAAGGCGGATGTTCCCGGCCTTCGAAAGCCCGGTCCGGCCGCTGCATTCCTGATCCTTCACACACTCCCGGAAACTGCTGTGGGACAGCATGATATCAATGTATCCGTCCTGACAGTTGGATATGATGCCGATGCCGTATCCCGTCCCGGCGAGGCGACTCAGGACAGCCCCTGCTTCCGGGTAAAAGGTGCCGGGTATGGTCTTCAGATCCTCATGTTCTCTGTCATAGGCCTCGGTCATGATCTCCATCCGTCTTTTTTCAGAAAGATGAGGCAGGACGAGAGCGGCGATCTCCTCTCCGGTATGACCCATCAGGGAGTAGGCCTCCGGCAGGGACAGCTTGCTCTCCGTGCTTTCCGGCCTGCTTTCCAGCACCGCGTTCCAGGAAGCCATGATCTGCGGGACCGCATCCCACAAAGTACCGTCGATATCAAATAAAATGTATTTCATTTCTATGTTCCTCTTTTCAATGTGATTCATCTCCCATGATACCATGGGCGGAAAACACGTGCATTGAGTTTTTTCCTTCTTTTGTTTAAAATGATAATTGTGAAAAAAACTTACAAAGACCCGCCGGGACAGGAGGACAGACAGATGAAAATAGCATTGATCAATGAGAACAGTCAGGCAGCGAAGAATGCGCTGGTATACGAGACACTGAAAAAGGTCGTGGAGCCCATGGGGCATGAGGTGTTCAACTACGGTATGTACACAGCGGACGATGCAGCCCAGCTGACTTATGTTCAGAACGGCATTCTTGCGGCGGTCCTTTTGAACAGCGGCGCGGCGGATTATGTCGTCACCGGGTGCGGCACCGGCGAAGGCGCCATGCTGGCGCTGAACAGTTTCCCGGGCGTGATCTGCGGCCATGTGGCGGATCCGCTGGATGCCTATACCTTCGCGCATATCAACGACGGAAACGCGGTGTCTCTTCCCCTGGCGCTGAATTTCGGCTGGGGCGGAGAGCTGAAGCTCCAGTATATCTTCGAGAAACTGTTCGGCTTTGGCCATGGCCAGGGTTATCCGAAGGAGCGTGTGGAGCCGGAGATGAGGAACAAGAGGATCCTGGACGAGGTCCGGGCAAAGACGATGCGTCCGCTGATCGATGCGCTGAAGGATATCGACCAGGAACTCCTGAAGGGGGCTCTGGCAGGAGAGAAGTTCCAGGAACTGTTTTTTGACAACTGCAAGGATGAGGAGATCGCTGCCTACGTGAAGACGCTTCTCTGATCCGTTCTGAAACTGAAAGATCCGTTCTGATACTGTATTAAGAGACGGGAGCCCGACATGAAATTTACTGTTGAACACGAGACATCCTCCTCCATGCGGATCCGGCTGAAAGGAGATAAGCCGTCGAAACGTACGGGAGAGGCTATTCACGCGATCTTGTCCCGCACGGCCGGCATAAAGAACGTACGAATCTATCCGGCGACGAAGGGAATTTTCGTCCGCCATTCCCTGGACCGGGAGACTCTGATCGGGATACTGAAGGAGCTTGACCCGGAGACCATCCAGGAAGTCAAGCAGGAACTGAAGGAAGAGAGACATGAGCTGATCGAGCGGCTCCAGCGGATCCAGGACCCGCAGGTCCTTGAGGAGGCGCTGCAGAACCACAGGGTGGACGTCAAAGAGCTTCAGACACGAAAACTGGATCCGGAACTGAAGCGCAGGATGCGCATCAGGATCTTTGTGGAAGCGGGGGCGGACCTTCTTCTTCCGGCACCGGTGCAGGTGGTCTATCACGCCTGGCAGCTGGTGACGCTGAAATCCCTTTGATTATGAAGAAAAAGAAAGATGCTTCGTTGGAATATATGCTGAAGCTGGGGATATTTCCCGCGAAAACTCCTTCCGGCGCATTGGAGCAGCTGAAGGAGGTCATGGATCCTGAAACATTGAAGGAAGTACTGACTTCGGAGGAAACAGGAGAGGATCCCCAGGCTTTTTACCGGGTCAAGAACCGGACGCTGGAGACAGCGCTTACGGTCAGCGGCGCCTTTGGGGGCGATGTGCTGCGGAAGGCCTGCGGGCTGATCGACGCGTCGCCGGATCTGTTCCAGCCCGCCGGGGATGCAGCAGAAGGAGCACCGGGCGAAGAAGCAGCAGAAGGAGCACCGGTGAAGAACCAACAGGTCCGGGTGGCGGAAGCGGGGTGCGACTGCGGCATTGTGAGCTGTTTTATCGCGCAGCGCTTTCCGGAGACGGAGGTGACAGGCTTCGATCTTTGCGCGGAGGGTATTTCTGCAGCAGAGAAGCTTTCTGAGAGACTGGGCCTTTCCAACACCTGCTTTGTGACCGGATCCCCGGAGACACTTCCGCCTGCTTCCTTTGACGTTGTATTTTCTCTCCGCACCATGCACGAGAACTGTGACGTGGAGGAGCCGGAGATCCCGACAGGGGAAGAAAATGACGGAGATAGCCGGATCAAGGAATATGAAGAGGCCTGCTTCGAGGCTCTCTGTCCCTATGCTGCCGGACTTGCAGCCCTTTTAAAGCCCGGCGGAAGCCTGCTCTCTGTGGAGCGGGGAAGCGGCGGAACGGCGGATGCACTGGGAAGCGGCGGAACGACAGACGCCCTGGGAAGTGCCTGGAGGAGGGCATTGGAGAGGGCTGGTCTTGCGGAAAGGAAGGAGGCCCGGCGGGAGCTTCTCTGCACGGAGGTGGGAAAGGAGACCCGCTTGCAGGTCTGTGTTATGAAAAAAAGTGTTATTAATTAAGAAGAATAGATGAAGAAAAAGGCCGTCAGCGCAGCACGCTGACGGTCTTTGTTCCATATGCCTGAAATATAGGAATGAGTTCTTCGGAGATCCGTTCCCCGCTGACTGCCAGGGGGACAGCGGGGGGACAGGATACGGTGACCTGACCCAGGACCCTTCCTGCGCTCTGCTGGACATCGATGGTTTCATGGGGCGAGAATATGGCTTCCCGGACCGTCATCACCCGCTCCAGGGGCCTTAGGATCAGAGGCTGGCCGGAGAGTTCCGCGGGGATCCCGGGAAGTTTGCCGGATTCGGCTGCTTTTGTGATGGCTTCCCACACATCCGTGGTGTCCCGGAAGATCTGTACGATCCGCAGATAATCCTCCGTGAAATTTTCCGGGGTGAACATGCAGACAAGGTAGTGGACGTCGGAAAACTCCGGCTCGGCCCCGTAGCGGCGGAATATTCCTGCCAGCTGCTGTCCGGTCAGGGGGGCTGCCTTGATGACCAGTTTCAGCGGTTCGCTTTCCAGGGTGCTGATCCCCAGCACGCCGAGATAGGTCTTGAGTCCCGATACCCTTCGGCAGGTCTCCGCCAGTTTCTTCTCAAAATCATCGGAAAGATAACGATTGCAGAGATCCAGGGACTGGAGGATCAGGTAGGACGGGCTGGAGGAACCAAAGAGCGCCATAGCCTGCCGCGCTTCGGCGCCGACCTCTGCCGCCGCCGCTTCGCTGAGATGGAGATAGGCTCCTCCGGTCAGTACGGGAAGCGTCTTGTGGGCGGAATCACAGCACATCCATGCCCCGAGGTCCATGGGATGGAGAGAGGGCGAAAGGAAACGGAGGTAAGCTCCGTGGGCGTTATCCACCAGAAGAGGAATCTCCGGGCCTCGAGGGGCGCCGCTGAAAGAGAGGACGGCATCGGCGATCCTGCGCACATCCGCCAGAGTGCCAAGATAATCCGGGCTGGTCACATAGACCGCGAAGGGCATTTGTCCCCGGGCAGCCATCTGTTCCAGGGCAGTGCGCACCTGTTCCGGAGAAGGATGACAGGAGCAGACGGAATTCAGGTCCGTATTCTCCGGATAGATCCATTCCACGTCGCAGTCCAGCACGGCGCAGGCGTAAAGGAAGGCTTTGTGCACATTCCTGGCAGCCAGGACAACAGGTCTTCCCGAAGAAGGAGACTGCTTCCGGTGACGGAGCAGAGCCAGATACAGCATGGCACGTATCGCGAGACTGGAGCCTTCGGTGGAATAAAGAGTCATGCCGGTGCCGAAGAGGGCGGAGGCATTGTCCTCGCTTTCCCCGATGATGCCGCGGCCCTCGCAGAGCACGTCCGCGCCTTCGATCTCTGTGATGTCCCGGTTCTCGACGCACAGCGGACCGTGTCCTTTATGCCCGGGCATATGAAGACGGGAGGCACCGGAGGCTATGTAGTTTGTAACAAAATCGTAGATCGGTGTCGTCATGAACAGTTCCCTTTCAAAGAAGAAGGCAGATCAGAGGAATGGTGACCAGCGCCAGGAGGTTGGAAAGGAAGGATACTTTGGCTGCCATATCCAGGTTTCCGCTGTAGGTCTGTGCCAGCACTGCGGTCACGCCCGGCGTCGGCATTGCCATCGTCACCACCACGACGGGGACGATGAGCGGATTCGGAAACGGGATCAGGCGCAGCAGGAAGAGCATAAGAAGAGGAGAGGCGAGAAGCCGCACAGCGGTGCAGCTCCAGGCGTCTTTGTCGGACAAAAGCTCTCTGCCTTTGCTGTTTCCCAGCGCCATCCCGGTGATGAACATGGAAAGCGGTGTCGTGATATTAGAGAGATAAGTAAGGGGCATCAGGGCGATCTGGGGCAGGGGCATCCTGCCGAAGTAGAAGAGCAGACTGAGAAGGATTGAGGCGTTGACTCCCGTACATAGGATCTTCTTCAGGGAGGGCCGGTCCGCCGTCACGCCTGCGTCCGAAGCTATGGCCATGGCGCCGATGGAATAGACATAGACATTGAAGCCTATGCCGAAAATAACCGCCAGGGCCAGGCCGGCAGGGCCGAAGAGCGCCAGTGTCACAGGAAAGCCCATAAAGCCGTTGTTGGAATAAGTACTTGCAAAGGTCCAGATGCCGCGCTTCCCGGAAGGGATCTTCAGAAGCTTCGCGGCGTTTCCCCAGAGCAGCTGGGACAGTGGGAAACTCAGCATGGAGACGGTGAGCATGATCATACTGTCCCGAAGAAAAGAAGGGTCGTATTCCCGGGTCACCAATGAGACAAAAATGGTGCAGGGAAGCGTGATCTTTATCAGAAGAGCGGAGAAATGAACGGAAGCTTCCGGCTGCACGAGACGGAAACGGACTGCCGCTGCGCCTGCCGCGATCAGCAGAAACAGCCCGGCAAGATTGGAAAAAACCACCATGAAATCCAGCTGCATACATCACCTCCGGGATTCCGCATAAATGTCCCTTGCTCCATCATACGCTATGAGGAAATGATTTGCACGGATTTTTGTTCACAATCTTTTCAAAATAAAGTGTTAGAATAACAGAGATTTGTCAGAGTCCCATCAGGGAACTTACTATAGAGACCAGAGTGGAGGATATTCAAATGAAGAGGAAAATGAGCGGAATTGCGGCAGCGGGACTGATCATTTCCGCGGCACTCCTTTTTTCCGCCTGCGGAGGAAGCAGCACGGGGAATACAGCTGCGGGGAGTACAGCCGCGGAGAGTACAGCCGCGGGAAATGCAGCCGCGGGAACGGGAGCTGTGACTTCCGCCGCTGCGGAAACAGAAGCGAAAGAAAAATCGCTCCGGACAGAGGTGATCGACGGCCTGCCCATGGTGGATATGACGAAGTGGCAGTATAACGCGGAGGATGACGTATACTGGCAGGTGGGGATCCCCTACTGCGCCTCCCCGGCGGACGAGTCTTATGAAACCATGGGGATCTTTGTCCCGGGCGCTTATTTTGAAGGGACAGAGAACGGAGCCGGCACCTATACCTGTGAAAAGCTTCCTGTGGCAGAATGCGGAAAGTATGTTGCGGATACGGCCCCGATGATCCTTCCGGTCAATACGCCGGGGTACTCCGCGATGGCTTCCCCCACCGGCTATGAATCATCTTTCGGATACGGGAGCGTCACGGATTATACAAAGGAAGGCATGGTCGTCGTTTTTGCCGGATGCCGCGGCCGTGAGCACGGTGCCCCCCTCGGGGTCACGGATCTGAAAGCAGCGGTCCGTTTCGTCAGATACAACAGCGAACTGCTTCCCGGGGACGCGGAAAGTATATTCTGCTGTGGTATGAGCGGGGGCGGCGCCCAGAGCGCCATTCTCGGGGCAAGCGGAGACAGCGCACTTTATGAGCCCTACCTCAGACAGATCGGTGCGGCAATGGACTACAGCGACGCGGTGCAGGGGGTCATGTGCTGGTGCCCCGTCACGAATCTGGACATGGCGGATGAAGCGTACGAATGGAACATGGGCATGACCCGCGAAGGGCTGACAGAAGAGGAGCAGCGGTTGTCCGACGGCATGGCAGAGGCCTTTGCCGACTATATCAACCGTCTCGAACTGACGGATGGAGAAGGTGAAGCCCTGCGGCTGGAGAAATCCGAAACAGGAATCTGGCAGGCGGGCAGTTATGCCGACTATATGAAGGGCGTCGTGGAGACTTCCCTGAATCATTTCCTGGCGGACACATCCTTCCCCTATGACGCAGACAGCAGTAAGAACGCCGGCCCCGGAGGCTTCGGCGGAGATAATATCAGGCGCAGTTCTTCTGTGAGCGCAGCAGTGAGCATTTCCGGGACCTGTGAAACAGCGGAGGATTATATCGCGGCCCTGAATAGCCCCTTCACCTGGGTGAGCTATGACGCGGGGACCGGCACAGTGTCCATCACTTCCATGGCAGATTTCTGCAGAGCGATGAAGCCCGTTTCCAAGGGCCTGGGCGCCTTTGACGCGCTGGACCGCGGCCAGGGAGAGAATACCCTGTTCGGGTACGGCAGCGGGGAAGGTTCCCACTTCGATCCTGTTCTTGCCGAGCTTTGCGCCGGAACAGAGCATGAGGACGATTTCCGGAAGGATCTGGAGCAGAAGGATGCTGCGGGAAGCACGGTGAAAACGAGAGTCGATATGTACAACCCGCTCTACTACCTCTGCAGTTTTTATGACGGTTACGGCACCAGCGAACCGGCCGGCTACTGGCGGATCCGCTCCGGCATCGAACAGGGGGATACGGCGCTGACGACGGAGACGAATCTGGCTCTGGCGGTCGCCGCATACGGACCGGGCCACGACGTGGATTTTGAGACTGTCTGGGGTCAGGGACACACCATGGCAGAGCGAACGGGAGAAAGCACAGAGAATTTTATCAGCTGGGTCAACAAGTGCATGAGTTCCGCGGATTGAATTGCATGAACTCCGGAGAATAATACGACGGACAAAATTTTTGGTATAGACAAGGAAGCGTTTCAGTTGTATTATTTTTTGCGGTACTTTGGGCCTGCCGAAAGGGGGCCCTTGTAGAATGTCAAAAAACAGGGGGTTCTGATGGGCGATAATATTCAGATGAAGACAGACGCAATTTATGATGCGCGGTCACTGGGAACGCCGAAAATGCTTCTTCTTGGGCTGCAGCATATGTTTGCGATGTTCGGGGCTACGGTCCTGGTTCCGATCCTGGTCAACAGCTATTTCCACGGGGAAGGTCTTTCCGTCCAGGTAACGCTGTTCATGGCCGGTCTCGGCACATTGTTTTTCCACATGGTTTCCAAGAAAAAGGTTCCGGCTTTCCTCGGTTCGTCCTTTGCGTTCCTGGGCGGATTCGCGACGGTGGCTGAACTGAATACCGGCATTTACGCGAACATGACATACGGGGAGAAGCTTCCCTACGCCTGCGGCGGCATTGTGGTGGCCGGTCTTCTTTACCTGGTCCTTTCCTTGGTTATCCGTCTGCTGGGAGTGAAGAGGGTCATGCGTTTCCTGCCTCCGGTGGTCACAGGCCCCATTATCATCTGCATCGGACTTTCCCTGGCAGGTTCTGCCATCGGAAATGCCAGCACCAACTGGTTCCTGGCTCTGATCGCCCTGGCGACGATCATCGTCTTCAACGTCTGGGGAAAAGGGATCTTTAAGATCATCCCGATCCTGATGGGCGTTGTGATTTCCTATGCAGTGGCAGTTGTCATGATGGTGACGGGAATCTCCAATCCGGACGGCTCCGCCATTCTGGATTTCTCCAATGTGGCAAGTGCCAGCCTGATCGGCCTTCCGCCTTTCCAGATCTGCAAGTTCGATATCACCGCGATCCTTGTCATGGCGCCGATCTCCGTGGCGACTATGATGGAGCACATCGGCGACATGTCCGCCATTTCCGCGACTGTGGGAGCCAACTTCATTGAAGATCCGGGCCTGCACCGCACACTGGTCGGAGACGGTCTGGCCACAGCGATGTCCGCGGCCTTCGGCGGCCCGGCAAACACCACCTACGGCGAGAACACAGGCGTTCTGGAGCTTTCCAGAGTGTTCGACCCCAGGGTCATCCGCCTCGCGGCGCTCTATGCAATTATTCTGTCCTTCGTGCCGAAGTTCGCCCAGGTCATCACTTCCCTGCCGGCTTCCATCATCGGCGGCATCAGCTTCATCCTCTACGGTATGATCTCTGCCATCGGTATCCGGAACGTCGTGGAGAACAAGGTCGATTTTGCCAACAGCAGAAACCTGATCATCGCGGCGGTCATCCTGGTCTGCGGCCTCGGCTTTACGAACGGACTTACCTTTGAGGTGGGCGGGACTTCCATCACTCTGACAAGTCTTGCGATCGCCTCCCTGGCCGGCGTGGTCCTGAATGCCGTCCTGCCCGGAAATGATTACCACTTCGGCGTCAATCCCCGCGGCGACGCTATGCGGGGCGTGTCCCTGAAGAAGTAAAGATCGGATCCCTCCTGGAGATCCGGTGCTTTTCAGAATAACTTTGACAGCGATGCTGACACCATGTAAAATAATAACAATTTGCTGGACAGTCACGTTTATCTGTTTTAAAAAAAGGAGATCACAGGATTATGGATGAGAAGAAACCCAAAGTCACTACTGACATGCTGATCGGTGATATCATCAAAAAGTATCCGGACGCCGCTTTCGCTCTGATGCAGTGCGGCATGGGATGCATCGGATGCCCCGCCTCCCAGGGTGAGTCTCTGGAGCAGGCAGCCATGGTCCACGGCATGAAGGCTGACGAAGTCTGCGAGTACGTGAACGAGTACCTGGAGCTTCAGCAGTACGACCAGGCAACTGAGTAAAGTAATATTGATCTGATGTAAAAAAAGCCGCCGCGCTGAGTTATCAGTGCAGCGGCTTTCTTACTTGTGGAAGCAGAAAGGACGCGTACCCGAAGGACTACTCGTTCCTGTAGGAGAGTTTCACGAGCAGCGCGGCGCCGCGACGGCGACCCAACGGTCTCATGGAGCCCAAAGCGGCGTCCGGATCGCTGCGAAGTGAAACCGACAGAGGGAACGTTGTCCTGAGGGAACGCGTCCTTCTGTTTTCTCAAAAGGCGGCCGCAATTACACCTCTTCCTTCCCCAGCTTCAGGTAGACGGTCAGCATCATGGTAGTGAAGCTGGCCATTCCGCCCAGGGCATTGGAGATGGGCTCGGCCATGTAGACGCCCCGGGCGCCGAGGCCGCCGATGCGGGGCAGAAGGAGCGTGAGGGGAACCACTAGCACTGCTTTCCGGAACAGCGAAAAGAAGATCGCGCGGTATTTCATGTTCAGAGATTTAAAGACGCTCTGGGCGCAGTACTGGAACACCTGGAAAATAAAGGCGAAGAAATAGATGTGAAGTGCGGGCACCGCCTCCGAGATCAGCTCCGGGTCAGAGGTAAAGATGCGGATGAAAAACTCCGGAAAGGCGAGGATCATGAGCCAGGAGAGGACTGTGTAGGCTACGCCCAGCCGGCAGATGATACGGATGGCCTCTTTCAGACGTCCGGGCCTGCGGGCGCCGTAATTGTAGCTCAGGACAGGACCGGCTCCGTTGGAAACGGAGAGAAGCGGGACATCCATGATCTGGCGCACGGAGGAAACGATGGTGTAGACGGAAACTGCGATATCGCCCCCGTATTCCGACAGCACATGGTTACAGACGACTGCCACCAGGGAATTGGTGAACTGCATGACAAAATTGGAGAAGCCGAGTCCCGTGATATCAGCGGTCAGCCGGAGATCTACTTCCCGCGGTTTCAGTAGCTTCAACTTCAGCTCAGCCTGGTCGGAGAAGAGGAAGTGAAGAGCGGAGAGCATGGAAAGGACTTGGGAGATCACCGTGGCAAATGCCGCGCCCCTGATCCCGAGGCCCAGTCCGAATATCATCACGGGATCCAGGATTATGTTGGAGACGGCGCCGATGAAGACTGTCTGCATGCCTTTCTTTGCAAAACCCTGCGCATTGATGTAAGGATTCAGTCCTGTCGCGAGCATGTATGGTATGGTTCCGGCGGCATAGATCTGAAGGTAGGAATAGGCGTAGGGAAGGGTCTCGTCAGAAGCGCCGAAAAGGCGAAGCATAGGAACTGCCAGAAGATATGCTGCGGCGGTGAGCAGGATGCCGAAGGAAAGGAGCATGAAAAAGGCGGTGTTCATCACCTTGGCAGCAGCTTCTTTGCTGCCCCGGCCCCGTTCCATGGCACAGAGGGGAGAACCGCCAAACCCATAGAGATTTGCGAAGGCGGTTACCAGCATGACCACAGGAAAACAAAGCCCTACACCTCCCAGGGCGAGAGTTCCCGTCCCGGGGATACGGCCGATGTACATTCTGTCTACGATGCTGTAAAGAAGACTCAGGATCTGGGCGGCCAGCATGGGCAGTGCAGCCTGCATGACGTTCGAACGAACAGTTCCGTGGTCAAAATCTATTTGATTCATACTTTTGAAAGGGTTGAGGCGTTCTGCCTGGGAGCAGAACGCCTCGATAAAGGGTGGGTATGAGAGTTAAAGAGGTTATCCTTAACTGAATTTACTATACCACAGTTCTATGAGTAAAGTCCATATATATTTGTGAAATATCGAAAGAAAAGTGTAAGATTTAGAAATCAATTGTATACAAATTATCAGGGTGCTGACGGTGCTTTCTGCTCAGCATAATAACCTTCGATGGTATTGAACAGGACATTGAAACCGCGGATCACGCTGATGCGGACGGCTCTTTCTCCTTTGACATTGAGGTCGCCGTGATGGGCTCGCTCTGAGTTCCGAACTTCGCAGAGCTGTACAGCGTCTTTCCGGAAGAAACGCCGGCAACCGTGACGCGGCCGGTGGTGGAGACATTCTGACCGGCTTCGGGGGCGAAGACAATGGTCATGCTCTGGTAATCTTTGTCAAACTGGAAAACCTCTGTGGCAAGATGACTGACGCTTCCCATATAGCGGACGCCGTCGTTCCAGGTGAGGCCGCTGGAAGTCTCAGCAGTATCATAAAACTCAATGTAGCCGGATTCGGCGGGTTCGGTGTGAAGGAGGTCTGCGGTAAGAAGTCCGCTGACCTCACTGGCGCCTTCAATTTTGGTCTGGACAATGCCGTCCACGACCCACTGCCCGTTGCTGTTCAGCTGATACCCGTCGACCGTCGTATCTGCGAGCATGTTTCCGTCAGCGTCGAAGTAATAGCATTCAGAGACTCTGTCGTGATTGCCGTCGATCCAGGCCCACTGGTCCTTCAGCCATCCTTCCTTTACACCGCGTCCGGTGTAGTCGTAATGCCATACACCGTCCACCAACTTCCATACTCCTGCAAAAGCCGGGATAGTCATGCAGACGCCGAGAACACAAGCGAGAGCTGCACCGAACAAATGCTTCATTTTCATATTTTTTCTCCCTTCTGATTGCTTGAAAACCGTTCGTTCTCATTATAAATTCAGATTATGTAAAATTCAACAGTTCTTGGTGTATACTGAAAGAAAACGGACTGCGGTGCCGCAGGGACACTGCTTATGTGGGAGGTCGTCCGCATGAATCATACAGAACTGGACAAAGTGCTTCATTTTTACATCCGCCATTACGATGAGATCCGGAGAAGAGAAGATTATAAATGGGAGGCGGCTTCCGCCTGGCAGGCTGCGGCGCCCATGAAAGCTGCTTCTTTTCCAGAGGCTTTGCGCGCCGGTCTGAAAAAAACAGGGAATCTGCTGGATTCAGGATACTACTATCCGAAGACCGCGCTTTTTATGATGCTGTCCAGGGATCCGGAAGCAGTGGAATACATGTTTGAAGATCTGTTCTGTGAGAAGGATGATGTGTTCGACCGGATCGCGGTCTTCATGATGAAAGCCGGGGCGCTGCGGAAAAAATGGTTCACCCAGGAGGAACTGCCCGGGGACGACCAGGATGAACACGCCGTGTCCGTTTATCTTTCTTTTGAAATGCCGGAGAAATACTATATTTACAAATACAGCGTGTTCCGCGCAGCTGCACTCCTTCTGGATCACAGCTATGTGCCCCAGCGGAAGGATCCGAGAAATCTTCCGGAATATTTCCGCTTCTGCGATATGGTGCGGAAAGAAGTGCTGGCCTCGGAGGAACTTCTGAAGCTGGAACAGGCGCGCAGAGAGGCTTTTCCCGGCGCGGACCCGGAATATCGTCTACTGACAGAGGATCTTCTGATCTGTGCCGCGACGTATTACGCGAAACCTGAGCTGTTCGAGGAGGACGGAACAGCAGAAAAAGCAGAGCGGTTCCGTCTGGCCCCGGTGAAAAAGTCAGTGCCGCTGGAAGCAGTGCCGTTTTACGATCCTGTGGAGATCGCACGGTACGAGGAGCAGCTGCGGGAAGCTGCCCTGAAGTTCATTGTCTCCCAGGAAAGGCTCCGGGTAAGGGAATACCGTCTGCCGGCAAGAAAACAGCCGGAGGCTCTCGGCACCGGGAGAGCCATGGGGGAGGGCTACGATGTTCTTTCTTACGACCGGAGAGGAGAGACGATTTTTATCTCAGTGAAAGCCACCGCCGGACAGGAGAGCGAAGCTTTCCGGATCACGGAGGCGGAAAGAAGAAAGAGCGCCGCAGATCCGGATCACTACCGTCTGTACCGTGTCTACGGATTCCGCATGGAGGAGGGCAGCGGGCGGTACAGCATTTACCGCGGCGACCTCAGCGCCTTCTGCCTGAATACTGAGCGTTATCTTGTCATGTTCTGACGGAAACTGCCTTGAAGGAGAGAAGGTTTTCTGATAGACTTGAAACCACAGTAGCTCATCTCATAAAGGAGGACCATTATGGCAAAGTATGTGTGCAAGACCTGCGGTTATGTCTATGATGAGGAGAAGGGTGACGAGGAGTACGGCATTGCTCCCGGAACATTATTCGCTGACCTTCCCGATGATTTTGAATGTCCGCTCTGCGGCGACGGCAAGGAAGAGTTCGAGATTGAGGAATAAACGCTGATTCGTATCTGATAACTGCCGGCAGGGCCGGTGTATCGGAAAGGGGTTCCGCTGCCGGCGGGGCCTCTTTCTCCGTGTACGGAAACTGCCGGGAAAGGATACAACTATGTATATTATTGCTGGCCTGGGAAATCCGGGCCGTGAATACGAGAACACACGGCATAATGTTGGCTTTCACGTGATCGACTGCCTTGCGGACAGGATGCGTACGGAGGTGGGCGAGAGAAAGCATTTCGCGCTCTGCGGGAAAGGAATGATCGGCGGGGAAAAAGTCCTGCTGATGAAGCCGCAGACCTACATGAACAATTCCGGGCAGAGCCTGAGGGCCGCCGCGGATTTCTATAAGGTTCCCCCGGAGAACATCCTTGTGATCTCCGACGATATCAACCTGGAGGAAGGTAAGCTGAGGATCAGGATGAAGGGGAGCGCCGGAGGACACAACGGCCTGAAATCCATCATCCAGCACCTGGGTTCCCAGGACTTCCCCAGGATCCGCGTAGGCATCGGAGGAAAGCCGGAGGGATGGGACCTGGCGGACTATGTCCTGGGGAAACTGAAGGGAAATGATGAAGAGCGGATGCAGGAGGCGTACAGGACCGCGGCGGATGCGGCGGAGTGTCTGGTGACCGAAGGCGGGGCCGCAGCTATGAACCGCTTTAATACAAAGGCGCAGAAGGCCAAAGCAGAGGCAGCCGAAAAGAAGGAACAAGAGCCCGAAAAGAAGGAACAGGAAGCATGAGTTTATTCCGCAATCCGCTCCGGGACCTGGAGCAGTACAGAGAGCTCGAAAACAGAATATCGAAAGCGGAGGGCCCCGCTGTCGTGACAGGGCTCCCGGACGCTGCGAAGGCGCATCTTGTGAGCGAACTCTGCGGAGCGGACCGTCCCTGGAAACTGCTGGTGACCTATGACGACGCCCGGGCGCGGGAGATGTGCGACGATCTGCGCGCTTTTTCGGACCAGGTCTGGATGTATCCCGCCCGGGATCTGCTTTTTTATTCCGCGGACATCCGCGGATTTGAGGTCTCAAAGGCGCGGATCGACGTCTGGCGCCGCATGCAGGAGGAAGAAGGCGGCTTTGTGGTGACCACGGTGGATGCGCTGATGGACCAGCTGGAAGAGCCTGACCGGTTCAAAAAGAGCGTCTTCCGGATCGACGAAGCGGACAGTGTGGATCTGCAGAAGCTTTCTGAGAAGCTCGTGGAATTTGGCTATGAAAGAACAGCGGAGGTGGACGGCATCGGCCAGTTTTCCATCCGCGGAGGTATTATAGATTTTTTCCCGGTGACAGAAGAGCTTCCGGTGCGAATAGAACTTTGGGACACGGATATCGATTCCATCCGGAGTTTTGACCCGGAGAGCCAGCGGTCGGTGGAAAACCTTACCGGGGTGACTGTCTACCCCGCAAAGGAAGAGACCCTGGGAGGAAGCGCGTCTTTTCTCCGTTACTGGGACTACAGCAAAACAGTCCTGTTTCTGGATGAACCTCTCCGGCTGGGGGAAAGGGCCCGGAACGTGGAAGAAGAGTTCCGGAGCAGCATGGCAGCCAGACTGGAGACCGGACAGATCACCAGGGAAGAAATGCCGGAACTTTTCAGCGCAGAAGAGATCCTGAAGGAGCTGGAAACAGGAATCTCCGTATGTCTGTCGGGACTGGACTCCAGGATCCCGGACTTTGAGAGCAGGTTCTCCTGCTCCCTGGAGGCGAAAAGCGCTGCTTCGTATCCCGGGAGTTTTGAACTTCTGCTCGGCGATATGAAGCGGTACCAGAAAGAAAAATGGCGCATCGTTCTGATGACGCCGTCCCGCACCAGGGCTTCCCGCCTTGCGTCAAACTTCAGGGAATACGGCATCAGCGCCTACTGCCCGGACGAGACAGAATCGCCGGAACCTGTACAGGCCGCGGTCATGGTGGTGTACGGAAACCTGCACCGCGGTTTCGAGTATCCGCTGCTGCGCTTTGCAGTGCTGACAGAAAGCGATCTTTTCGGGAAAAGGAAACGGAAAAAGCGGCGGCAGCAGAAACGCTACAGCGAAGGGGACCGGGTCTCGTCCCTTTCGGAGCTGTACGTCGGCGATTACGTGGTACATGAGGAGTACGGGCTCGGTGTGTACCGGGGGATCGAAAAGATCGAGACAGAAGGGGTGATCCGGGACTATATCAAGATCGAGTACCGGGGCGGCGACAACTGCTATGTTCCGGCGACAAAGCTGGATGCCATCATGAAGTATGCCGCGGGAGATGCCCCTGCTCCGAAACTGAACCGGCTCGGCGGTCCGGAATGGAACCGCACTAAAACGCGGGTCAAGGGGGCGGTGGCCCGGATCGCGAAGGAACTGGTGACGCTTTACGCTGAGCGTCTGGATCGTCCGGGATATGTCTACGGCCCGGACACTGTATGGCAAAGGGAATTCGAAGAGCTGTTTCCCTACGAAGAGACAGCGGACCAGCTGAAGGCTATTGAGGACGTGAAATCCGACATGGAGCACGGAAGGATCATGGACCGCCTGATCTGCGGAGACGTAGGCTACGGGAAGACCGAGATCGCGCTCCGCGCCGCCTTTAAGGCAGTTCAGGAAGGTTTCCAGGTGGTGTTCCTGGTGCCGACGACGATCCTTGCACAGCAGCACTACAATACCTTCTGCCAAAGGATGAAAGACTTTCCTGTGCGGGTGGATCTTCTGTGCCGCTTCCGCACTGCGTCAGAACAGAAAATTACCCTGAGGGATTTTGAGCGCGGCACAGTGGACATCATTATCGGCACGCACCGGGTCCTGTCCAAGGACCTGCATCCGAAACGGCTGGGACTTTTGGTCGTCGATGAGGAGCAGCGTTTTGGCGTGACCCACAAGGAAAAACTGAAGAACCTGAAAAAAGATGTGAACGTGCTGACGCTTACAGCCACCCCGATCCCGCGGACGCTGCACATGAGCCTGGCAGGGATCAGGGAGCTCAGCGTACTGGAGGAGCCGCCCCTGGAGAGGCAGCCGATCCAGACCTATGTCATGGAATACCATGAAGAAACAGTGCGGGAAGCCATCCGCAGAGAACTGGGAAGGGGAGGGCAGGTCTATTACGTCTACAACCGGGTGAATACGATCGCGGACGTGACGGCGCGGCTGCAGGCCATGCTTCCGGACGCGGAGATCGCCTGGGCCCACGGGCAGATGCAGGAGAGGCAGCTTGAATCCATCATGCTTGATTTCATGAATGGAGAGATCGACGTGCTGGTCTCCACCACCATCATTGAAACAGGACTGGATATCCCGAACGTCAATACCATCATCATCCAGGACGCGGACCGCATGGGACTGTCCCAGCTTTACCAGCTGAGAGGAAGGGTCGGGCGATCCTCCCGCACTGCCTACGCCTTCCTGATGTACCGAAGGGACAAGCTTCTGTCAGAGGAAGCGGAGAAGCGGCTGAAGGCCATCCGGGAATTTACGGAGCTCGGCAGCGGCATCAGGATCGCCATGCGGGACCTGGAGATCCGCGGCGCGGGCAATGTGCTTGGCGCCGAACAGCACGGACATATGCAGGCCGTGGGATACGATCTTTACTGTAAGCTTCTGAACAAGGCAGTCCGGGCTCTTTCCGGAAAAGAGGAAGAAAGGGAGATCAGCAGCGCTTCCGTGGATGCGGACGCAGATGCTTTTATCCCGCAGAACTATATCCGGAGCGAGGAGCAGAAACTGGACGTCTATAAGCGGATCGCCTCCGTCCAGGACGAAGAGGACGATCTCAATATTCAGGACGAACTGATGGACCGCTTCGGGAACATTCCGAAGCCGGTGAAGAATCTGCTCCTGATCGCCAGGATCCGGGCCGCTGCTTCGGTTCTCGGAGCGTCCGAGGTCAGAGTGCGCATACAGGAGGCGCAGATCACCATGCGGGACGACGCCGCGCTGGATCCCGGAGGACTGCCGGAGGTGATCGAGCAGTACAGAGGAGCGCTGACTGTACGGCAGGCGCATCCTGCGCGGGGAAAAATGCCGGCGGAACCGGTGCGCTTTGTGCTTAAGGAGGCCCGGAAACAGATCGACGGGACGCGGATGCTGGAGTTTACGCTGGAGGTAATACTTAAGCTTATGCGCTGTATTCCGCCGGGAAACGGGGATGACAGCCGCCCGCAGTAAAAAGAACGCTAAAAAGCGCGAAAAATCGTGCGTTTTCAAGGAAGATTGCGCCAGAAAGCTTGACATACCAAGGGGCAAAAGATATATAATAATAACATATTATCCGCGATGCATGCGGCTCAAAGAGACAGGAGGAACGTACAATGAACAAAACCGAGTTAATTGCTGCTGTTGCTGAAAAGACAGGACTTGCGAAGAAGGACGCGGAAGCTGCTGTTAAGGCAGTAACTGAAACCATTTCTGCAGAACTTGTTGCTGGAAACAAAGTCCAGATCGTCGGATTTGGTACGTTCGAAGTCTCTGAGAGAGCAGCCAGACAGGGAAGAAATCCTCGTACAGGCGAGAGCATGAAGATCGCTGCAGCCAAGGCGCCGAAGTTCAAACCCGGCAAGACCCTGAAGACGGCTGTGAATGCACCGAAGAAGAAAGCAAAAAGGACCAGAAAGGCTAAATAATAGTAAATGAGGATAGACAAGTTTCTGAAGGTTTCCCGCCTTATCAAGCGCCGCACCGTTGCGAACGAAGCCTGCGATGCCGGCCGCATTCTGGTGAATGACAAAGTTGTCAAGGCATCTTATGATGTGAAGGAGGGGGATGTGATCGAGATCCGCTTCGGACAGAAGTCCGTCCGGGCGGAGGTCCTTCAGATCGCCGAGACAACGAAAAAAGATGAGGCAAAGGAACTTTTCCGCTTTGTCTGATACACACGCAGGGGAATGATACCGATGGGCACAGTTCACACGTCAAAAAAGAAAAACTCCGATAAAGTGGATAACCGGATCGCAATGGTAACCATTAGCGCGGTGGTTTTCAGCATGGCGTTTGCCGTCGGGATCAAGGTCAATTCACTGCATGGGAAACAGGAGATGTACCAGGAAAGGGAACGCGTCCTGATCGAACAGGTGGCGGCGGAGGAAGAACGGGCCGCAGAGCTGGAGCAGGAACGTCTATACATCCAGACCAACGGGTACATCGAAAAGACAGCAAAGGAGAAGCTGGGTCTGGTCAATCCGGACGAAATCCTTCTGAAACCAGAACAGTAAATAGAGTGTTGAGACCTCCGGACCAGAGCTGGTGCGGAGGTCGATTTTGTGTGAGAGTTTGGGGTTGTTGCTATGCTGCAGGTACAGAATGAAGTAAGAAGGCAGATCGCGCGGTATCGTATGATCAGGCGCGGAGACAGAGTGATCATCGGTGTCAGCGGAGGCGCGGATTCTACGGCGCTGCTCCATGTGCTGGCGCATCTCGAAGGGATCCTGAAGGCACAGTTCCGGGTGGTGCATGTGCATCACGGACTCCGGGGCGAAGAAGCTGACCGGGACGCAAAGTTCGTCGAGAATCTTTGCAGGAGCTACAAAATACCTTTCCGAATGGTCGAAGTGCAGGCAGACCAGTTCGCCAGGAAGCATCACGTCTCCCTGGAGGAGGCCGGCAGATGGCTGCGCTACGCGGCTTTTGAAGAAGAAGCAGCGGCCTGGGAAAAAGAGGCGGATACACATAAGGCAGTGCGGGTCGCAGTAGCTCACAATAAAGAGGACAATGCGGAAACGATCCTGATGCAGCTTTCCAGGGGAAGCGGACTGAAGGGCGTCGCCGGAATGAAGCCGGTGCGCGGAAGGGTGATCCGGCCGCTTCTCACAGTATCCAGAGAAGATATCGAAGCCTACCTGAAAAAAGAAGAACTGCAGTGGTGCACGGATTCCACGAATCTTCACGACGATTATACGCGGAACCGGATCCGTCACGAGATCCTCCCCAGGCTGATCAGCGACGTGAATAAAGCAGCGGTGGATAACATCACCCGCGCAGGACGTCTGATCGGAGAAGCAGATGTTTACCTCGCGAAGCAGGCAGAGCAGATCCTGAAGGATACGGTGGTCCGGGACGAAGAAAGCGCAGGGATCGCCCAAAGCGATCTGGACCGGCAGGAGCCTATCATCCGGACCTACATGCTGAGGCTTATGATCGGCATCGTGAACCGGACTATGAAGAATATCACTGCCAAGCATATCGAGGACCTGGACCGCCTGGCAGACAGCGAGACGGGGAAGCGGATCGATCTGCCCTACGGTCTGGAAGCAGTGAAGACCTACGATATGCTCTGGATCGGGAAAAAGGGATTTGTCGCGGAGAATTCCGTAAAAGGATTTCCAGACAGCAGCACCACCGCCGAGATGAATGAATTCTACAAAAAGAATTTTACCTTTGACGTGTTCGATTATGACCCGGAAGCAGAAATTCCTGAGAAAGAAAACGTCAAATGGTTCGATTATGATAAAATAGAAAATATCCTGGAGCTCAGGCCGCGGCGCACCGGGGATTATATCATGCTGAAGGACGGAGGCAGAAAGACCGTCAAGTCCCTGATGATAGACGAGAAGATCCCAGCAGCTGTCCGCGACAGAGTGCCGATCCTGGCGATGGGGTCCCATGTGCTCTGGGTGGTCGGATACAGAGAGAGCTTCAGCTGCAGGATAGACAGCAATACCAGAAGGGTATTCGAAGTAAGGTACAGAGGAGAAGGAACATGAAAGAACATGTCAGGGTCATGCTGACGGAAGAGGAAGTCAATGCCCGGATCGAAGAAGTGGCGGAACAGATCAATCATGATTACGGAGACCAGCCGCTTCACCTGATCTGCATCCTGAAGGGCGGCGCCATGTTCATGTGCGAGCTTGCCAAGCGCCTTACGATGCCGGTGTCCTTTGACTTCATGAGCGTATCCAGCTACGGCGGCAGCACGGTCTCCAGCGGTGTTGTCCGGATCATAAAGGACCTGGACGAGACCTTGGAAGGAAAGCAGGTACTGATCGTGGAGGATATCATCGACACCGGACGTACCCTGGCATACCTGATCGAGGTCCTGAAAAAGCGCAACCCGAAGGACATCCACCTGTGCACGCTTCTGGACAAACCGGAGCGGAGGATCAAAAAGCAGGTGAACGTCGATTACACCTGTTTCACCATTCCGGATAAGTTCGTGGTGGGCTACGGTCTGGACTACGACCAGAGATACAGAAATCTTCCATTTATCGGCGTCGTGGAATTTGAGGAAGACGCAGAGTAAGTATAAAGAGGTAATTCATTGAAAAGAGTAAATCCTGCCCGGAATCTGAGCTTCCTGTTTCTGGTGATGATTCTGGCATATACAGTAATGAGCTATACCGGGAGCATGTCGCAGCAGTCGCTTTCACGCCAGGAATTTGAGACGCTCCTCTCCGACGGGAATGTCTCCAGGATCACTGTGCGGCAGAACAGAGAGACGCCCACCGGAGAAGCGGTTCTTGTGGTGGACGGCGACGACGGAAAACAGAAGACGGAACATTTTTATGTTTCGGACGTCAACCGCCTGCAGGAAGAACTGACCGGCAGGCAGCTTGACTTCACGACGGAGAACATCCCGGAAAGCAGCGACTGGATGAATTATCTCCTGCCGACGCTGATCGCGGTGACTGGCGCTGTGGTCGTGATCTGGCTGATGCAGAACCGGTCCGGCGGCGGCACCAACGCGAAAATGATGAATTTCGGGAAGAGCCGGGCCCGGATGACACGCGACAACAAGGAGAACTTCTCTTCCGTGGCGGGACTGAGGGAAGAGAAGGAGGATCTGGAACAGATCGTTGATTTTCTGAAAGACCCGAAGAAATACACAGAAGTGGGAGCCCGGATCCCCAAAGGGATCATCCTGGTGGGACCTCCCGGAACAGGAAAGACTCTTCTTGCGAAGGCTGTGGCAGGAGAGGCCGGCGTTCCGTTCTTTTCCATCTCCGGTTCCGATTTTGTGGAAATGTTCGTCGGCGTCGGCGCCTCCAGAGTGCGCGACCTGTTTGAGGAAGCAAAGCGCCTTGCGCCCTGCATCGTGTTCATCGATGAGATCGATGCCGTGGCGCGCCGCAGGGGTTCCGGTCTTGGCGGCGGCCATGACGAGCGTGAACAGACACTGAACCAGCTGCTGGTGGAAATGGACGGTTTCGGCGTCAACGAGGGTATCATTGTGCTGGCAGCGACGAACCGCCCGGATATCCTGGACCCGGCGATCCTGCGTCCCGGCAGGTTTGACAGGAAGCTGGCAGTGGGACGCCCGGATGTAAAGGGCAGAGAAGAGATCCTGAAGGTCCATGCCAGAAACAAGCCTGTGGGCGACGATGTGGACCTGAAACGGGTGGCAAAAACGACAGCAGGTTTTTCCGGCGCGGATCTGGAGAATCTCCTGAACGAAGCAGCGATCCTCACTGCAAAGGAAGGGAGAAAATATATTTCCCAGAGCGATATTGACCGCTCCTTTGTGAAGGTCGGCATCGGAGAGGAAAAGAAGAGCCGCGTTATCTCTGAGAAGGAGAAAAAGATCACGGCGTATCATGAGGCAGGACATGCGATCCTTTTCCATGTTCTCCCTGATATGGGCCCGGTGCACACGATCTCTATCATTCCCACGGGGATCGGGGCTGCCGGATACACCATGCCGCTTCCCGGCGAGGACGAAATGTTCAACACGAAGGGGCGCATGCTGCAGCATATTCAGGTCTCCCTGGGAGGGCGCATTGCGGAGGAACTGGTCTTCGGCGATGTGACCACAGGAGCGAGCCAGGATATCAAACAGGCCACTGCTATGGCAAAAGCCATGGTCATGCAGTACGGCATGAGCGAAAAAGCCGGCCTGGTCAATTACGGCAGCGAGGGCGATGAGATCTTTATCGGCAGAGATTTCGGACAGACAAAGTCATACGGCGAAGCCATGGCGACGCTGATCGACAGCGAAATAAAACGTATTATCGACGAGTGTTACGATGCGGCCAAGGCAGTGATCGAACAGCACAGGGATGTTCTGGACCGCTGCGCCGAACTGCTGCTTGAGAAAGAAAAAATAGGACAGGAAGAATTTGAAGCTCTTTTTTCTGAGTGAAGAAAGCAAAGCTTCTTATCGTCATCATGAATACAGAGGCGTTTTTCAGCGATACAAGTGAGAATTACTGCTTTCCGGCAGAACCGGATCCGGGTGAAACAGTACGGGTCCGGTTCCGTGTGTCCAGAGAGGACCATGTGAACGTGGAATTCGTCGCCGCGGATTCAGGCGAATCCATTCCTATGTTCACTGTGGGTGCAGACCGTTATTTCCGATACTTTGAAATTCAGTTCGAGGTGGGAGATGAACCGGTCCTCTGGTACTTCCGGATCTCCGACCGGGTGTCGGAATGCTTTTACGACGCATCAGGCGTCATGACAACACACAGTTCCGAGTATCCTTTCCGGCTGTATCCCGGTTTTCATACACCGGACTGGGCCAAGGGAGCTGTCATGTACCAGATCTTCGTGGACCGTTTCTGCCGCGGCAGACGTGACAACGACGTTCTGGACGACGAATATATCTATATCGGCCTTCCGGTCAGGCATATCGAAGACTGGAACGAGAACCCCTCTACGTTTGATGTGGGCTATTTCTACGGCGGCGATCTGTCAGGTGTGCAGAAAAAACTGGACTACCTCAGGGACCTCGGGGTCGAGGTGATCTATTTCAATCCGATCTTTGTTTCCCCGTCGAACCATAAATACGATACGCAGGACTACGAACATATCGATCCTCATCTGACGATCATCGTAAACGATGAAGGTGAGGTCCTGCCGCGGGGCGCTGTCAACAACGAAATGGCGACAAAATATATCTGCCGCACGACAGACCGGGAGAATCTGGAAGCCAGCGACCGTTTCTTTGCCAACTTTATCCGGGAAGCTCATGAAAAGGGAATGAAAGTGATTCTGGACGGCGTTTTCAATCACTGCGGTTCTTTTAATAAGTGGATGGACCGCGAGAAGATCTACAGCCGTTCCGGAAAGTATGCGCCGGGGGCGTTTGAGAGCGCGGACAGTCCCTATCGCAGCTACTTTGAGTTTTCGAGAAATGACTACAGCGACTGGCCGGATAACAAAAGCTACGATGGATGGTGGGATAACGACACCCTTCCGAAACTGAACTACGAGGCCAGCGAAAGACTGGTGAATACCATCCTGGGCATCGGCAGGAAATGGCTGATGCCGCCCTACAGAGTGGACGGCTGGCGTCTGGACGTGGCGGCGGACCTGGGGCACTCATCTCATTTTAATCACAGCTTCTGGGCGCGTTTCCGGCAGATGGTGAAGTCGGTGAATCCTGACGCCCTGATCCTGGCGGAGCATTACGGCAATCCTGCTCCCTGGCTGAATGGAAAAGAGTGGGACAGCATCATGAATTATGATGCTTTCATGGAGCCGGTCAGCTGGTTCCTGACGGGAATGGAAAAACATTCCGACCGCAGCGACCCCTCTCTCCGCGGAGACGGCAAACGTTTCTGGGAGATGATGCGCTTCAACATGGCAAAGCTTCCCATGCCGTCCCTTCTGGTGGCAATGAACGAGCTTTCCAACCATGATCACTCCCGTTTCCTGACCCGGACCAATCATGTGACGGGCCGTCTGCAGACCATGGGGTCTTTCGCGGCGGAGGAAGGCGTGAACTACGCAGTGATGCGCCAGGCGGTGGTGATGCAGATGACCTGGCCGGGAGCGCCTACCATCTACTATGGAGACGAATCCGGTGTCTGCGGCTGGACGGATCCTGACAGCAGACGTACGTATCCCTGGGGCAGAGAAAATCACGAACTCCAGGATTTCCACCGGTATATGTGCCGCATTCATCAGGCTTTTGACGCCTGCCGGAGGGGCTCTCTGGTCCCGCTTCTGATGCAGGAGGACCTGGTCAGTTACGGCAGAGTGCTGTACGAAGAAAAGATCATCGTTTTCGTCTATACGGGAGAAGAGGAAAAGATCCTGGACCTGCCGGTGTGGCGGCTGGGCATCCGTGAGTATGACAACGTCAGAAGACTGATACTTACCACAGACTCCAATTACAACGTGGGAGTGGCGGAATACGCTGTACAGAACGGCATTCTGTCCCTCCGGATCAAGAAGAATTCAGCGGGAGTATTTGCCGCGCAGGAATAAACAAAACCTTGCAAGCCTGAAAGAAATATTGTATTATATGGTTTGTTCGTAAAACGGATATAGATTTGTCCGCGAAACGGATATGTGTTCGTAGCGCAGCTGGATAGCGTGTCAGACTCCGACTCTGAAGGTCGCGGGTTCGAATCCCGCCGGACACAGGAAAAATAAACCGCAGAACTAAGCTCTGGAAGGCATAGTTCTGCGGTTGTTTTTGTGAGGCGTCATCTGTTTTCATGAACCGTAAAAATCAAACATCAGCAGAGCTTCAGAAAGGCTCATGCGGGTATAGTAATTCTTCAGGTCGATCCCGCAGATCTCCCGGATGCTCTCCAGACGGTTCAGGAGGGTGTGGCGGTGGATGAACAGGCGCTCCGCGGCCCGGGAAGTATTGCCGTTTTCGGTAAGGAATACCCGCAAGGTATCCACGTATTCTGTCTTCTTTGTCCTGTCGCGGGAGAGCAGGCGTTCCAGAGACTGATCCTGGGAAAGGCGGCCCCGGCAGCTGCGGTATACGATGCCGTGGTTGCTGACGAAATTGTAATCTTCATAGGAGCAGGACCCGCGTTTTGCTCCGATCAGGCGGAGCAGTGAAATACACTGCAGGGCTTTCTGCATTGCCTGGGGAAGATCGCGTTCAGATCCTGCCCTTTCGGCGCCCGCATAAAGATTGATCCCGCTTTCTTCCGAGATGGAAGTGATCATCGCCTGCAGATCGTAAAGGAGAGAGTTCAGGGCGCGGCTGTCATCAGACAGGAAAAGAATACAGGCCTGGCCGCCGGGACGGATCTCCGGGACAGACTGCTCCATCCGGCCGCAGAGCAGGGAGGAAAGACGGCGCACTGCCTCATTGATCTGCAGGGCGTTCATAGCGGAGGAGTTCACCGGAGTGATACAGACCAGACAGCCGGAATTCCTTCGGGTGAATCCAAGGCCTGTTTCGGCGTTCAGGCGGCTGGTCAGGGCTTTCAGAAAACGGTCGGTATCAAAACCGCTGAAAGGGAGACTGCCTGTATCGGAAGCGATCTCTGAGATCAGAGTGTGAAGAAGATCCGAGAAAGAATAATCCGGAGGAATGTACAGGACAGGAAGTCCCAGAAGGTCCGCATCCTTCAGGATGTATGCCGGGATCTGGTCAATGTAGTAGCCGGGCTGTATCATGATGCCGGCAGTCCCCCGGTCTTTCAGGCGGCGGATCAGATTTGTGTAGGAAGCGCTGTCATCCAGGCCGTAGCCGGTGGTGATCAGGAGTTCTCCGGCTTTTACGCTTTCCGTGGTGTCCAGGATCTCCATGATGTTGACCCAGGAGACAATGTTTGAGCTGAACTCCGCGCCCGCGCGGAGTTCCAATCCGGGGAAGAGGTTTCTGCCCAGGATATCATTGATCGTTAATGCCATGGCTTTTACCTGCTCCTTTAAGATGATTTGACATTTTGTATATATCTTGATAATAGTCTAACGGATTATGTATATTTTGTCCAATAAATTGCCTTGATATATACATGTTTGTACATTGATTAATCGTAACTTTTATTATTTACTGTATGATAAGAAAGAACGCGGAGTGACGCGGAGAAGGAGAGCAAATATGAGAGTGGTGGAACATCCGATCCTGGAGGAACTGGATACCGGAAAAACAGTGACGATCTATTTCGACGGGAAACCGGTCCGGGCGCTGGAGGGAGAGCCTGTGGCCGCAGCGCTGATGAACGCCGGGATCCGTTCTTTCCGGCTGACAGCAAAAAACAAGGAAAAACGAGGTATTTTCTGTGCCATCGGAAGATGCACTGACTGCATGATGATCGTGGACGGGATCCCGAATACCCGGACGTGCGTCACCAGAGTCCGGGACGGAATGAGAGTCCGGACGCAGGAAGGTTTAGGAGCCTTCATACCGGAGGAATTTGCCGCAGGGGAGGAACAGAAATTTGAAGATCAAAGAAACTGATATCGCGGTAGTCGGGGCCGGTTCCGCGGGACTGTCGGCGGCATGTCAGGCCGCGGCTGCAGGGGCGAAGGTCCTGGTCATCGACGAAAACCATCTGCCCGGCGGGCAGCTGTTCAAACAGATCCATAAATTCTTCGGCTCCCGGGCCCATCAGGCCGGCACCAGGGGCTACATGATCGGAAGAGAACTTCTGAAAAGGGTGGAGGAGTCCGGCAGCGAAGTCTGGCTGGACACGGTGGTCTACGGTATGCAGAAGAACTGCTCCCTCGGAGTGATCCGGAACGGAGAGCACTGGGTCGTAAAAGCGAAAAAAGTCATCGTGGCCACCGGCGCAAAGGAAAACTACATGGCATTTCCGGGCAGCACGCTTCCGGGAGTGATGGGGGCCGGCGCCGCCCAGACCATGATCAATGTGAACCGGGTGCTGCCGGGAGAGCGTATCCTGATGCTGGGAAGCGGGAACGTGGGCCTGATCGTGTCCTACCAGCTGATGCAGGCCGGAGCAGAAGTCGTGGCGCTGGTGGAAGGCGCACCGATGATCGGCGGCTACGGCGTCCATGCGTCAAAGATCCGCAGAGCGGGTGTCCCCATTTACCTTAGCCATACGATCCGCCGCGTGCTTGGTACGGACCAGGTCGAGGGAGTGGAGATCGTGGAGGTGGACAGCCGCTGGAATCCGGTCCCGGGAACGGAAAAGCATTTCGATGTGGATACCGTCTGTCTTGCTGTGGGGCTGAATCCCATGACAGAGCTCCTCTTTATGGCGGGATGCACCTTTGATTATATTGCTCCCTTCGGCGGACATGTGCCGCTGCACGATGAAAATATGGAGACCACGATCCCGGGACTCTACGCGGCAGGCGACGTCACCGGAGTGGAAGAGGCATCTTCCGCCATGGAGGAAGGAAACCTGGCGGGCGTTGCGGCAGCGGAGGCGCTGGGGCTTTTGTCCCCGGAGGCAGCCGCAGGAAAGAAGCAGGAGATCCGGGAACGGCTGAACACTCTCCGGTCCGGACTTTTTGGAGAAAAAAGGCGTACTGCAAAGAACGACCTTTTGAAGGATATGACCATCTGGCAGGATAAGAACGGGAGGAAACAGGCATGGAAGGCGTAAGATATACCGGTATTCCCTCTGCTGCCGAACTTGCGGCATGTCCCGGCATCCCCTCCGAAGAGCGGATGAAAAAAGGCCGTGTGGCAGTGATCGAGTGCGTGCAGGAAATTCCCTGCAATCCCTGTGAAGGGATCTGCAGATTCGGAGCCATCAGGATCGGAGAACAGATCACGAATCTTCCGGTGCTGGACGAAGAAAAGTGCACCGGCTGCGGACAGTGCGTGGCGAACTGTCCCGGACTGGCGATCGTGGTGGTGAACAAGGCTTATTCTGAAACAGAGGCTACAGTGGAATTCCCCTTTGAGTATCTGCCCCTTCCGGAAAAAGGAAGCGAGGTGGAGGCAGTGAACCGGGCTGGCGAGACCGTGTGCCGCGGAAGGGTCATTTCGGTGACAAAGCTTCCGGCATACGCAGGAACAGCAGTGGTCCGACTGGCGGTGCCCCTTAACCTGGCGGACGAAGTCCGGAGCATGAAGCGTCTGCCGCGGACCGGGCTGAAAACGGGGCCGGAGCCGTGGGTGAAAGACAGACCGGAGAAGGAGGCGTGAAGCAATGGAACACAGCGAAGAACTGATCATCTGCCGCTGTCAGGAGGTGACAGAGCAGGAAATACTGGACGCCATCCGGGACGGCGCGAATACTGTGGACGGCGTAAAACGGCGCACAAGAGCGTGTATGGGCCTCTGCCAGGGCAAGACCTGCGGCCGCCTGGTCCAGCGTCTTGTGGCCAGGGAAACAGGGCAGAAACCGGACGATGTCTTCCTCCAGAAGAACCGTATGCCGGCGCGGCCTCTGAAAATGGGAGATTTCTGCGGAGGGCAGGAGAATGTATGATGTGATCATTATCGGCGGCGGTATCATCGGAAGTTCGGTCGCCTGGCAGTTATCCCGCAAAAAGAAGAAGGTACTGGTCATTGAACGAAACGACGTATGCAGCGGCTCTGCCGGCGCCACAGACGGCGTGGTGGGATATCACACGAAGAAACCGGGCCTGCAGCTGGATCTGGCGGTGCAGTCCATTGAAATGTTCAGGACGCTGAACCGGGATCTGGAGACAGATGTGGAGTACGGTCTTGAAGCCGGCGGCATGCAGCCGGTGGAGGACAAAGAGCAGTGGGACATGCTGGCATCCATGGCGGAGGAACAGAGAAAATCCGGTGTGGACATCAGCATGATCACCGCGAAGGAGGCGTGCGCCATCGAACCGAACCTGAATCCGGATATCTATGGCGCCCTCTGGTCTCCTACAGGCGGAAAAGTGAATCCCCTGGCCATGACCTTCGGCTATGCTTCTGCGGCGAAGCGTCTTGGCGCGGTTTATCTTACACAGACAGAGGTGACGCACATCCTGACGGAGGGCGGAAGAGCAGTGGGCGTGAATACTTCCGCAGGGGAGTTCAGGGCGGAATACATCGTAAATGCCGCAGGAGCCTGGGCGGGAAAAGTCGCGGCCCTGGCGGGGATCGGCCTGCCCATCAAACCGAGAAAGGGACAGCTCCTGATCACGGAGCCCATCGGCCCCTTCCTCCGGGCCACAGTGCAGTGCGCGATGTACAATGTGATCAAATTCCGGCCGGAGACCATCAAGGATCCGACGGTGCTGAAGCTCGGGTCCTCCTTAAGCATCGAGCAGCAGGAGAGCGGCGGGCTGATCATCGGCGGGACCAGGGAATTTGTGGACTACGAGGAAGAAAATACTTTTGAGGCTGTTGAGACCATGGTGAAGCGGGCAGTGCGGTTCTTCCCCGCGCTGAAGGACGTCAGCATCATCCGCTGCTTCTCCGGTTTCCGGCCCTACACTCCGGACGGCCTCTCCATGATGGGAGAAGTCAGGACGCTGCCCGGCTTCTATATGGCCGCGGGGCATGAAGGAGACGGCATTGCGCTTTCACCGATCACAGGCCGCCTGATGGCGGAGCTGATCGCCGATGGAAAAACTTCCTACGACATAACACCCTTTAGTCCCAACAGATTCCTGAAAGAAGAGGCTTTATGACCGGTGCGCTTGGTATTCTGATGCTGGACACACATATTCCCAGGATCAAAGGGGATATCGGCAATCCGGAAAGCTTTTCCTTTCCAGTGAGGAAACTGACCATCCGGGGCGCTTCGCCGGAGCGGGTGGTCCTTGAGGCTGATCCATCCCTGCTGGAGCCCTTTCTTCAGGGTGCTGAGCAGCTGGAACGGGAGGGATGCGCAGCCATCACCACCAGCTGCGGTTTTCTCGCGATGTTCCAGAAGGAAATGGCTGCCCGTGTAAAGATCCCTGTCTTTACCTCGTCCCTCCTGCAGGTCCGGACAGCCTACGGGCTTCTGCCTGCAGGAAAGATCGTCGGGATCCTCACCGCCGACGGAGAAAGATTAGGGGAGCGCCATTTCAGAGGGGCCGGCATCGAGGATGTTCCGAAGGTCGTCTGCGGCATGGAAGGAACACACTTTCATGAGGTCTTTATCGGCGGCAGAGAGGATCTGGACCGGAAAAAAGCCGGAAAGGAACTGCTGGAAAGGGCCCTACGCATGACGAAAGATCATCCGGAGATCGGAGCGATCGTCTGTGAATGCACGAATATGCCTCCCTATACGGAGGAGCTGCGCCGGGTTTTGGACTGCCCGGTCTATGATATCCTGACGCTGGCAGAGTATATCATGCAGAGTGTCCGGTAAGACCCGCAAAGGGTCATGTAAAATGATGAAGGACCGCACGGATTCCGAAAGGACCGTGTGGTCTTTTATTTAGTGTTAATATGTGGTTAAAAATATGATTAAAAATATGGAAAAATATGATGTTAAATGATAGTATAGATATATAATACGTTATGATAGTATTATATAGCTAATTAGTAATACCATATAATTATGCAGAACAATAAGCATGTAAAAAAATGAGAAGAAAGAAGAGAACTTTGGGACAACTGGCAGGGGAGTGGATAGATCTTCGAAAAGCAGAGGTAAAAATCACGACGCTGTCGACATACAGTTATAATCTCACCCACTACATTCTTCCCTCGCTGGGACAATGCGGACTGGAGGAGCTGACAACAGAGAGGATGTCAGAGTTCATCCAGGAAATGCGGGTGAAAGAACTGAGTCCCAGGACGGTCAATGGTGTACTGATGCTGCTGAAGATGATGCTGCGCTTCGCGGAGGAGCGGGGATATATGCTGCCGGAGCGTCATGAGATCAGGAATCTGAAAGAAAAAGGGAAACCGGTGGAGATACTGAAAGAAGAGGAGCAGCGAAGACTGGAGTTGTTTCTCAGGGAGGACCAGGACAGAGCGCGGGAAGGGATACGCGCAGGAATGATCCTGTCTCTCTATGCAGGCCTTCGGATCGGAGAGGTCTGCGCCCTGAAGTGGGAAGATATAGACCTCAGAAACGGGCTGCTCTGCGTGAGAAAAACTCTGTCCAGGGTACAGCGGTTTGATGAAAAGGGAAGCAGGAGGACAAAGATCGAGATAGGAAAACCGAAAACAGGCACTTCTTTCCGGCAGATCCCGCTTCCGGTATTTCTGAAGACGTATCTCAGAAAGATCAGAAAATCCAAGGACTGTTATCTGCTTACGGCGCAGAAGAAATATATGGAGCCCAGATCCTATCAGTACCAGTATAAAAAGATCATGCGGGAGCTGGGCCTGGAGCACTGCAATTATCATATGCTGCGCCACACCTTCGCCACCAGGTGTATCGAGGCAGGATTTGATCTTAAATCGCTTTCCGAGATCCTTGGACATGCCAATGTCAACATCACGCTGAACCGGTACGCGCATCCGACGATGAGGATGAAGCTTCAGAACATGGAAAAGCTCCGGGATATATATCTCGGAGCCGGTTAGAACAATATTTACATTCCGGGGACCGCTTCCACCGTTGAGGAGGAAACAGGTCCCTCTGTTGTCTGAGAAGGCTGGGGGCCGGCAGGCGCTGCTTCAGTGGTCTGGGGACTTGCAGGCGCCGCCTCAGTGGTCTGGGGGCTGGCAGGTGCCGCCTCAGTGGTCTGGGGACCTGCAGGTGCCGCCTCAGTGGTCTGGGGGCTGGCCGCCGTCGTCTGGGACGCTGCAGTTGTTTCAGGAGAGGGAGAGGAAGCGCTTCCCGGAGCGTTCCCGCCAAGAGGCGCGGCGGGCGCTACAGTGCCGGAATTATCCGCGGCCTCGGAAGCTTTGGTAGTCTCAGCAGCTTTGGTAGTCTCAGCAGCTTTGGTAGTCTCAGCAGCTTTGGTGGTCTCAGCGGCTTTTGTGGTCTCAGCGGCTTTTGTGGTCTCAGCAGCTTTTGTGGACTCAGAAGCCTTTTTAGTCTCGGCTTTTGTGGACTCAGAAGCCTTTTTAGTCTCAGAAGCCTTTGTGGACTCGGACGCCTTCTTGGTCTCAGATGTCTTTTTTGATTCAGAAGAACTGTTCTTGCTGTCGGAAGAGCTGCTGCCGGAAGAGGAGCTGCTGCCGGAGGAGGAGCTGCTGCCGGAAGAGGAATTGCTGCGCTCTCCGTAGGTATTGTAATCGGCAGTGCGGTTCTCTCCGTCGTTCCCCAGCAGCTTCAGACCGTCAAAAGTAGTGACAGCTTCATTTCCGCAGAGGTCCTTGATGTGGATCTCAAGACGGTCTGTTTCCGCCCGGAACATGGCCTTCAGTTCTTCCTCGTTGACATCCAGCGGAGGTACAGGTTCTCCGTTCAGGTCAAGGGCGGAAACCGTCTTTATATCTACGCCGGACTGGGAATCCTCAAAGGAGACGGTGAGGACGGAAGTATCCAGTTCTTCGCCGATGATCGTGGGCGGCTGGTCATCGATGGTGGAAATATGTTCGTACTGCGTTTTGCTCATGCCGTTTTTATAGGCCATCCGGACCTCCAGGGTCCCGTTCCGGTCCAGCACGGCGCGGTACAGATTCTGTCCTTCTTTTTCCGCAGGGACTTCCACGTCGTCCAGCCGGATACTGAACTCGCTGGGATTCAGGCGGCCCCGGGTCTCAACGGAAAGATTGACGTTCTTGAAATTCGCGGGGTCCTCGATGACCAGGGTGAAATCAGGGCGGGAGGTCATATAGAAAAAAATCGCGGTGTTGATGAGAATAAAGGGGATGATGTACCAGAAGATACTCTCTACTTTTTTCTTTTTCCTGGCGACGGAAGAGTTCCTTCTGTCCGAACCGCGCCTTCCGGCGGGGCTGGTTCCGGGCAGTTCATGTGTTCCCTTTTCATCTATAATAAAGTCTTTATGCTCCATGGCTGTTCTCCGATAATAGTACAAATCATTCAGCAACCCCAATCTTATCAAAGTTGCCCCGTCTTTTCAATACAGTGGTTTAGTTGTAAAAACTGTGCTAAAATGGGTAACAGATTTACGAGGGGGTACTATGAGCAATCAGAACCAGAACGTACGGAACAGACATGCGGGCGCAGTCAGAAGGAGAGCGGAAGAACGTGACCGCAGCTCCGAAAGGCTGAGCCGCAGGACCCGTTATCCAAACAAGCGGAAAAAACGGAAAAAAGGGGGAAAGTGGAAGCTTCCGGCTGTCCTGATCCTCGCTTTTTTTATGGCGCTTCTTTTTGCGGGCCGGTCATCCGAGCTTTCTCATCAGGAACAGACAGAAGAAGATCTGGAGATGGACGCGATCTTCGCTGTGGAATTCCTTGGACAGGGATGGTCTTCCTGGATGCCGGACAACTATGCGGTATACAGGACATCCACCTATCCTGTCGCTTTTAAGGCTTCGATCCAGAGGCAGACAGAAGGAATGACAGGAACCATCCAGTATCAGGCTAACGTCAGCGGTTACGGCTGGACAGAGACCAAGGAAAACGGCGAAGTGGCGCGGGTGGACGGTGTCAGCGCGCCGCTGGAAGGGATCCGGGTCTGGGTCAACGGGGACCTGGCGGAGTATTACGACGTATACACCAAGGTCATGATAGACGACGAGTGGTCAGGATGGGCAGTGAACGGCAATGACGCCGGAGAGATCGGATCCGGAAAGCGGATCGAAGGCATGCGCATCGCAATCGTTAAAAAGGGAAGCACACCGGCGCCCATCACGGAGAAGGAGATCGACGACGAGGAGAAATGGAAGGAGTCCGGCGTGAACCCGGCGCTTCCTATGATCGCCCTGACATTTGACGACGGCCCGGGCGTCTATGAGGACAGGATCCTGGACGCGCTGAAGAACGTCGGAGGTAAAGGGACCTTCTTCATGGTCGGCACGGAAGTGGAAAAATATCCGGACGCGGTGCGGCGGATGGCGGAAGAGGGCCATGAACTGGGAAATCACACCTGGAACCATGATAATCTTTCGGAGCTGAGCGACGACGGGATCCGGGAGACGATCCGGAAGACAAACGAAGCAGTATACAATGCATCCGGACATCAGGTCACGGTGGTGCGTCCGCCCTACGGCTCCACCAGGAACAACGCCCTTCCCGTTCTCGGGTCCATGGGATACCCGGCGATCCTCTGGAGTCTGGACACCAATGACTGGCAGAAGCCGAACAGAGCGGATCCCAATGTTACCGTGCACGCGGTGCTGGATACAGTGAAGGACGGAGACATCATCCTCATGCACAGCATCCACAAGTCTTCTGTGGAAGCGTTGGAGGCCATGCTTCCCGAGCTGAAGGCCAGAGGTTACCAGATGGTGACGGTCAGTGAAATGGCGCAGGCAAAAGGAGCGGTCCTGGAACCCGGCAAGCGCTATGGAAATTTTAACTGAAGACAATACAGGACTGATATGAAAAACCTGAATTCGGACCTTAAGTCCGGAAATTTCAAACCGGTGTATCTTCTGTATGGAGACGAGGCTTACCTGAAACAGAATTATAAAAACCGTTTCCGTAAAGCTGCAGCGGGAGATGATGGCATGAATGTTTCCGTCTTTGAAGGAAAGGATATTTCCGAGGACGCAGTGATCGATATCGCGGGAACGATGCCGTTCTTTTCGGAACGCCGCCTCGTGATCGTGGAAAACAGCGGCTGGTTCAAAAACAAGACGGAAAAGATCGCGGATTTTCTGGAGAGTTTCCCGGATACGACGGTGCTTCTGTTCCTGGAGGAGGAGACGGATAAAAGGAACCGTCTGTACAAAACAGTGCAGAAGCTGGGATATCTCTGTGAGCTGACGCACCCGGACCGGCGGGAACTGTCCATTTGGGCGGCCAGGTACCTGGCTGCTTCCGGGAAGAAGATCACCGCAAGCACTATGGACCATTTCCTGGAACGGGTCGGGGACGATATGCAGAACGTCCGGAATGAGCTGGAAAAGCTGATATCCTACCTGGGAGAGGAAGAGGTCGTCACGGTCCGGGATGTCGATATGATCTCCTCGGGCACTGTGACGAACCGTATATTTGACATGGTGAGAGCCATCGCGGCCCGGAGGACCGGAGAGGCGCTGGATCTGTACAACGATCTTCTGACTCTCCGGGAAGCGCCCATGCGCATCCTGGTCCTCATCGCCCGGCAGTACCAGCAGCTCCTCAGTGTAAAGGAGCTGACTGCGGCAGGAAAGGACAGGAACGAGATCGCGAAAAGCGTAAAAATACCGGCGTTCGCTGTGGGCAAGCTGCAGCAGCAGGCAAAGAGTATCCGGAGTGCGGCCCTGTTCGCAAAGATCCGACGCTGCGCTGAACTGGAGGAGGCCGTGAAGACCGGGAATCTTCAGGACAGGCTGGCAGTGGAGCTGCTGATCACGGAAGAATGAGAGCTTCCGGGATGTTGAAAAAAGCGAAACAAAAAGAAGCGCTGCAGATCATTGCAGCGCTTCTTCAGACGATACGGTCTATTACTTCATGTCCGAAACGGCTTTGGACAGTCTGGAAACCTTACGGGAAGCATTGTTCTTGTGCATGACGCCCTTGGACGCAGCCTTGCAGAGAGCAGCCTCGGCAGCGATCAGCATGCTCTTGGCAGCGGTCATATCACCGGCTTCGATAGCGGTATGGACTTTCTTCACAGCGGTCTTCACGGAAGACTTGATGGATTTGTTTCTCTCAGCTCTCTTTGCAGATGTAAGGATTCTCTTCTTCGCAGATTTAATGTTTGCCAACTTTCTTTCCTCCAACAACGTATTGATCGATCGATTAACGCACCGCTTTCCGACAACCGGTCTCCCGGGCAGCCGCGCAAATGTCTTCCGGCGTAATACGTGCGCTCACGTTGGCATCGAAGTCTGGACACGGACAGTTCAATGTAAACATGCCTTGATATTTTATGATATCCGCGCAGGGATGTCAAGCAGGAAAATGCAGGGTTTTTTCTTCGCACTTGAAAGAATACATTCAAAATGATACCATGGGAATGTTCTGGAAACCCGGAACAGAGAAAGCAGTTTAAGATCACCGGAGGTATTATGTCTTTATCCGATCGCTCTCATATTCGCAATTTCTGCATTGTTGCCCACATCGACCACGGAAAGTCCACTCTGGCGGACCGGATCATTGAAAAGACCGGTCTGCTTACCGACCGCGAAATGCAGAACCAGGTCCTGGACAACATGGATCTTGAGCGGGAACGCGGGATCACCATCAAAAGCCAGGCAATCCGGACGGTGTACCGCGCAAAGAACGGCGGGGAGTATATTTTCAACCTGATCGACACTCCGGGACATGTGGACTTTAATTACGAAGTCTCCCGGTCCCTGGCAGCCTGTGACGGCGCCGTACTGGTGGTGGATGCGACCCAGGGGATCGAGGCGCAGACGCTGGCCAATGTCTATCTTGCCCTGGATCACGATCTGGAGGTGATCCCTGTGCTGAATAAGATCGACCTGCCTTCCGCCCACCCGGAGGAGGTGGCTGCGGAGATCGAGGACGTGATCGGCATTGAGGCCCAGGATGCGCCCAGGATCTCTGCGAAGACGGGAGAGAACGTGGATGAAGTCCTGGAGGCGATCGTGGAGAAGCTTCCTCCGCCGGAGGGAGACGAGAACGAACCTCTTCAGGCGCTGATCTTCGATTCCCTTTACGATTCCTACAAGGGCGTCATCGTGTTCATGAGGATCGTGAACGGTACGCTGAAAAAGGGCGACCGCGTCCGGATGATGGCCACGGGAGCTGAGGCGGAAGTGGTGGAGGTAGGGTATTTCGCGCCGGGGCGCTTTATCCCCTGCGATGACCTCTCCGCCGGAGAAGTAGGATATCTTACCGCCAGCATCAAAAACGTCCGGGACACCCGGGTCGGCGATACGGTGACCCATGCGGCCCGGCCCTGCGCCGCGCCCCTCCCCGGCTACAAAAAAGTGACTCCCATGGTCTACTGCGGCATTTATCCCGCGGATGCGGCCCGATACCAGGACCTGCGGGACGCCCTGGAAAAACTGCAGCTGAACGACGCCTCCCTGTTCTATGAGCCGGAGACTTCCCTGGCGCTGGGATTCGGATTCCGCTGCGGCTTCCTGGGACTTCTGCACCTGGAGATCATCCAGGAGCGGCTGGAGCGGGAGTATGATCTGGACCTGGTGACCACGGCGCCCAGCGTCGTGTACAAGATCTTTAAGACCGACGGAACAGAGATCGACCTGACGAACCCCTCCAACATGCCGGATCCGGCGGAAATCGAACACATGGAGGAGCCGGTGGTCAGTGCGGAGATCATGGTGACGAAGGAATATGTCGGCTCCATCATGCAGCTCTGCCAGGAACGGCGCGGAATATACCTCGGAACGGATTACATCGAGACGAACCGCGCGATCCTGAAGTACGAGCTTCCGCTGAACGAGATCATCTACGATTTCTTCGACGCCCTGAAATCCCGGTCCAGAGGCTATGCCTCCCTGGATTACGAGCTGAAGGGCTACATGGTGTCGAAGCTTGTGAAGCTGGATATCCTGATCAATAAAGAACAGGTGGACGCCCTGTCCTTTATCGTGTTCGCGGACGGCGCCTACGAGCGCGGCCGCATGATGTGCGAGAAACTGACCAAGGAGATCCCGCGGCATCTCTTCGATATTCCGATCCAGGCGGCGGTGGGGTCCAAGATCATCGCCAGGGAGACGGTGAAGGCGCTCCGGAAGGACGTGCTGGCGAAGTGCTACGGCGGAGACATCACCAGAAAGAAGAAGCTTCTGGAGAAACAGAAGGAAGGCAAGAAGCGGATGCGGCAGATCGGATCCGTGGAAGTGCCGCAGAAGGCGTTCATGAGCGTTCTGAAGCTCGGGGACGAGTAAGCGCTGATTTGAGGACGGAGGAAGAAAGGTGACAGAAAAACGCCGGATGGAACTGTATATCCATATTCCTTTCTGTGAGAGGAAATGCGGATACTGCGATTTCCTTTCCGCACCGGGAACAGAACTGGTGCAGAAGGCCTATGTGACGCAGCTGATCGAAGAGATCCGCTCGCAGGCGCTGGTCTATCCGGAGTACGAGATTTCTACCATCTTTATCGGAGGAGGCACGCCTTCGCTGCTTCCGGGACTGCAGATCTTTAATCTGATCAGCGCGGTGTATGAAAACTTTGCCGTGCATTCCGACGCGGAGATCACGATAGAATGCAATCCGGGCACGCTGGACGAAGGAAAGGTCACCTATTACCGGGAGGCCGGCATCAACCGCATCAGTCTGGGACTGCAGTCCGCGGATGATGTGGAACTGAAGCTTCTGGGCCGCATCCACACCTATGAAGATTTCCTTCGGAGCTATGAGCTGGTGCGGACGGCGGGCTTCCGGAATGTGAACGTGGATCTGATGAGCGCGATCCCGTACCAGACGCCGGAAAAATGGCGGTCCACTCTGAAAAAGGTGCTTCTCCTGAAGCCGGAGCATGTTTCGGCTTACTCTCTGATCCTGGAGCCGGGGACGATGTTCCACGATCTCTACGGGACAAAGGAAGGGCAGAAGCTTCTCCCGGACGAGGAGACAGAACGGCTGATGTACGCGGAGACCAGGGAGATCCTGGGAAAACACGGGTATCGCCGGTACGAGATATCCAACTACGCGAAGCCTGGGCATGAATGCCGCCACAATGTGGGTTACTGGACCGGCGTGGAGTATCTGGGAGTGGGACTTGGCGCTTCCAGCTTTATACTGAATCATCGCTTCCATTCCGAGACAGATCTGAACAAATATATGGAAGTGAAGATGCATGAGGACCTGACGCCGCTGTTCCAGGATGTGGAGGAGCTCGGCATAGAGGATCTCATGGAAGAATTCATGTACCTTGGCCTGCGGATGACAGAAGGGGTTTCCGGCGCGGAGTTCTTTGACCGCTTCGGGCGGAACCTGTTCTCGGAATTCGACGGTGCCATCAGGAAGAATGTGATCCTGGGCCTTCTGGAAGTCAAGCCTCCTGTGGTGAAGCTGACGGAAAAGGGCCTGAATCTCAGCAACCGGGTTTTTGCGGACTTTTACCGTGCGGTCCCGAGAGTCTGAAAGGGGAAGCAGGAATGAAGAAAACACCTGAAGTGCTGGTGATCGACGGACAGGGCGGCGGACTGGGCCGGCAGGTGATCCAGGCGCTGCGGAAGGAATTTCCGGAGCTTAAGCTCCGGGCGGCAGGGACCAACGGAACGGCGGCAGACGCCATGAGAAAGGCGGGAGCTGACCGGGCTGCGTCCGGTGAGAACGCGGTCCTGGTCGCCTGCAGAAAAGCGGACGTGATCATCGGTCCCATCGGCATCGTGATCGCGGATTCCATGTTCGGGGAGATCACGCCGGCGATGGCCCTGGCGGCAGCCCAGGCGGACGCGAAGCGAATCTTGATTCCGGTAAATCACTGTGATAATATTGTGGCGGGTGTATCCAACAATTCGACCGGCGCGCTGATCGGGAGTGTGGTGGAAAAGCTCGGCGCCATTCTTCAGGAAGAAGAGTGAGGAACAGAATGTTCCCGGAAGTGCCGCTGCACCCGGGAAAGGGGCTCCGCAGAGTGCGGCAGCCCGATGTTTCAGAATTCTGACGGCCAGGAAGGCGGTCGATCCTCCTTAAGGGGACGCGCCTCCGGGCCGTTTTCATATCCGGAATTGTGTTTCATCTGAAAAGGGAGGCAGGGCGGACAAGGGTCCGCCGGAAAGGAGTTACGATGCATATGTCAGACGCTTTGCTTTCACCGGCGGTGGGAGCAGTCATGTACGGCGTGACCGCGGCGGCGATCGCGAAGGCGGTGAAGGAGACCGACGCGGAGGAACTGGGGCAGCAGAGGCTGCCGCTGATGGCGGTTTCGGGCGCCTTTGTGTTTGCGGCGCAGATGATCAATTTTACGATTCCGGGAACCGGCTCCAGCGGTCATATCTGCGGCGGGATCCTGCTGGCAGGACTTCTGGGAGGAGGACCGGCGCTGCTCACCATAGCCTCGGTCCTGCTGATCCAGTGCCTGTTCTTTGCGGACGGGGGCCTGCTGGCTCTGGGGGCGAACATATTCAATATGGGGGTGATCCCGTGCCTTCTCATCTATCCGCTGCTGGTCCGGCCCCTTAGCCGGAGGATGGGCGAGAAGGGGATGCCGGCGGTGACGGTGATCTCCTGCATCGCCGGACTGGAGCTGGGAGCGTTCTGTGTGGTGCTGGAGACCCTGGTCTCCGGGATCACGGAGCTTCCTGTGGGCGTGTTCATGGGGCTGATGCTGCCCATCCATCTCGCCATCGGTTTTGTTGAGGGACTGATCACCGCGGCAGTCTTTGCCTGTGTGAAAAAGACCCGGCCGGAGCTTCTGTCGGCAGAAGACAAGCCAGTGGGCTCTCTCCGCAGCACCGTCGTGATGCTGGCTGTGTTCGCGGTCCTGACAGGGGGCGGCCTCTCTTTGCTGGCTTCCGGGTATCCGGACGGGCTGGAGTGGTCCATGGAGCGGACCGCCGGGACTGCGGAACTGGAGCGGAATGACGCTGTGCACGATGCGGCGGCTGCGGTCCAGGAGGCGGCAGCTGTGCTGCCGGACTACGATTTTAAAGCCGGTGAAGGGACCGGGACTTCAGCCAGCGGCCTGATCGGCGGCCTGATGACCTGTGTCCTGGCAGGCGCTGCCGGCGGCGCTGTGGTCCTGGCAAAGCGGCGCAGCAGATGAACCCGGGACCGGAGGGGAGCCTCCGCGAGCTTCAGACGCTGGAGGAACTATCTTCAGGAAATACCGCCGTACACCGCCTGCACCCCGGGGCAAAACTTGCGGCAGTCCTTGTTTACCTGGTCTGCCTGATGTCCCTGGAGCGGCATTCCCTGAGCCGGGTGACGCCCTTTCTGTTCTACCCGGTTCTGATGTGCGCTGTTTCGTCGCTGCCCCCGGGGCTTCTTTTCCGCCGTACGCTGCCGGCACTGCCCTTTGCCTTGTTTGCCGGAGTGAGCAACCTCCTTTTTGAAAGGGGAACAGCGTTGTCACTGACACTGCCTTTCCCCGGGGGAGCTGTTCTTCTGCTGACGGTGACACAGGGGATGTTTTCCTTCGCGATGCTGATGTGCCGCACCCTTCTCTGTGTTTCCGCGGTGATGATCCTCATCGGCACCACGCCCTTTCCGGATCTCACCGGGGCAATGAAGCAGATGCATTTCCCGGCGGTGCTGGCGGATCTCCTGGAGATGCTGTACCGGTACCTGTTCGTGCTGGGGGAGGAAGCGGAACTGATGATCACGGCCTTCCGCCTGAGGAGCGGCGGAAGAGTATGGCCGGTGCCGTCGGAGTATGCTCCGATGATCAGCCAGCTGTTCTTCCGGAGCGCCGACCGGGCGGAGAGGATCTATGACTCCATGCAGTGCCGGCTGTCCAGCGGCGCGGGGACATTGACCGGAGAGATCAGGGAATGGAACAGCCGGGACCGGCTGTTCCTTCTTCTGGCATGGGGAAGTTCGGTGCTGTTCGCGTTCCTGGATATTCCGATGCTCCTGGAAACACTGGCCGGAGGCTGATAATTATGATAAAACTAAAGGACTGGACAGTCACTTATCCGGACGGAACTGTCGCGGTGGACCGTCTCTGTTTTTCTGCCTCGAAGGGAGAAAGAGTCGCGCTGATCGGCGGCAACGGAGCGGGAAAAAGCAGCCTGATCCGGTCCCTGGTGGGCATTCTGCCCGGAAAAGGGGACGCGGAGGTGGCGGGCCTCAGCGTGAAAAAAGAGAATTACCGGGAGATCCGCAGGAAGACCGGGGTGGTGTTCCAGAATCCGGACGACCAGCTGTTCCTTCCCACGATCCGAGACAATGTGGCTTTCGGGCCGAGGAATCTCGGCCTTGGAAAAGAGGAGACGGAGGCGAAGGTGCGTCAGATCCTTCTTCAGTTCAATATCCCGGAACTCACGGACCGTTATGCCGCGAAGCTTTCCGGCGGAGAGAAACGCCTGGCGGCCCTGGCCTCTGTCATGGTCATGGATCCGGAAGTCCTTCTTCTGGACGAGCCGACGGCTTTTCTGGATCCGAAGGCGAGAAGGAATCTGATCCGGGTGCTGAAACGCCTGCCTCAGACTATGCTGATCGCGACTCATGACCTGGCATTTGCCGCGGAGGTATGTCCCAGAGCGGCAGTTTTGTCCCGCGGCAGGCTGACTGCGGAGAAAGCGACGGAGGAGATCAATGAAGACCTTATATCTTGAGTGCAACATGGGAGCGGCGGGCGATATGCTGACCGCGGCGCTTCTGGAACTGCATCCGGACCCGGCGGGGGTCATAGCCTGGCTGAACGGGCTGGGCATTCCGGAGACAGTGATCGCCGCGGAGGAGTCGGTGAAGTGCGGGATCCACGGGACCCATGTGTCCGTGAAAGTCGGCGGAGAGGAAGAAGAGAGCTGCGATGCCGGACATGATCACCATCACGACCATCATCACCACGATCATGATCACGGCCATGACCATCATGATCACGATCACGGGCATTCCCACGAACATCACCATGAGCACCACCATCTCTCGGATATCGAGGAGATCGTGTCTCATCTGACCCTGCCGGAAAAGGTCAGGAAGGATATCATGCAGGTGTACCGTCTCATCGCTGAGGCGGAAGCGAAGGTCCACGGGACCACGCCGGACATGATCCACTTTCATGAAGTGGGGACCATGGACGCGGTCATGGACGTAGCGGCAGTCTGTCTGCTGATCTACGAACTCGCGCCGGAAAAGATCGTCTCCTCCCCGGTCCACGTGGGATGCGGAGAAGTCCGCTGCGCCCATGGAGTCCTGCCGGTGCCGGCGCCGGCCGCCGCATATCTTCTGAGGGACATCCCGACTTACGGCGGGGCGGTGCAGGGCGAGCTCTGCACGCCTACAGGCGCTGCGCTGCTGCGCTACTTCGCAGACGAATTCGGCGAGCAGCCGGTCATGCGGGTCAGTAAGATCGGATACGGCATGGGTAAGAAGGATTTTCCGCGGGCCAACTGTGTCCGGGCCATGCTGGGAGAGACGGAGGAAGCGGGCGACAGGATCCTGGAGCTTCGCTGCAATCTGGACGACATGACAGGAGAGGATCTGGGATACTGCATGAACCTCCTGTTCTCCGAAGGCGCGAGGGATGTCTTCACGACGCCTGTAGGAATGAAAAAAGGCCGCCCCGGGACGCTCCTTACGGTGATCTGCAGCCCGGAGAACAGGGACCGGATGCTTAAGGTCCTGTTCCGCGAGACCACGACGCTGGGAGTGAGGGAGACGGTCTGCAGCAGACACATTCTGAGAAGAACGGAAGAAACAAAGGAGACGGAGTTCGGCCCTGTCCGGGTCAAACACTCCGAGGGTTTCGGCGTCAGGCGGATCAAGGCCGAGTATGAGGACATCGCCCGCATCGCCGGAGAGACAGGCCGCCCCATCGCGGAGATCCGGGAACAGATCGACGCGGCAGTCAGGGCGGAAGAAGAGGATAACTGATTTTATGGAACACAGCATCAAAAGAAACGAGAATATCCGGAACATGACTTTTGCGGCGCTCTGCACGGCGCTGTGTCCCGTGATGCCGCTCCTGGCCGGGCTGATCCCCAACGGGCGGCAGCTGCTCAGCCCCATGCACATCCCGCCGCTTCTCTGCGGCCTGGTGACAGGACCGGTCTACGGCGCCGCGGCAGGTCTTCTGGGGCCGCTGCTGGGGGCGCTGACAGTGGGTACGCCGCCCATGGCGAAACTGCCCCAGATGATGACGGAACTGTGCTGCTACGGCCTTTTCACAGGCCTTATGATGAAGCTGGTCCGTTCAGGCAAGCTGAGAACGGACCTGTGGATCAGCATGGTGACCGCCATGGTGATCGGAAGGATCGCCGGCGGCCTGGTGACCGGGCTGATCATGCTGAAGGGAGAGTATTCCCTGCAGCTCTGGGCCGGGGCATACTTTGCCGGGACAGCACCCGGCATTGTCCTGCACCTCATCATGATCCCCGCGGTCTACTACGCCCTGGAACGCGCCGGCCTGATCCCCCGGCGGTACTGACAGGGCAGATCAGAATCGTTGTATAATTCCGCGCAGTGTCTGTATTATGCGACGGGAAGGGTCACGGTGAAAGTGGTGCCGTCCTGGGGCGTGCTCTCACAGGAGATGCGGCCGTGATGCATGCGGACGATGCTTTCCGCGATGCTTAACCCCAGTCCGTAACCGCCCTCCGAGCGGGCCCGGGACTTGTCGGCCCGGTAAAAACGCTCGAAAATATGTGCCAGATCTTCGGGAGGAATGGCTTCGCCCGTGTTGTTCACGACGATGCGGACGGCATTCTTCCCGTTTTTTTCCTGACAGGGAGACATGGCGACGCGGACACGGCCGTCCTGGCCAGCGTACTTGACTGCATTGTCCAGCAGGATCGTGAAAAGCTGCTTCAGCTGTCCTTCATTTCCGGTGATGCGGAGGCCTTCCTGGATATCGCTGTCCAGGGTGACTTTCTTTTCGAAGGCCACGGCTTCAAAATTCAGGATCCGGTCCTGGGCCAGCTCGGAAAGATCGGCTTCGGACATCTGGACCTTCAGGGAGTCAGCGTCATTTTTCGCCAGGAACAGAAGGTTTTCCACCAGCTCCCGCATCCGCTCGGCTTCTTCCCGGGTGTTCCGGACCCAGCGCATCTGGGACTGCACGGTATCTTCTTTGTGGGAACGGAGAATGTCCAGGTTCGCCAGGATCACCGTGATCGGTGTCTTCAGCTCATGGGAGGCGTCCGCCACGAAGCGGTTCTGCTGATCCCAGGCTTTTTCCACCGGAGTAAGAGCCCACCGGGCCAGCCAGAAGCTCAAAAGGAAAAAGACCAGGAGCGCAGGGATAAGCACTGTGCCGAGAGAAAAAAGGAAGGAACGGAAAGCGGAGCTCTCTCCGGACATGTCTCCGAAAATGACCCAGAGGGTCCCCTCCGGTGTACGCTGGAGAGCGTACCGAAGATCATACTGCTTGAGAACGCCGCCGGCGTTCTTTTTTTCTTCTGATAATTCAGGGAGCAGCGAGACCAGGGCAGCCGCGCTGTCCTCCGTCATGGAGAGGTCGTGCTCGTCGATGTTCAGGACGCTGCCGTCGGAACCGACCTTGAGGATCACATAGGGCAGGTAGTAGCCGCGCTGCCGGCGGGCGCCTTCTCTTTCCGGGATTCCTTCCCGGGGTCTTTCTCCGGGATTTCCTCCGGAATCATTCGGTCCGGGAAAGTTCTGGATCCGGAAGGAGGGATATCCTCCGGCGTTTCCCTGGACGGCCCTCCACAGTTCGTTCTGGAGAAAAAAGGTGGTGTTCTGGGTGTTCCGCTGGAAAAAAGAGACCGCCAGGAAGACACAGATGACGCCCAGAATGACCGACACGAAGCACATATTGATCAGAATGAACTTGTTCCGCAGTTTCTTAATCATCGGCTGCCTCCAGGCGGTATCCGACTTTCCGGATGGTGGAGATCTGGACACGGGAGCCCAGGAAGCTGAGCTTCTTTCTTAAGAAAGAGATGTAGGCTTCCACGTTGTTGTCCTCGGCGTCGGAATCATCGCCCCATACCTTGCTGATCAGCATTTCCTTGGAGACGATGGATTTCTGGTTGGAGAGGAGGATCTTCATGATCTCAAATTCCTTATAAGCCAGGTGGATGCTTTTCGCGCCGCAGGAGAGGTCATTGGTGGAGAGAGACAGTGTCAGATCCTCCATGGTCATCTCTTCGATCACTACTTCTCCCTGGCGGCGGGAGAGAGCCCGGATCCTGGCCAGCAGTTCCTCCGGTACGAAAGGCTTCGTCATATAATCGTCCGCGCCCTTGTCAAGTCCGCGGATCTTGTCGCGCACATCGTCCCGGGCAGTCAGCATGATCACAGGAGTCTTCACCTTCGCGGCCCTCATGGACCGCACCACTTCAAAGCCGTCCTTTCCGGGAAGCATCACATCCAGGACGATCACGTCGTAATCCCCGAACAGGGCGTAATCCAGTCCGTCATTTCCGTTATTTGCCACGTCCACCTGGTACTTCTGCTCCTGCATGATCTGCGACAGGGCTTCTGCCAGCCGGAGTTCATCTTCCACGATCAGTATTTTCATTAGGAGTATTCCTTTCAGGGAAAAAGTGATTCCCGAGTCGTTACGCACTTCGCGTTCTTACTATTTAGAAAATATCATAGCATAGTTTACTGAATTGAAACTGAAAGAACTGCGGAACAGATGTGTTAAATCGTTCACAAAGTGTTCACGGTTACATGCATGTTTTTTCAGTATGATTTCAGTTTCAGCTCGTAAACTGGGGACCGTTAAAAGAAAAACGCAGGGTCTGATCACGAGGGCCCGGAAGAGGAGGAACCGGCATGGCGCAGGAGATCTTCAAACGAGTAGAAGAGAAATGGCTGCTGCCGAAGGAGGCATACAAAAAGCTCCTTCCGGAACTGAGAAAACATATGGCGGACGATGTGTTCGGAAAATATACGATCAGCAATGTCTATTACGACACCGCGGATTTCCGCCTGATCCAGGAATCCCTGGAAAAGCCGGTCTATAAGGAAAAGCTGAGGCTCCGGCTGTACGGGAAAGCTTCGGAGGACGGAAAGGTCTTTGCAGAGATCAAGAAAAAGTACGAGGGCGTTGTCTACAAAAGACGTATTGCCCTTCCGCTCCGGGAGGCGCGCTGCTGGCTGAACTACGGCATCGTCCCCGAGGGGATCGGAAAGACCTTTACGGAAAAACAGATCTTCCAGGAGATCAGCTACATGAAAGAACGGTACGGACTGAAGCCGGCAGCTTTCATCGCCTACGACAGGACAGCGCTGGCCGGCACCGAGGATCCGGAACTGAGGGTGACCTTCGACACAAATATCCGCTGCAGAACTTCTGAGCCGGATCTGGCGGCGGGAGACCAGGGGATGCAGCTTCTTCCGCCGGACACGGTGCTGATGGAAGTGAAAATTCCCGGAGCCATGCCGCTCTGGATGGCGGAACTGTTCGAGGACATTGCTCCGTACCAGCAGTCCTTTTCAAAGTACGGAAGTTATTATGCATATCTGATGAAAGAAAAAACCGAAGGGGGAAGAAAAAATGCTGCTTAACAGTGTACTTACCGGCGTGTCTGCCGGCATGGATGTCAAAACATTTCTTGTATGTCTCGCGGGGAGCGCGCTCTGCGGAATGTTTCTGGCAGGGATCCACGCTTACAAAAATCATTCCACGTCGAATTTCCTGATGACCCTGATCCTCCTGCCCATGCTGGTACAGGCGGTGATCATGATGGTCAACGGCAATGTAGGCACCGGCGTCGCGGTGGCGGGCGCCTTCTCCCTGGTACGGTTCCGTTCCATGCCCGGCAACTCCAGAGAGATCACCAGCGTCTTTGCGGCGATGGCCGCGGGACTCGCGAACGGAATGGGGTATCTCTCGCTGAGCCTTGTCATGGTCCTTTGCTTCGGCGCAGTCACTATTGCGCTGACGCACATCTTCGCGGCGGCGGAGAACACCAGGAAAAAGGACCTGAGGATCACGATCCCCGAGAGTCTCGACTACTACAATGTTTTTGAGGATATCTTTGAGAAGTATCTGTCCGGCGCCGAGCTGGTCAGCGTGAAGACCACCAACATGGGAAGCCTTTACGAACTCCGCTACAGCATTTGCGAAAAGGATGAACGGCAGGAGAAGGAAATGATCGATATGATCCGCGTGCGGAACGGAAACTTAAAGATCGTGTGCGGACAGGCAGAGACAGCGGAGATGGCGCTGTAAAGAATCGTTTTGGTGAAAACAAGTCATTGACGACAGAAAGGAAAGATCATGAGAAAAAATAAAGCAGCACTTCTGGCATTGGTCTTATCAGTCAGTTTTGTTTCGGCGGCCTGCGGGAACGGCGCGGCCCAGGGCACTGGGGCGCAGAACAATGCAGTGCAGAGCGTCGCAGCGGCAGGTTCAGAAGCGCAGGGCAGCGCGACGACGGTGATCTTCAGCGGCAGCGATGCGAAGATCAACGGCAGCGGCGCAGAGTTTGCAGACGGAGTACTGAAGATCACTTCCGGCGGCAGCTACAGCTTAAGCGGCAGTCTGGAGGGACATGTGCTGATCGAGACGAAAAAGGAAGAAAAGGTACTGCTTTTCCTGAACGGCATGGAGATCACCTCCGACGGGGCCTATGCCATCGCCTCCGTAAAAGGAGCTATGCTTACAGTCACCATGATGCCCGGCACCACGAACACACTGACGGTGACCGGCGCAGCAGCAGAGGAGCAGGAAGGTGTGGAACTGACAGAGGAACAGGAAGCCGACGCGGCGATCTATGTGAAGAACGACCTGGTCCTCGAGGGAGAAGGAACTCTGAACATCGAATCCACCGTAAAAGCGGTCCACGCAAAGGATACGCTCACTGTGGAGAGCGGCGTGTATAGTGTTACTTCCGCGGATGATGCCTTCAACGGCAAGGACGCTGTCACAGTGAACGGCGGGACCTTTGACGTCGTGATCATGGATACGGCGGAGGGCAAGGCCATCACATCCAAGGGCGACGTAGTGCTGAATGACGGCGCCATGGTGATCCCTGCCTGCAGTGAAGGAATTGAAGGACTGACCGTAACGGTGAATGGCGGAAGCTGGGACATCACTTCGGAGGATGACGGCATCAACGCAAGAGAAAAATACGAGGGAGATAACGAGCAGGAGAAAGAGCGTTTCTCCATGCAGAACAACGAAAAGGTCAAAATGATCTTTAACGGCGGCACGGTGATCGTGAACTCGAAGGGCGACGGCCTGGATTCCAATGGCAACATTGAGGTGAACGGCGGAGAGGTCTATGTCAGTGGTTCCTCCGACGCCTTCAACGCCGCCGTGGATATGAACGGCGAGGCCCTGGTGAACGGCGGCATCCTGATGGCGGCGGGTTCCCAGGGAATGGCAGAGCCCCTTTCCGACAATTCCGCCCAGAACATCATCACGGTGTATTTTGAAGCTCAGCAGGAGGCGGAGACAGTGATCAGCGTGTCTTCCGCTGGCAAGGAAGTGATTTCCTGGACAGCGCCCAAGGCTTTTGATATCCTGCAGTTCTCTGCCGGGGAGATCAAAGAAGGGGATGAGATCACCGTAAAGACCGGCGAAGAAGAGAAGAAGATCACGGTCACCGGGATCAATACTTACGAGGGGACCCGCACCGGAGGCTTCGGCGGACACGGCGGTTTCGGCGGCCCGAGAGGTGAGAGACCGGAAGGATTCGAGGGCTTCAACGGCGAGCGTCCCGAAGGTTTCGGCGGACGCGGTCCCCGCGGCGAGCGTCCCGAGGGCATGACGCCCCCGGAGGGCATGACGCCGCCGGAGGGAATGACGCCCCCGGAAGGAATGGCACCTCCGGAGGGAATGACAAAGCCGGAGGAGACCACGGAGAGCAATTGATCTCCGCGGCCGTCTCCGGACAAGGTTCAGTCACTTGATTTTCAGAAGGTCGATGAAGCCTGTTCCCCGGCGGTTGATCCAGGCGCTGGTGGCGGGCAGCTCGACAGCTCCGCACCCCGGGATGTCCAGGGTGACGGGGGAGGAATCCGCGTTGACAGCGATGATGCTGCGGTTCCCGTCAAGTTCCCGGACATAGGCATAAGCGCGGTTCGTGAGGCGGAGATCCGCCAGGGACCCGCGGGCCAGCTCCGGCGTCTTGTTCCGGAGGGAAACAAGAGCGGCGATCTGTTTCGTCAGTTTTACGGATTCAGGTTTTTTAAATTCAGGGCGGAGCGAGGCATCGCTCCCCCTTTCTTTTTTGCCTTCGACGCCCCACTCGCTTCCGTAGTAGATGCAGGGAATGCCGGGCAGCGTGAACAGAAGAGCGTAGACCAGGGGCAGATGTTCCGGGTCGGTGAGCTTGGAGGCGATCCGCTCCACGTCGTGATTGTCCGCGAAGGAAAATAGCTGCAGGCCGCGGTACATTTCCCCGTAGGTCCGCTTGATGGTATGGGCCAGCTCAAAAAAGTTCAGGGAGTTCAGGGCCGACCAGAGGGCTTTGTAAAGGGGATAGTCCGTGATGGCGTCCACATGGCCCTGATCATAGAAGCGGCGCGCGTTGTCCCCCAGGATCTCTCCCAGAAGGAAGGCATCGGGCTTCAGAGAGCGGATCCTGTCCTTGATCATGGAAATGAACCAAAGGGGGAGAAGGTAGGCGACGTCCAGACGGATGCCGTCGATGTCGAATTCCCGGAACCAGAAGTCGATGCTTTCCATCAGGTAGTTCTGCACCGCGGGATTGTCGAGGTTCAGCTTAACCAGTTCATAGTGTCCTTCCCAGCCCTCGTACCAGAAACCGTCGTGGAAGGGGGAATCGCCGGAGAAATTGACCTTGAACCAGTCCCTGTAGGAGCTGGACTCCCGGTTCTTCTGAAGGTCCCGGAAGGCGAAAAAGCCGCGGCCCACATGGTTGAAGACGCCGTCCAGCACTACCCGGATGCCGGCGTCATGGAATTCTTTGCAGAGGGTCTTCAGGTCTTCGTTGGTGCCGAGGCGGCTGTCGGTCAGACGGTAATCCCGGGTGTCATAGCCGTGGGAGTCGCTCTCAAAAACAGGGTTCAGGTAGACTGCGCCGATTCCCAGCTTCTTAAGGTGCGGGATAAATTTCCGGATCCCCAGGATCCGGTGTTTTGATGCCTGCTTCTTTAACAGCGCATCGTTCTCCGGATCTTCGTTTCTTTCCGGAGCGCCGCAGAGAGTCAGGGGGTACATCTGGTAAAATACTGTATTTTCAAACCACATAGGGATAATCCTTTCTTTTCTCTCCAGGTCCATACTGCGCCGGAGCGGACCTGATGTTATAATAGACTCATGAAATGGATGAGTGTCCATGGATGAAGAATGTCTCCGGCAACCGGATTATTATACCACAAATAGGAAAACTGCGCGGGATCCGGTTCCGATGAAGGCGGTTTATGACCGTATCTAAATACGGCCCGAAGGAGGGAAAATGAAGATCACAAGAGTATGTACTGTTTACTGGAGTGCCACCGGGAATACGGAGAAGATCGTCAAGGCGATGGGAAAAGCAGCGGCGGAGGCCCTTCGATGTCCTGAAGTCAACCTGAACTTCACGCCGCCGGCAGCAAGGGCGGCAGAGATAGAATTCAGGGCGGAGGATCTGGTGATCGTCGGAGCGCCGACCTATGCAGGCAAGCTTCCTAACAAGATCCTTCCGGACTTCCAGACGAAGCTGAAGGGAAACGGCGCGAGGGCGGTGGCGGTGGTCACCTATGGAAACAGAAGCTTTGACAACTCCCTCGCGGAGCTGACCTCTGTCCTGGACGCCAACGGGTTCATTGTGGCCGGCGGCGCGGCCTTCGCCTGCAGGCACGCTTTTTCTGATCTCCTGGCGCCGGGACGCCCGGATGCAGCGGACCTGAAGGCGGCGGAAGCCTTTGTGCTGAAGGCGGCAGCCCGGGCGGAGGAAATGGCGGAAACAGGAGAAGTACTTGAGGTCCCGGGAGACGCGTCGGCGCCTTACTATGTCCCGAAGGGAACAGACGGACAGCCCGCGAAATTCCTGAAGGCCAAGCCACTGACTCATATGGAAAAATGTACGAAATGCGGGGACTGCGTGAAACTTTGTCCCGTAGGTTCTATCGATCCCCAGGATGTGTCGAACGTGCCGGGCATCTGCATCAAATGCCAGGCCTGCGTCCGGGGATGCCCGGTGCAGGCGAAGTACTTTGAGGATCCTGCCTTCCTGTCCCATGTGAAGATGCTGGAGCAGAACTTCACGGAGAAGAAGGAAAACAGGTTCTTCCTGTAAGGACTAAAATAGTTTCTTCCTGTAAGGACTAAAACGGTTTCTTCTGTTGGGAGTTGCCTTCAGTCAGTAGGGCGGGCGTTTTCAAGCATTTTTGAAAATTTGTGACCCTTATGAGAGCTTTTTTAAGGTGCTTTCAAGAGATTTTAGCCTGCTGGAAGCTTATATTGGGCGTTTTTTTTAAAAATTGAAAAATCCGTACCCTTATTTTTTCGAAAACAGGGGTACGGATTTTAGATTTTTCTTCAAAAACGCCCGACATGGCCCTAAAACAAAGGAAAATCAGCAAAAATCAGAGGTTTTTCCTAGCCTGAGGGGTACGGATTTCTAAAAACTAGTGAAAAACGCCCGCATATACTGACGACGCTGTTAACAGCAAAATATTTGCGCCGCCAAAGTCATCTGCGGAGAAGCACCACTTACAGAGAATACTTCACGCCGTTGACGGTGAAGGAGTTGTGGCCTTCCTGGGTGATGAACACCATGGTCTTTCCGGGGTTCAGGCGGATCTCTTCGCCGTTGTCGTCGAAGAATCGGGTAGCTTCATAGTCCGCGTTCTTCATCCATGTGCAGTGGATCATTTTCCCGCCGGTGATGAAATAGCCTTCGTGCATGGAGTCCAGGACATGGAAGTAGAGATACAGGCTTCCGCCCCGGCGGCCCCAGACGCAGTTCTCGATCAGGACGTTGGAGAAGGCGAGCTGTTCGCCGGTCCTTCCGTCTTTCTGGGGGCTGCCGTAGATGCTGCGGTAGTAGAGGCCGTCTTTGTATGTCAGGGAGCTCTTTGTCACCGGATAGCAGCCTTTCATGTCGATCTCGGTGGCATCCACCGCGTCCGGATGATCCTCCAGGCGGTACAGTTCCCGGTCAGAGGCGAACTTCCAGTGATCCGGCTGCCAGTATTCCTCCCGGTGTTCCCGGGACCAGCCGGCTTTTTCGATGGCTTTCAGAATGTTCGCGCCGTCCGTATAGGCAGTGTGCTCGGATTTGGAGCCTTTCGGAATACGGTAGTAAGCGCCGTAGTCGCTTCCCATAACGCCGCCCACGCCATTGATGTTGTCGACGTCTTTCCTGGTGAGCATGGGTTTCACGAAGGTCTCCGGGCCGCCGAAGTGGACAATGATGGAATCCCACTCCAGGGCTTCATAGATAAAGTAGTCGCGGATGCTTCGGACGTTGCCGATCCGCTCCAGATCCTCCCAGTCCTGGATCACGCCCATCTGTCGGCTCATATCGCCCTCTTCCATGATCTCATAGAAGATGTCCACTTTATTCAGGCCGTACTGGGGCTGTGCCTTTTTGTCGATGGGGTACATGACTGCAATGGGGCGTTTTCGGGCCAGTTCTTCCGGGATCCAGAGGTGTGTCAGGGCGCTGCGCACCATGCCTTCCTCCGGAGGAACATCCTCTTCCTCCTCTTCAATGACCTCGGATTCCACCGTGATCACCTTTTCAGGTTCTGTCTCGGCTTCCGTTACGGCCTCGGTGGTTTCCGGGACAGGCGCCGCGGTGGTCGAGGAGGAAGATCCTTCGCAGCCGGAGAGCAGTGCGGCAGCCATAATAAAGATCGCTGCAGCAGAAGCGGCTGCGGTGAAGGACCGTGAAGTGTCAGACCGGGCAGTGTCTGACTGGGGCTTCAGGAAGGTTTTCTGTACCATAGAAATCAGCTTTTTCATAATAGTCTCCGTTCTGCGGGAGATCCGCATATTTAATATCAAAATAAATCACCGCAGCGCGGCGCACAGGGCGTCGACGATCCGGGCGGTGAGTCCCCAGATCACCGGATCTGTATCCGGATACACGGGGATGATGTGGCGGATGCGGCCCCAGGGATAGTTCTTTCCGCCGGGGATCAGCTCATAGGGAAAGTCATCTCCCGGATATACGGTGCGGAACGTCTCGTACCGGTCAGGCTCATGGGAAAGGAACCAGCTGAGCGGGACCGTGAATACATGATCCACCTCTTCCGGGGAGTAGGTACCGTTATACCCTGTGAGCACCCCTGCAAAGGCGCAGACCGTCTGGTCCGTGGAACTGGGGAATAAATTCAGGGGGCCCAGGATCCGCACCTGCTCCGGCGTCACCAGCAGTTCTTCACAGATCTCCCGCAGCGCTGCTTCCTCCGGAGTCTCTCCTTCCTCGACTCTGCCTCCGGGGAAGCAAACTTCTCCCGGCTGGTGCTGAAGATCAAAGGCGCGCTGTTCAAACAAAAGATCCGGAAGGGTCTGATCCCCGTCCCTGTAAATGAGGGGGACCAGTACCGCAGACCGGCGGGCTGGCTTCGGCGGATGGGTCTCCGCGTAAATATGCAGTTTTTTCTGGAGTTCTTCGATTGACATAATCACAGTATAGCATAAAAATCCGGAATCAACAGCAGGAAAGCAGATGGCTCAAAAGCACAGCCTTGACATGGGTAACAGCTTCAGATAAATTTAGCTTTGGCAGGGTATAATACAGGAGGAATAATGGAAGCGCGCGAAACGCGCTTACGCAGAGCACAAAGCCGAAAGGAGAAGAACGGATGGAACGCAGAAAAAGAACAGCGGCGGGGATTCTGGCCGCAATGATTCTTTTGATCGGCAGCTGCCTCCCTGTTTATGCCGCCGCACCGACAGACTACAGTTACCTGACTTCAGCGTACCGGGCCAGAATGCCCTACGCGGAAAGCCAGAAGGATGACAACGGAAGAAGTCTCTCGACACTGATCGACCACGGGGACTACTATGAACTGACCAACGTGAATCTCTATGCCTATAAGAAGTACGCGGCGGATGAGGTGGAGAACGTCTCCGTCGGCGACCGGTTCACAGTGGAAGGAAAGGCATATAAGCTTGTCTCCATCGGAGAAGACGGAGAGCGGGTCCTGGAGCGGAAGAATGCCTTCGAGACAGAGTACGCGTATCTTAAGCCTGTGGATCCGGGAAGGAACAAGCAGGGATACTATATTTCCGTCCGCAAAAACCTGGAGGACGGCAGCAGGGACAGCGCGGATATTTATTACGGGGGCAGCGTATTCTTGAAGAAGGACTGCGCGGTGCAGAGTCTGGGACTTACGGAGGACGGCTCCCGGAACACTGTCTCCGCGGATACGTACCTGACAGCTGACAAGGGCAGCCTTCAGCCGGAGGGGGCTTTTCTCTACGGTTATGACGAAGCGGAGGGCCTGCGTACTCTCTGCGGGTATTTTACGCTGGATGCCGGCGGGTATTTTGAAACCTTCACGGAGAAGTATTAAATAAAACAGCACCCCGGAATTATGAGTGAAATCAGAATGGGGAGCTTGCTCACCAGACTGATTTTGCTCATAATTCCGAGGTGGCCAAGGCGCGAAGCGCCTATGGACACCATAAACGAGGGCCGTGCAGCGGCCCGAGTTCAGGGGGTGAAAAGAATGAAATATAACTACCACCTGATCCGGGAATATGACGAACAGTACGCCGAGATCACCGGCATGGAAGGAACGGCTTCGTTCCTCCGCGTGCCGGGGGAGCTCGGCGGTTTTCCTGTGCGGAGCATCGGAAAAGAAGCCTTTTCAGGCCGGAATGACCTGGAAGAGGTCCATATGCCGGACGGTATAAAGGGTCTGGGAAGATTTGCATTCTACGGCTGCGGGAATCTTCGAGGCATCTTCCTGACGGACAGCCTGGAGGATCTGGGGGACGGGGCATTCCGTTCCTGCGGAAGCCTGAAAGAGATCAGCATACAGGTAAAACAAGGGCGGTTCCGGGCCGCGAAGGATCTTCTTACGGATTATGATTCTGCAGTCAGTATCAGGTTCCTTCTGCCGTACGGGGAGGCGCTGCTGTTTTTTCCTGCCTACCTGAATGACTTTGACGAGGATACGATGGCCCGGATGATCCATCCCAGGATTGAGGGATGCGGATATGCCTTCCGGGAGGCGGTAACAAGAAAAGGAATCGATTTCCGTCACTATGACAAACAGTTCCCCCGGACGGAAGGGGACGGATGGAAGGTCATCGGAGAGGTGGCGTCGGCCCGGATCCTGCGGCCTTATCAGCTTTCAGAAGAGGCGCGGCGGCAGTACGAAGCAGCCCTTCTCAGAGTATCGGAACCTTTCCTTCTGTATCTGGTGAAGGAAGGACGCAGAGAAGAGATCACCTGTCTTGCGGCGCGGCGCCTTCTGAAAAAAGAAGCGGTCCCGGCAGCCCTGCAGGAAGCCTCCGCGAGGCGGGATGCGGAACTGTGCGGGATCCTGATGGAGTACACAAGAAACAGCAGCAGGGAGGAGAGCGACTCCGCGTTTCTGCTGTAACAGGAAGGAAAACATCTCCGCAGGTGAGGTTCACGCAGGGGAAAAAGTATGAAACAGAGAGAAGCACTGGAAAACGCCGGGAAACGGATCCTGGTCTATACGAAAACAGAGCTGACGCTTTCCATGCGTTTTTTAAGCGCTGCGCTGGACCGTCTGCCGTACCGGATGGATCTCAGGACCAGAAGCATCGGGACAGACGGGTCGGAGATCCTGTTCCATCCGAACTGGCTCCTCAGCAATTTCGTGGAGCATCCGCTCCGCCTGAACCGGGCCTGCCTGCATATGCTGATGCACTGTCTGTTCCGGCACATGTACGGAGCTCCTTTCCATAAAGATGAAAAGCTCTGGGATCTTTCCTGCGACATCGCTGCGGAATCTGTACTGGATTCCATGAAAGAAAAAAGGGTGCTGCAGCTGCCGAACGATTTCCGGGAGGAGACCTACAGGACTCTTACAGAGGAGCTGGGGGTCCTAACGGCAGAAAAGCTGTACCGGTATTTTACCGACCGGTCTTCCAAAGAAAAAGACCCTGAGAAAGGAGACGCTGCGGCGTTTTGGGATCTTCAGGAACGTCTTGAAAAAGAGTTCCGGGTCTGCGACCATGGATTCTGGGACAGAGAAGGGGACAAGGATCCCAAGGATCCGCCGGCGATGGAAATTCCGCGCCGCCCGCAGGAGAAAGAGTGGGAGAAGACTGCGAAACGCGTGCGCACAGAGCTGGAGACTTTCGGAAAAGAGGCGGGCAAGGACGGGGAATTGCTGGAAAGAGTGCTGCGCTTTTCTTACCGGGAACGCCCCCTGTACCGGGATTTTCTGGAACATCTGGCGGTCCTGAGGGAGACTTCGGAGACAGACCCGGATTCCTTTGACTATGCTTACTATTACTACGGTCTGGAACGATACGGAAATATGCCGCTCATCGAGGAAAATGAACTTCGGGAAGTGAAGAAGGTGGAAGAGCTGGTGATCGCCATCGACACTTCCGCTTCCTGCCAGGCGGTCCTGGTGCAGAAGTTCCTGGAAGAGACGGCGGCGGTCCTGGCGGAAAAGAGCAGTTTCTTCAGACGGGTCCGGATCCACCTGATCGAGTGCGACGACAGAATACAGAAGGATACCCTGCTGGAGAGTCCGGAGGAACTGAAAAAAACGGCCGGGATCTTTGCAGTGCATGGCGGCGGGGGAACGGATTTCCGTCCGGTGTTCCGCCACGTACAGATGCTGCGGGAGCAGGGAGAATTAAAGGATCTCCGGGGGCTCATCTATTTTACGGACGGATACGGCGTATACCCGGAAAAAGCAACCGACTACGAGACAGCCTTCGTGTTCCGGGAGGACCAGGATCACGGAGACGCAAAAGTGCCTGACTGGGCGCTGAAGCTGTACCTTCAGCAGGAGGACGCATGAATATCAGTGAAGCGAAAGAAGAGATGATCCGCATCGTCAAGGCATATCTTGCGAAGGATGCAGACGGAAAATATCTGATCCCCCGGGAGCGGCAGCGTCCCGTGCTCCTGATGGGAGGACCCGGCATCGGAAAGACCGCTGTCATGCGGCAGATCGCAGAGGAGCTGGGCATCAGCCTCGTCTCCTATACCATCACGCATCACACGAGACAGAGCGCCATCGGGCTTCCGACGATCTCCAAAAAAAACTACGGAGGGGAAGAACATCTGGTGACGGAGTACACCATGAGCGAGATCGTGGCTTCCGTGTACGAACAGATCGCAAGATCCGGGATCAGCGAAGGCATCCTGTTCCTGGACGAGATCAACTGTGTTTCCGAGACCCTTGCCCCCACGATGCTCCAGTTCCTGCAGTACAAGACCTTCGGGAACCACAGCGTGCCGGAGGGCTACATCATCGTGACAGCCGGGAATCCCCCGGAGTACAACCGCTCTGTCCGGGAGTTCGATATCGTGACTCTGGACCGGGTGCGCCTGATGGAGGTCAAGGAGGATTTCCAGGCCTGGAAGAACTATGCCCTGAAGAACGGGATCCACGGCGCGGTGACAAGTTACCTGGAGATAAAGAAGGAGCATTTTATTCAGTTAAAGCAGATCTCCGGGGGAAACGCTTCGCGACACCCCGGGGATGGGAGGATCTGTCGGATTCCCTGAAGGTCTATGAAGCCCTGTCTCTCCCCGTGGAGGAAAGCTTTACCTTTTCTTTCCTGCAGGACAAGGAGATCGCGGAGAGCTTTACCTCCTACTATGAACTGTACCGGAAGTACAGGGAATTCTACCGGGTGGAGGAGATCCTGGAAGGAAAGAGAACGGGCAGCGCTGTTGAAAAATTGAAGGACGCGCCCTTCGACGAAAAGCTGAGTCTTATCGGACTGCTCTCCGACGCCCTGGGGCAGGAGTTCCGCAGCTGGGCGGACGCATTCCTGGCCCAGCAGGAGATCTTCCTTTCCCTGAAGGAACTGAAGGAAAAGACAGAGAGCGGGGAAGATTTTTCCGCCGGGGAATGGCTGGCGGAGACCGTCAGAGAGAAGAAAATGCTTCTGGAGCATGACCTTGCCGCCAGGCTGACGGGCCGGGAGGCGGAGAAGCGCCGCCGCCTGGCAGCGGCAGGACTGGAGAAGATTCTGAAGGAACTGAGGACAGAAAAGGAAGCTGCCGAAGACAGGTCGGAGGATCCCGGGAAAGATTTTGCACTGGTGAAAAAAGTCTTTGCTGCGTCGGAGAAAGAGAGAAAACGGAAAGCGGCGGAAACAGGAGAGCATCTCACCAATGCCTTCGGCTTCCTGGCGGATGCCTTCGGAGAAGGGCAGGAGATGGTGCTGTTCCTGTCGGAGCTTTCCGCTGGGTACTACAGCCTGAAATTTGTGCAGGAAAACGGGAATGAGGCATTTTACAAATACAACCGGCTTCTGCTCCTGAACGACATGCGGGAGGAACTGAAGGAAGAAGCCATGCGGCTTCTGTGAGAACCGGGCGGAGAGAAAAGTGCCGGAGTGATCTGAATACGGGGAGGAAAAATATGCGGTTCGTGATCCAGAGAGTGCAGCACGCAGAGTGTGTGGTGGAAGGTAATACGACGGGGGCCATCAAAAAGGGCCTCCTGGTCCTGATCGGAGTCAGTGATGAGGACACGGAAGGGACGGCGGACAAGATGCTGAAGAAGATGATCGGACTCCGGATCTTCGAGGACCAGGAAGGAAAGACGAACCTGTCGCTTTCGGACGTGGGAGGGGAACTGCTCCTGATCTCCCAGTTCACGCTGTATGCGGACATGAGGAAGGGAAACCGTCCGTCCTTTACCAGGGCGGGAAAGCCGGAGCACGCGGAGAAAATGTACGAGTATATGCTGAAACGCTGCGGGGAGATTGCCCCCGGCGTGAAGATCGGAAGAGGAATTTTCGGGGCGGATATGAAGATATCCCTTCTGAACGACGGCCCCTTCACCATCATCCTGGACTCCGAAGATCTGGCGGGACCGAGAAGATAAGCGATATAACATATTCAACAGAACAGATTAAAACAAAGCAGTCCGCCGCGGAGATCCGTGACGGACTGCTTTTTGCTTTGTTAATAATCAGCTAAGGCCGGTGATATCAGCCTCAGGCTTTCTTCGCCCTCTGATTGTTGATGGTCTGAATACCTTCGTGAGCGAGGATCAGAGCCAGGATGATCAGGAGGATTCCGAGGATCGCCTGAACGTAGGGGCCCCAGTCAGCGCCGCCGGCGCCGATCAGAGCGAACTGGTTCTTGGTGTTGATGATGAGGGAAGCGATGGTGACGACCAGCATGAAGCCCATCGGGAACAGGAACATGCTGTTGTCCTTGCCGATGTTGCCGAGCCAGGTGGCGACAGCCAGAAGGCCGAGGGCAGCCAGCAGCTGGTTCGCGGAGCCGAACAGAGCCCAGATCTTCGCGTAGCCGGTCAGGCCGAGCATGACGCCGCAGAACACAGTGATCAGTGTAGCGACCAGCGGGTTGGTCAGGACTTTCTTGTAGCCATCGACGTTGTCCGGGGTCTCACCCTTGCTGCCGTCAAGCCAGAACTCCTGGAACATGAAGCGGGCCAGACGGGTCGCGGTGTCCAGAGAGGTAAGGCAGAATGCGGAGTAGGTCAGCACCAGCAGGGTGTAAAGGATCTGATAGGTGCCGGGGATGACATCATCCACCATGTGGGCGATGCCGCCGCCGAAGATCGCGGTCGCGCCCTTCAGGGCAGCGTCCGGATTTGCCTGGTTCCACTTGTAAGCGTAGCCGACTGCGCAGAGGGTCAGGATCGCCAGAACGCACTCGATCAGCATGCCGCCGTAGGCGATGGGCTGAGCGTCGCTCTCCTTATCCAGCTGCTTGGAGGAAGTTCCGGAGGAGACCAGGGAGTGGAAACCGGAGATCGCACCGCAGGCGATGGTGGTGAAGAGGACCGGGAACAGGAAGGTCTTTCCGCTTGCACCTTCCACGACTACAGCCGCCGTGGGCATGGCGTCCATGGACGGATGTGCCAGGACGACTGCCAGGAACGCAATGAACAGCATCGCGTAAAGCAGGAACGAGGACAGGTAGTCACGGGGCTGCAGGAGAATCCAGACCGGTGTGACAGAGGCGATCACGATGTACACGCCCACGATCCA
>JAFSYO010000018.1 GCA_017449925.1 Stomatobaculum sp.
CCTTAGTTTCAGAAAGTTTCAGGTCTTTCGCTATTTTATCGTGTACAGTACCCATGCTGACGCCCAGTTTAGCGCGCTTGACTGAACCGAAGTCGATCAGGTCGCCGACAACCTTCTTCACTATGTTGGTCGGAACTGCAAAAGAGTAACCGGAATATGCGCCCGTCTGGCTGACGATGGCGGTGTTGATTCCAACCAGTTCACCCTTCTTGTTCACAAGGGCTCCACCGGAGTTGCCGGGGTTGACGGCTGCATCAGTCTGGATGAAGGACTCGATCCTGAACTGGCCGTCATTCTGTCCGAGATTGGAACGGCCTTTGGCACTGACGATTCCGGCGGTGATGGTACCGCGGAGTTCCTCTCCAAGAGGTGATCCGATAGCCAGGACCCATTCGCCGAGACGGAGTTCGTCGGAATCCGCCATCGGGATTGAAGGGATTCCGCTCGCGTCGATTTTCAGAAGGGCGACATCGGTAGCGGAATCGCTTCCAATGATCTGGGCTTCATATGTCTTGTTGTCGTTGAGGGTGACCTCTACCTTGGTGGCGTTTGCGACTACATGGTTAGCGGTCACTATGTAGCCGTCCGGACGGATGATGACGCCCGAACCGCTTCCGCTCTGCTCACGCTGACGGGGCATCTGGTCTCCGAAACCGAAGAAATACCTGAGCCACGGGTCCATCTGGCTGTAATCTACCTTGGACTGGATCGTAACCTTCACATAGACGACTGCGTCCACTGCAGATTCAGCTGCATATGTAAGGTCGGGATAATCGGTGTCTGCCAGATTGACAGTAGGCCTGTATGAGGATTCGGCAGGAGTCAGGGAAGCGGCAGCACGCGCTGCATCGCCGGCAGGCTGGGATGCGCACGCAGTAAGCATGCAGCAAGCAGCTGCTCCGCAAACCATGGCGGAGGCCAGCACATTTACAATAATAGATCTTTTCATATTTCCGAATTTTAACATTTGTTTTCCGGGGGACGAATTTTTCAAATTACATGCCACTCGCGGTAAAAGAAATGTTTTCGTGATGCGAGAATATTTCCTAAATCGAGATTATTTCCTATATTTGTAGGAATGAAAAAATGCCACATCATATCATGAAATTCCAAGTCTCAAGCGCCGGGCTTCTCAAGGCCCTCATGGACATCTTCAAGGCTGTGCCGGTAAAGTCCCCTACTCCGATTCTCGAAAATTTCCTTTTCTGCCTCAAGGATTCGAAACTGGTCCTTACGGCTTCGGATTCGGAACTTACCCTCCGCACTACCATAGAAGTCACATCCTGCGATGAAGAAGGCGAGATGGCCGTACCGGCACGCAATTTCCTCGACCTGCTCAAGGAGATTCCGGACCAGCCGATAGATATAAGGACCGTAAGCGACTCATCTTTCGAATGCCGCTGGATGAGCGGAAACTCCCAGCTTCCCTATTTCCCGGCAGGAGACTACCCGGAAATCAAGATGACCGGCGAGGATTCCATCAAGGTCAGCTTCGACGCTGCGGACCTGATCG
>JAFSYO010000147.1 GCA_017449925.1 Stomatobaculum sp.
ATTTTACGGAACTCGGCCTTCAGTCCCTTCGAGAACTCCTGGACCTTGTTCGTATTTGTCTTATCAGAATCAGCCATCGTCCAATCCTTTCAGTTAATTACTTTGTCTCTTTGTGCGTCGTGTGCTTCTTGCAGAATCTGCAGTACTTGCTGACTTCCATACGATCCGGATGAGCCTTCTTATCCTTGGTCGTATTGTAGTTGCGCTGCTTGCATTCTGTGCACGCAAGAGTAATTCTTGTACGCATGGTCTCCACCTCCGTATTACTTGATTTCGATGCTGTAAAGTGCAGCATCAGGTCAAAAAAAAAAAGACCTCTCATCGTTAGTCGCCATGTAACTATAGCACATGAGAGGTCTTGTGTCAAACTTTTTCTGCTTTGCCTGATCCGTCAGGCTTTTGCTTCCTTTGCGGTCCCGCTTCTGAGAAGCACGAAGGAAACGGCAAATACGGCCAGACCGATGAGGTCCGTCATAGTGCCGGGGATCATCATGCATAGACCGCCGGCGATCATCATCGCGCGGATCACCGGGTTGATATGCTTCATCCAGTAGCCGTTCAGCGCGGCGGCGATCAGGAAGAGGCCCAGCAGCGAAGTCAGGATCAGCTGTATGGTCTGGACCAGCGCCGCGCCGCCGGAGGTGCCTTCCGCGAACTCGAAGAGCATCTGCGGACTGAAAGCGAAGATATACGGAACTACGAAGGCCGCGATGGCGAGCCGCGTCGCGTTGAAGGCAGTCTTCATGGGCGGCGCCTTCGCGATGGCGCTTCCGGCGTAAGCCGCCAGTGCCACCGGCGGGGTGATATCCGCCACGATGCCGAAATAGAATACGAAGAAGTGGGCGCAGACGCGGGGAATGCCGATCTGCGGGCTCATCAGGATGGGCGCGCAGGTGGCCGCCATGATGCAGTAGTTCGCAGTGGTCGGAACGCCCATGCCCAGGACGATGCAGCAAAGCATCGTGAGGAAGAGGGCGATAATGGGACGGCCGCCGGAAATACTGACGATGATGGTGATCAGCTTGGAAGCCAGGCCGGTGGAGGTGATGCATCCTGCCACCAGACCCGCCATAGCGCATGCCACGGCGACGGTGATGGTTCCCTTGCCGCCCGCCTCAAGAGCATCCAGGATCTTGGTAAAGTTGATGCGGTCGTCCTTGTTGATGAGACCCACCGCGATGGTGATGAAGATAGCCACCGTTGCGGAGAACTGCATGGTGTACATGTTCGTGGAGACCATGACCACCAGAATGATCAGCGGCAGAAGCAGGTAGATCTTCGGCAGAAGCTCCAGAGCCTTCGGCAGATCTTCCTTCGGGATGCCCTTCAGTCCCAGTTTCTTTGCCTCCAGATGTACTGCGATGTAGATTCCGGTAAAGTACAGGACTGCGGGAAGGATCGCCTTCAGGGCGACCTGCGCGTACGGAATGCCCATGTACTCTGCCATCAGGAAGGCCGCAGCTCCCATGATGGGGGGCATGATCTGGCCGCCGGTGGAAGCAGCGGCTTCGACCGCGCCGGCGAATTCCGGTTTATAACCGGTCTTTTTCATCATCGGGATAGTGACGGAACCGGTGGTAACGGTGTTTCCCACGGAAGAACCGGACACCATGCCGCAGAGCGCGGAGGAAATGACCGCGACCTTCGCAGGGCCGCCTGCCTGGGCGCCTGCCGCGCAGTTCGCCAGATTGATGAAGAACGCGGATATACCTGTTCGCTCCAGGAATGCGCCGAAGATGATGAAGACCACGATGTACTTGGCGCAGACGTTGATGGGTGTGTTCATCAGGCCCGTGGTGGTGTAGAACAGGTCATAGATCACCTTTCCGAAACGCACATTTGAGAAAGTGTAGACCAGGAGGGAACCGACGACGCAGAGGATCGGAATACCGACGCAGCGCCGGCACAGCTCCATGTACGCAAGCACCGCGACCACCGCCATGACGACCATCTTCTGATCCTTTGTGACACGGGTAGCCATCTTGATGATGGGCGTGGCATTCGCAGCAAAATAAAAGAAGGGAATGGCGCCTGCCAACATGATGATTATATCGAACCAGGGAAGGCTGTTCACCTTTACGCTGCCCTTTTTAATGGGATAGTTCAGGTATCCCATGATGAGGATCAGCCCCAGGAAAATGTTCAGTTTAATTTCAGGCATCGCTGTGCTGAACAGCGTCACCCAGATGCAATAGAGAGAAAACGCGATTGCAAGAGCCCTGACCAGAAGCTTCGGCGTGCCCTCCCAGATACGCGTATTTGACTCTCTGTCATATTTCTTCATTACGGCTTCCACATCTTCCGCCGTACCGACCGATGTGTCCGCCACTCCCGGAGAAACCTGAGCATTCAGCTTCTCTTCGTCCTTACCCATAAAAGCAACCTCCATGTTTCATAGATAAAACCCGCGGAGGAGGCGCCCTCCTCCGCGGGTCCCGTAACTATTAGTTATTACTGAACGGTCTTGCCCTTCTCCTCGAAGAACTTCTTCGCGCCCGGGTGATACGGGACGGAAGTGACGCTTGCGGCGAAATCAAGATCCAGCTCTGCGCCCTTTGCGTGTGCAGCAGTGATCTCATCGACATGCTCGAAAACGCCATACAGGAAGTTGTAGACATCAGCCTCGGAGACATCGTTGTTTGCGATAACGACAGCGCCGACCGCGACAGTCTGGACATCCTCAGCGGTGTTGTAAGCGTCCTTGGAAATGACGTTCTTGCTGTAGTACGGGGAAGCGGCGATCAGCTTCTCAACGTGCTCGTCGTCGATGCTGACAAGATACACCGGCTTGGTCGCTGCGAGAGAAGTAACAGCGGTGGTCGGAGCGCCTGCCACGACAAAAGCGGCGTCGATCTTGCCGTCCTGCAGAGCTTCGGTGGAATCGCCGAAGGACTGGTAGGTCGGGTTGATGTCGTCCTCAGTCAGGTCATAAGCAGCCAGGCAGTCGATCGCGTTGAAGTAAACGCCGGAGCCTGCGGCGCCGATGGAGACGTTCTTGCCCTTCAGGTCAGCAACGGTCTTGATGTTCTCATCCAGGGTGACGATCTGGACCTGCTCCATGTACAGAGCAGCCACGGTGGAGAAGGTATCGACCTTGCCGGTCTCCTCAAAGAGACGGATTCCGTCATGGGCGTAAGCCATAACGTCGGACTGCACGAAGCCGAGCTGGGCGTCGCCCGCATCCAGAGCTTCGATGTTCGCGACGGAACCGCCGGAAGTGATCGCAGTGACAGTGGTACTGGTGGTCTCGCCGACCTTTCCTGCCAGGACGCCGCCGAAGCCATAATAGGTTCCCTGGTCGCCGCCGGTGGTGAAGTTCAGAGCACTTCCGCCTTCCATGCCGCCCTTCTCGGACGCCGCTGCCTCAGCCTTGGTCTCTTCAGCCTTGGTCTCTTCAGTCTTCGCAGCTTCAGTCGCTGCCGGAGCCGCCGTTGTAGCAGCTGTGCTTCCGCCGCCGCATGCGCCCAGGATCATAGCCGCTGCCATTGCAAGTGCCAACATTTTTCTCTTCATAACTAGTTCCTCCCTTTATTTTTTACTAAAAACCAGACTGATACGTCTGATTATATCAAAACTGATTATACTGCATAATATCTGTAAACTCAATCACAACGCCGTTTTTTTACGCTTTCTTCATCTTTTGTTCAGGCCTCCGAGACGATACAGAGGCACGCGGTGTACACTTTCTGCACCCCGGCTTCCTTCAGGGCCCGGGTGCATGCCTCAGCAGTACTGCCGGTGGTGTAGATATCGTCCACCAGGATCACGGAGGAAACATCGACCTTCTCCGGGTCCGCCCGGAAGGCTTTCTGCAGGTTCCGGATCCGCTGGTCCGGGGTCAGTTCCTTCTGGGCCTCGGTGCGTTTCTCCCGGAACAGGAGATCGGTCCGCACAGGAATGCCTGAAAGAACGCCAAGCTCCCGGGCCAGGAGCTCCGCCTGGTTGAATCCTCTTTTTTTGAAGCGCGAAGGATGCAGCGGCACCGGCACCAGGCAGTCAGCGTTCATTTCCCGGAGAACTTTTCCCCAGCGCAGCCAGAACATCTTCGCGAAAGGTTTGATGTACTCCCGGCGGTTGTTGTATTTGATCCCGCTCACCGCGCGGCGCATGATATCGTCGTAATAAAGAAGGGCGGCGCCGTACTCAAAGCTTCTTTCCGCAGAAGCGCAGGTACTGCAGAAGGCTTCTGACTCGTCTGTCAGTCCTTTCCCGCACTTCATGCACACCGGAGGTTCCACAAAAAGAAGCTTCGGAAAACAGTTCCTGCAGACCTGGTATCCCGGAGGAGAAACGATGTCTCCGCACACCGGGCAGCGCCGGGGGAACAGGGAATCCGTGAGAAGATCACGCGCCGTACATACTGCGGATGCGGTCTTTGAGCCCCGTATAGCGGCGAAGCTCCTGGGTATTATTGACCATTTCATAAAAGAAGGATGGACCTCCTGTCATGGCGACGCATTTTCTGGCCCGCGTCACCGCTGTGTAGATCAGGTTTCTTGTCAGCAGCATCCTCGGCCCCTGCCACACAGGCAGGACCACCGCCGGGTACTCGCTTCCCTGGGATTTGTGGATGGTGATAGCATATGCCAGCTCCAGTTCTTCCGCATCGCTGTAGCTGTACTCCACTTCCCTGAGATCGTCGTAGAGCACTGTCAGGGTCTCCGCAAAGCTGTTGATCTCCTGCAGAATGCCGATATCACCGTTCCAGACGCCGCGGTTGTAGTCGTTTTTGATCTGCATGACCTTGTCGCCTTCCCGGAACAGGATGCCGTTCAGCTCCTTTTCCGCCTTGCCCCGGTCCGGCGGGTTCATGACCTCCTGCAGCCGCACATTCAGCTGCTCTACACCCAGCGGCCCCTTCCGCATGGGTGTCATGATCTGGAGTTCCATGGCGGGCGCTCCAACATAAGAGGGAAGCTTGTCCCGGATCAGAGTCAGCATGGTGTTCAGGATGCCCTCCGGCTGATCCTGGCGGATGAACAGGAAATCCCGGCTTCTCTTCGAGAGGTCGATGGGCTCTCCGTCGATCATGCGGTGGGCGTTCACCACGATGTCCGATTCCGCCGCCTGGCGGTATATGCGGTCCAGGCGCACAACGTTAAAACAATTGCAGCTGATCATATCCCGGAGCACATTGCCCGGGCCGACACTGGGCAGCTGATTGGAATCCCCCACCAGGACCAGGTGGGTCCCCACACTCACTGCCTTCAGAAGGGCGTGCATCAGACGGATGTCCACCATGCTCATCTCATCGATGATCACACAGTCCGCCTCCAGCGGCATTTGTTCATTCCGCTCGAAGTGCATGCCGCTCCAGTCGCTGCCGCTTTCCTTTTCATCGGAAGGTGCGCCGGTGATCTCCAGCAGGCGGTGAATGGTCTTCGCCTCGCAGCCTGTGGTCTCTGTCATCCGCTTCGCAGCCCTTCCCGTAGGCGCCGCCAGCAGGATCTCTGCTCCCTGGCGTTCAAAATAGCGGATGATAGCATTAATAGTAGTGGTCTTTCCTGTCCCCGGCCCGCCGGTAATGATCAGGAGTCCCGAACGCGCCGCCTCAATGACCGCCTGGCGTTGCAGTTCGTCGAACTCGATGCCGTCCGTCTCTTCCATTCCGCGGATCACGGTGAGGATCCGTTCCTCCGCTTCATCAGAGCGGATGTCCAGATCGTGCAGCATTGCTGCCACATTCAGCTCCATATAGTAGAAGGATGCGGGATACACCGCATAGTCCTCCTGTTCCTGCGGCTCCGGCGCACTTCCTGCAGCGGGAATGCCGCTGTCAGAGCGCTTCACGACGACCTTCCTGTCCATCTGGAGGTCGGAAAGGACCTGCCGCATCCCTTCCGGTTCGATTCCCAGAAGTTCCGCCGTTCTGCGGAGCAGCAGGCTTTCCGGAAGGTACGTGTGACCCTGGGACGCCGCCTGGGACAGGCAGTAGAGGATCCCGCAGCGGATGCGGTACTCCGAATCCCGGAGGATCCCGGCCTTCGCGGCGATCTCGTCCGCGATGCGGAATCCGATGCCGGTCATTTCGTCCGCCAGCTGGTAGGGGTTCTCCCGGATGAGCGTATAGATCCTGTCGCCGTACTGCTTCCAGATGCGGACGCCGAGATTCATGCCGATGCCGAACTTCGAGAGGAAAAGCATCGCTTTACGCATCTCCCGTTTCTCTTCGACCTGGGCTCCGATCTCCATGGCCATCCGCTCGCTGATGCCCTTCACTTCCGCAAGCCGTTCAGGCTCTTCTTCCAGAACGTGCAGCGTCTCCGCCTTAAAGCGCTTCACGATCCTCGCCGCCAGCGTATCCCCGATTCCCTTAACAGCGCCGGAGGACAGCCAGCGCTTTACGCCCTCACTGTCCTCCGGTTCTTTGATCTCATATGATTCCACGACGAGCTGCTCGCCGTATACCGGATGGACCTTCATCACGCCTTCCGCGCTGATGAATTCGCCTTCGCTGATCACAGCAAAAGTCCCCACGAGAACATACTCCTCACCCTCAGCCGATACGCTCAGGATGGACCAGCCATTGTTCTCATTCCGGTATTTGATCTTTTCGACAAATCCTGCTACGACTGCCATGCAGTTTAAAATTCCCTCTTGTCTCCGTCTCCGTGCTGGAACTCAATAAATTTTCCGGTTCCGATGGCCACCGCGGTAAGCGGTGCGTCCGCGATCATGGTGTTGATGCCGGTCTTCTCCTGGCAGAGCTGATCCAGACCGTAAAGCAGGGATCCGCCGCCGGTAAAGACGATGCCCCTGTCGAAGATATCTGCCGCCAGCTCCGGCGGAGTGCGCTCCAGAACATTGTGTACAGCGTCCACGATCTGCATTGCAGGCTCCTGCAGTGCTTCCAGGGTCTCGTCAGAAGTGACTACGATCGTCTTCGGAAGTCCTGTCACCAGGTTGCGGCCGCGCACCTCCATGGTCAGCACCTCAGGACGGCGGTATGCCGCGCCGATCTGGATCTTGATGTCCTCGCCGGTTCTCTCGCCGATCAACAGATTGTGCTTCTTCCGCATATAGCGGACCAGGGCCTCGTCGAAATCATCACCCGCGATCTTGATGGAGGTGGAGACCACCGGTCCTCCGAGGGAGATGACAGCGATATCCGTCGTACCGCCGCCGATATCCACGATCATGTTGCCGCAGGCCTTGGAGATATCGATACCCGCGCCGATGGCCGCTGCCACGGGCTCCTCAATAATGGAGACCTCCTTGGCGCCTGCAGCGTACGTCGCGTCCTCCACGGCCTTCCGCTCCACTTCCGTGGCGCCGGAGGGGATGCAGACCGCGATGCGGGGGCGCAGCAGCGTCTTCTTGCCCACTGCTTTGTTGATGAAATACTTCAGCATTTTTTCCGTGACCGTGTAGTCGGAGATAACGCCGTGACGCAGCGGACGGATCGCGATGATATTGCCCGGAGTCCTGCCGATCATCAGTCTTGCTTCTTCTCCGATGGCAAGGATCCTGTTGGAATCCCGGTCGATGGCGACGACGCTCGGCTCCTTCAGGACAACGCCTTTTCCCTTAATATAGACAAGGATACTGGCCGTTCCAAGGTCAATACCGATGTCATTCGAAGTCATTCCAAACATTCTTTTCCTCCAGAGGAACTAATGCCGGACACTCTGTCCGGTAAACATAATCATAAGTATTATATCCAAAGTACGCCCTTTAATAAAGTACCTTTTTTTCTTCATCTTTTTTATCTTTTTTTTAGAAGGGCGCCATAGTTTCGACACAATTATCTTTTATTATATAACTGTCATCAGGAGATGACCGCAGAAACAGGTTCTCCGGGCAGAGAACCTTGAAAGCTTTTTCATACTCATACCGGACGGCCTCCGGGCCGTCCGGCCCCCCTGAAGCCAGCCTCTGATCATAAGAACCCCCTCTTCTTGATCATTTAGCTTATACCGGTGAAAACCGGAAAGAGCGCATCCGTCTCGCAGCGGATGCGCTCTTTTTTTTATTCTTCCCCCTGGCCCGGCCGTGTCCCCGAGGCTCGTTCCGAAAGCACCACCGGTTCGCCGTCTCCGTCCCAGTAGACAAACTTTCCTGTCAGTTCATCTTCATCGTAATCGCAGAGCATGGTAAAGGAGCCGTCCTCAAAACCATGATATTCTTTGACATTATAAGCGATGGGGCGGATACCGTCCTCTTTGTTCCAGTCATCCACTTCTCCGGAAACATAATAGTCCCCGTAGAATACGTTCCGGTAGATCTGGAGGCTTTCACTCACGCCGCTTTCATCCCAGAAAAAGCTTGCCACATGATCGGAGATTTTTACTCCGTCCACGATCAGCGTCGAGCCTTCGTCCGGGATCGGATAGGTGCCTGTATAGACTTTTCCGTCCCGGGCGGCGGTGATGATCACAGCGCCCTCAAACAGCGGCTCCGGATTCGTAAAGCCTTTTTCTGTGTAGTGCATCGCGTAGATCCCGCCCTGGTCGGGACTTCCGATCTGGTCCTCTCTCTGGCGGGCTACATACAGGACATCCTGCACTATATCCGGACAGAGATCCATCAGTCCTTCGTAGACAGTGCTCAGACCCGTGTACAGCGGTTTTTCATCCATCATGAACCAGACGCTGTATCCATCGTTCTCGCCGGTGTAGACGACCAGCCGGTCCTTTTCCGTTTCTTCAAGATGGTTGTCATCTATACCTATGACGCCCCGCAGAAGCGCAGTGTGCGAGGTGCCGTCATAATAACCCAGCTGATAGCCATCTGCAGCGCTGTTCGCAGCGCTGTTCGCAGCGTTTTCCGCCGTCCCCTCCAGGAGCTCATTGATCCGGAGGCCCACCAGTTCCTTTTCTTCCGGGGTAAGTTCCATCTGATCCGCGGGAGGCAGGGTCGCCTTTGCCCCGGAAGAAGCAGGGGCTTTCACCTGGTTTTCCTTCAGGTAGTATGCGTTTCCCGTCTTACGGATGACCGCGACCTCTTCCACATCCACGTCCACGATCCGGGGCGTTCCCATAGCTTCTACATAAAACAGATCTTTATTCTTCGTCCGGTAATAGATCTTTTGCAGATCATCCGATACGAAGCCGACTTTTTCTATGCCTTCCGCCACTGCCCGCTTTCCGGTGTCCTTCCGGTAGGAGTACGCTTTTCCCGTTTCATTGACCAGGAAGAGCGCCGGCTCCTCCTTGGCGGCATAATATTCTTTTATACCCGCAGCGATCTTCTGCGGCTCTGCTCCATCGCTCCCCGGGACACCGGAAAGAATATAGAAACTGGCATTGTCGTCCAGCCACACGATACTTCCGTCAGAGAGCAGGCGGCAGGACAGAACTTTCTCAGCGACAGGCACTTCCCCTGGCGCTTCTCCCTTCTCGGGAAGCGCTCTGTACCAGAGATTCCCGCGGGTGATCCCCACGTAGTCCGTGGTGAGGTCTTTCATGTAGTAGACGCCGGTTCTGTCCGGCACGACATAGGTGAAAGAAGCAGGATTTTTACCTGAAAGATAACGTGTCATACGGTCCATCCCGCCGTCCTTCAGGCTTGAAAGTTTCAGAGTCTCCTGTTTATCGGGGCGGAAAAGATACAGACCGTCGTCCTCATACCAGATCGCCGGCACTGTTCTTCGCTGGACTGCCGCTGAAGAAGGTGTCGCTTCCTCGGTCCCGGCTATGGAAACAGTTCCGCTTCCGGGCTGCAGCCCGGCGCCGCACCACGCGATCACGGCGCCGAGCACCACAAAGGCTGCAGCTGCCGCGATACGATTTCCGCGCTTTCTCTTTTCCTCATTTCGATGCATCGTTTTTACCACTCTTCCCGCCGGAGACACTGCTCCGGTCATCTTCTTCCCGTGCCATTTTCTCAAGGCACTCTGCGGTATTCTGTTCCGGATACTTAAGCACATGTTCCAGAAGTATGGCCAGGATCCTTCCCAGCTCCGGCCCCGGCCGGATGCCCAGCCGGATCAAATCGTTTCCTGAAAGGGCCAGGTCCCGGACAGCAAGGCAGTCTCCTGCCGAAAGGATCTGACTGATCCGCTCCTCCAGCCTGTCCAGCTGTTCCCCGGAAACAGGAACGCCGAAACCTGCGCGCCAAAGAAGGATCATCTCCCGGACCCGCTCCTGTCCATATACTGAAAGGAGCCGCCGGGTCCCGTAAAGATCATCCGGCACAGGTTCCCGGATACCGGAGATCAGGAGCGCGGCTCCGTCCGCAGTCTCGTTGTCGCTTTTCAGATTCTTAAGAAAAGTCCTCGCCGTTTCTCCTTCAGTCCCCGCAAAAGCCGCAGCCCAGCGCAGATCCTTTTTCACCGGCAGTTCCGCGATTTGGGGCGAGGGCAAAAGGCGTTCCAGTTCTTTCCCGACCCAGGGAATGATTCCCGCCTCAGACAAAAGAGCCATCTTCTCCGGGTGCGGAGACAGGATCATTTTATTCAGTTCCGCCAGGACGCGCTCCCGGCTCACATTCACCAGATTCGGTGCATGGGCCTTCAGCGCCTCCCATGTGGCTTCTTCAATATCAAAGGACAGCTGGGCGGAGAACCTGACTGCCCGCAGGATCCTGAGCGCATCTTCCGTAAAACGTTCTCCCGGATCCCCGACGCACCGGATCTTCCGGAGCTGCAGGTCCTCTCTTCCTCCGAACAGATCTGTAATGCTTCCGTCCGCGCCGCAGGCCATGGCATTTATAGTAAAATCACGCCGCTTCAAGTCCTCGGAAAGATCCGGCGTAAATTCCACAGAGTCCGGGTGGCGCCCGTCACTGTAGGTCCCGTCCACACGGAAAGTCGTGATCTCGTAACTCTTGTCTTTGACGAGTACTGTCACGGTCCCGTGCCGGATCCCGGTGTCCACCGTCCGCCGGAACAGGCACTTCACCTCCTCAGGCAGCGCGTCGGTGGTGATGTCCCAGTCCTCCGGTTCTCTGCCCAGGCAAAAGTCCCGTACGCATCCCCCCACGGCATAGGCCTGAAATCCGGCCTGCGTCAGTGTCTCCAGAATCTGTTTTACCTGCTGCGGTATCTGCATGTTTCCCTCATGATCATGGTATGTAACGCCTGTGACCCCTCTTTCCCGAAAAAGAGGGGTCACAGAGCATTTAAAAACGTAATTTAGTACGCCACGCCCCAGTAAAGCATCTTTGACGCGGGCTTTCCGCAGCAGACGCACTTCTCGCCTACCTTCACCTGGTGGAAAGGAATGCAGCGGCTGGTGATGCCCGCCTCTTCCTTGATCTTGTCCTCACAGGCGCGGTCTCCGCACCACATGGCGCGGATAAAGCCCGGGTGCTCCGCCACGATCTGCTTCATCTCTTCAAATGTCTGCGCGTCATAGGTATGGCTGTCGCGGTGCTCCTTCGCGCGGTCGTACATATCCTTCTGAATGGTCTCCAGAAGCGCCGCAACTGTGGTCTCCAGCCCGGAGAGCGGACAGATGATCTTCTCTCTGGTATCTCTTCTTACCAGAACACACTGTCCTGCTTCCATATCCTTCGGTCCCAGCTCCACGCGGAGCGGGATTCCTCTCATCTCGCAGTCGGCGAATTTGAATCCCGGCCGGCGGTCGGTGTCGTCCAGCTTCACGCGGATGCCGGCGGCAGCCAGTCTGTCCTTCAGCTCCACGGCCTTTTCCAGCACGCCTTCCTTGTTCATCTGGATCGGGATCACGATGACCTGGGTGGGAGCGATGCGGGGCGGAAGCTTCAGTCCGGAGTCGTCTCCGTGGACCATGATGATGGCGCCGATCATTCTTGTGGTCATGCCCCAGGAAGTCTGGTGCATGAACTTCAGAGTGTTGTCTTTATCGGTGAACTGCATGCCGAAAGCTCTTGCAAAACCGTCGCCGAAATTGTGGCTGGTGCCGCTCTGCAGCGCTTTGCCGTCGTGCATCAGGGACTCGATGGTGTAAGTGGCGATAGCGCCGGCGAACTTTTCCTTGTCCGTCTTCTGGCCCCGGACCACCGGAATAGCCAGATCCTCCTCACAGAAATCCGCGTAGACGTTCAGCATCAGCTCCGTGCGCTCTTGGGCTTCCTCCGCGCTGGCGTGAACAGTGTGGCCTTCCTGCCACAGGAACTCTCTGGAACGAAGGAAAGGACGGGTGGTCTTCTCCCAGCGGACAACAGAACACCACTGGTTCAGAAGCTGGGGCAGGTCGCGGTAGGACTGAACGGTCTTCGCGTAGTAGTCACAGAACAGAGTCTCAGAAGTGGGACGGACGCACATCCGCTCCTGCAGGGGCTCCAGTCCGCCCTGGGTCACCCACGCGACCTCCGGGGCAAAGCCTTCCACGTGGTCCTTCTCCTTCTGGAGCAGTCCCTCGGGGATGAACAGCGGCATATAGCAGTTCTGCACGCCGGTGGCTTTGAAACGGCGGTCCAGATCCTGCTGGATCGCTTCCCAGATCGCGTAGCCCGCGGGCTTGATCACCATGCATCCCTTGACGCTGGTGTAATCGCAGAGCTCCGCTTTCTTCACAATGTCCGTGTACCACTGGGCGAAATCCTCGCTCATCGGAGTGATCTCCCGCACCAGCTTCTTATCGTCAGCCATTTTCTTCCGTCTCCTTTTCTTCCGTCTCCATTGTTCCTTTTTCCTTTATCGCAGCCAGCCGCGCCGCCTCATGGCGCGCGATGGCGCGCTGCACGCGCCCGCTCGGCTCCAGGAATTCGCTGATGGACGAATCGTGGTTCAGATTGTCGATGATCAGCGCGATATATTTGCTCATGTCCACGTTTATGTAGTACTCCCTGGCGAGAAGCTCCGGGGACTGATATACAAGGTTCGTGGTCAGGACGCGGTCGATGATGCCGTCCCCATAGTAGCGGTCAAACTGCTCCAGTCCGGAGGTGAACAGTCCGAAGGTGGCGCAGATGAACACACGGTTCGCCTTCCGCCTCTTCAGTTCTCTCGCGACCTCCCGGGCGCTTTCGCCGGAGGAGATCATGTCGTCCACGACAATAATGTCCTTTCCCTCTACTTTATCCCCCAGGAACTCCATAGCCGCGACCGGAAATCTTCCGTTCACGATGCGGGTGTAGTCCCGGCGTTTGTAGAATGTTCCCAGATCCAGTCCCATCCGGTTCGCGAACTGAATGGCGCGGCTCATGCCGTGGGCGTCCGGGCTCACCACCATCATGTGGGCGGAATCTACCTGCAGATCCGGCTCCGCCGCCAGAAGTGCCTTGACAAACTGGTACATGGGCGTCACGGTCTCAAAACCCTTCAGCGGTATGGCGTTCTGCACCCGGGGATCATGGGCGTCAAAGGTGATGATGTTCTCCACGCCCATATTCACCATCTCATGGAGCGCCATGGCGCAGTCCAGAGACTCTCTGCCGGCTCTGGTCTCCTGCCGGCTCTCGTAGAGATAGGGCATGATCACATTGATGCGCCGCGCTTTTCCGGCTGCGGCGGAAATGATCCGCTTCAGATCCTGGAAGTGATCGTCCGGCGACATGTGATTCTGCATTCCGAACAGGGAATAAGTCAGGCTGTGGTTGCAGACGTCCACCATCAGGAAAAGATCGTCGCCGCGGACCGAGGTCCCCAGTTCTCCCTTTCCTTCGCCGGTACCGAACCGGCTCAGCCTGGCGGGAATAATATAAGAGTCTCTCTGATATCCTGTAAAGGCCAGCGTACTTTTATGTTCACTCTGACGGGCACTCCTCCAGCGGACCAGATACGCGTCCACTGCTTTGCCCAGAGATTCACAGCTTTTCAGCGGGATCAGCCCAAGCGGTCCAACCGGTATAGTCTCGATCTCTTTATCTTCGTTTGCCATTCTTTACTGCTCCTTCCGTCGGTTCGCGTCAGCCAGCTCCTTCAGTTTCTTTTTCAGGCGGATATCATCTCCGTACAGCATGACGATATCATATCCGCTGGTGATCCTAGATGTCACACGTTCTGTGTAGGTGTCGCGCATCATCCGCATGGACAGGTTCGTTGATATCACTGTGCCCCGCTCTTCGTTCAGACGCCGGTTCACCAGATAGAAAAACTGGGATGCCGTGAAGGTGTTCGCGGCTTCCGTCCCCAGGTCGTCCACCAACAGCAGGTCGCAGCTGAAAATATAATCGAAAAGCTCTTTTTTTGCAAGGTCTTCTGTCTTGTCGATCCGCACTTCCGCCAGGCAGTCGAACAGCTCCCCCGCCGTAAGGTAGATAACAGAGAAGCCTTCTTCGATAAGATCCTTCGCGATGCAGTTGGAAAGAAAGGTCTTTCCGACGCCCGTATTCCCCTGGAAAAGAATGTTCCCGCGGGAAGTCCGGAAATTTTTCACATAGTTCCGGCAGATCTCCAGCACCCGCTCCATATAGGCGCGTTCGGTCATGCCGATGGCGTTGATGACTCGCTCGTTGTCATACCATTCCAGGGAAAAAGTGCGGAAATTCTCTTTTTCCATGATCCGGTCCAGGTTCGACTGCGCATAGAGAAGGCGGATCGCCTTTGCCTGGAAACAGGAGCACTTCCTGCCGTCGACAAAACCGGTATCCCTGCACTTTCCGCACTGGTACCGGGGCAGCAGAATGTCCGGAGGGTAGCCGGCTTTCTGAATAAGCTGCGCCTTCTTCTCCTCGATCCGGCGCACTTCCTCGGAAAAGCCCTGCACAGCGTCGTTCGTTCCGCTCTTCACCGCCCTGCGGAAACGATCCATGGCAGAAAGTCCCGCCTGCCGGTCCAGTTCCTTCAGTTCCGGAATTCGGCGGAACACTTCTTCTCTCCGCTCCGCGAGCTCTCTGCGCTCCTCAGCCTGCAGCCGCTCATATTCTCTTAAGATCGCGTTGTACTGGGAATTGCTCAGTGCCACGTCTCTCACTCCTGACCGAGTCTCTGGCGCATTACCTGAACGGAGTAGGCGTCGAGATCATCGTTCCTTTCATTCAGATTGTGGAAGCGGGTCGCCTGTTTCCCGCCGGTGCGCGTCCCCGGGACAGGAGGCTTCTTTTCCTGCCGTCCCTGCCTGTTCCCGTCGTCGAGGCGCCGGATATCTTCTGCCGTCCGCGCGCCTGCCTTATGCCACTCCGTCAGGATCCTGTCAGCGTAAGGGAAACTGGGCTCATGGGTCCGCATAAGCGTGCGTCCGCACGCCTCCAGCACGATCTCCTTCGTAAAGCCGTACTCCCCGAACCACTTCCTCATAAGCTTCTGTTCTTCGGTGCCCGGATTCCGCCCCTTCAGCCCGAAGGCCTTCATGACGGCGTACTCCTCGGCAGAGGCGTTCGTACCCTGCGCCTTCGCCTGCTCCACGGTAGTGATCCCGTTCCTGTACCAGTCGAGCGCAATGCTCTCAAAATACCTCAGGGAAGTCTTCCCCCTTTGGGCGCAGAGCTCTGCCAGATATTCGATCAGCTCCGCCGGCATTTTCAGGACATCATAAAGATACGCCACCGTCTCGCTGTCTGTCTGGGAAAAGATCCGGGACATATAGCGCTGCACGATGTAAAGAAGAGTCGTAAATTCATCGTTCTGTCTTAACTTAGTAAAGTCCACTGCAGACTTGTCCGGAACCGGGATGTATGCCTCCGCCGGAGGGTCATTTCTGCGGACATTCACTGCAGACGTGGCTTCCCGGCGGATATTCTCCGGGGCCGGTTCTTCCCTCCGGATATCCTCCGGGGCCGGTTCTTCCCTCCGGATATTTTCCGGGACCGGTTCTTCCCTCCGGATATTCTCTGCGGGAGTTCCTCCGACTTCTTCCGTCTCCTCCGCAGTCAGCAGCCCGTCCCGCTGCCAGCGGATCAGGGCCCTGCGGACATCTCCCTCTGTCAGCTCCAGCGCATCCGCGATCTCCGCCTCCCCCACTTCCTCACCGGCGTGGCGCAGGAGATAGAGATATACTTTGACGTATTCGCCGTTTGCCGACGGCATATACCGATCTATAAAATCATTTGCGACCAGCGTCACCGCCGGAATCCGGAATTTTCCGAAATCGATTCGCATATAATACCATCACCCCTCTGTGTACCTGAGTTCTGCGCTTAGTGTACCACAGCAGGATGCAAATTAGAACTGAAACACCGGCTCCCCAATCCACAACTTTGTCCACATTGTTGAAGCTTTTTTTCTGTGGAAAATGTGGATTTGTGTATTATCAAAACCCGGTTTCATAAATTCACCGGACGTCAATAAAGGTCTGCGGAGACGCTCATGACTCCTGCAGACCTTCGTTTTTAACGCTTCCCGAGCAGCATTTCTCCGACTTTATAAACGTCTCCAGCGCCCATAGTTATGCACAGGTCGCCTGTGGACAAATTCTCAAGAAGATAAGTTGTAATTTTTTCAAAAGACGGAAGAGCCACTGCCTTCCCGGGAGATACGCGGTTGATGAGCTCCGCGATATCAGAGGATGACACCCCGAGGCTGTCAGTCTCCCGGGCGGGATAGATCTCCGCCAGCACCACCTTGTCCGCCAGGGACAGAGCAGCGGCGAAATCCTGCAGCAGAGCCTTCGTGCGGGAATAGGTGTGGGGCTGGAACACAACCCAGAGCGTCTTCCGGGGACAGCGGAGAGCCGCCTTCAGCGTCGCTTCGATCTCCTGCGGATGATGGGCGTAATCGTCCATGACAACGATGCCGTTCGTCTCTCCCTTTTTCTCGAACCGCCGCTCCGCGCCGCTGCAGGAGGTGAGTCCCTCCTCGATCGTCCGAAGCGGAATGCCCAGTTCCAGGCCTGCCGCGATAGCTGCCAGCGCGTTATAAACATTGTGCTCCCCGGACACGCTGAGGGTAATGCGTTCCATGGCATTGCCGCGGATCACAGGGATAAAGGAAGGCCGGGCATATTTGTCGAAGGATATCTCAGAAGCAGTGATGTCAGCATCTTCCCCCGCCACTGTGACGACCTTGCCCTGGAAACCCTCCAGGATCTCCTCATAGCGGTCGATGGAACTGTTGATGATCACAGTACCGTCTTCCGGAAGTCTCCCAACAAATTTATGGAAAGAATGGCGGATATCGTCCAGATCCTTGAAGAAATCAAGGTGGTCCGCTTCGATATTCAGAATGATCTCCATGGTGGGGTTGAAGGACAGGAAGCTGTTGGTGTACTCGCAGGCTTCCAGTATAAAGTTTTCGTTCCCGCCGATCCGGATGTTCCCGTTGATCAGCGGAAGCACTCCCCCGATGGAAATGGTGGGATCCTCTCCCGCCTTCATCAGAATATGGGAAAGCATGGCCGTGGTCGTGGTCTTCCCGTGGGTGCCGCTGACGGCAATGCTGTTGGTATAACGGATCATCATCTGACCCAGAAGCTCCGCCCTGGTCAGCATGGGAATCCCTTTTTCCTTACATGTCCGGTATTCCGGGTTGTCCGGGCGGATCGCCGCGGTAAAGACCGCGCAGTCGATATCGTCCGTTATATTCTCGGCGCGCTGGCCGTAGAATACATTGGCTCCGGAAGCGCTTAAATGCTCTGTGAATTCGCTTACTGCGGAATCACTTCCGCTGACACGGAAGCCTTCGTTCAGAAGGATCTCTGCCAGACCGCTCATGCTGATGCCGCCGATGCCGCAGAAATAAACGTGACAGGGGTTGCTGTAATCAAACTGGTAGGCTGCCATACCTGCCTCCTTGTAATAATAGATAATGCGGATCGTTCCGCGCTGCGCGCTCTCACGATTTTGCAATCATACCACAAAACCATTCCATCGGCACTATTTTTTTCGTTTTCCCGGCTTCTTCGCTGGTTTCCTGACAGAATACCCAAAGGTCCCCACCAGCTTCCCCAGGCCGTAATACTCTCCGTGGGAATAGACTGCCGGTGCTGCCTTTTGAAGATCCAGCCGTCCGTTTTCATCGAGCAAAGAGGCGTCCACCTGCACGGCCGCGACTTCTCCGAGGAACATGTGGTGGGACCCGAGAGGAAGCACCTCTGTCACCCGGCACTCGATATTGACCGGGCTTTCCGCGATCATCGGCGCCGCGACCCGGGAGGCTTTTTCCGGCGTCAGTCCTGCCAGCTTCCACTTGTCTGTGTCCCTGCCGGACTTCACGCCGCACAGGTCCGCTGCCCGCACCAGTTTTTCCGTGGTAAGGTTTATCACGAACTCCCCCGTCTCCCGGATCATGTGATAGGAAAAACGCTCCGGGCGGATGGAAATGCTGACCATAGGCGGGGAGGAACAGACCGTCCCCGTCCAGGCGACAGTAATGATATCAGTACGGCCTTCTTTGCCGGCGCAGCTCACCATGACTGCGGGGACCGGGTACAGCATGTTCCCCGGCCGCCATATTTCCTTAGCCATTTGCTTCGCTTTCTTTCTCTTCCAGCATAAGTATGATCTTTTTCACGACAGAACGGATAGGCAGCCTCTGTTCATCCACCACCAGGTCGGCGTATTTTTCATACAGCCTGGTGCGCTCCTGGTACAGCTGGAAGAAGGTCTGACCGGGGCGGATGCTGACGCCCCGCTCCTTCAGGTCCCCGATCCGGAATAACACAGAACGGTAAGGAAGCTTCAGGTAGACCACCGTCCCCAGCTCCCTGAAATTTGCCATAGCCCGCTCTCCGTAGACCACACTGCCGCCGGGGGCAATGACCGCGTTCTCCGCCTCAATAGAAGCGTTGATCCGGTCCTCGATAGCCCGGAAGCCTTCGTCTCCGTGTTCCTCGATCAGTTCCTTCAAAAGCTTTCCCGTCTGCTGCTGGATCACCAGGTCTGTGTCGATGAACTGTTTCCCAAGCTTCTTCGCCAGGACGACTCCCACCGTGCTTTTGCCGCAGGCCGGCATCCCGATGAGTGTAATGCATCCCTTGCCGGGACCGCGGGGTCTCTTTCCCGGCCGGGTCTTACTCATACAGCTTCTCCGGATACACACCGTCCGCGATCAGCTTCCGGAGAGACTCAACTACCACTGGTTTGTCTTCCTTATAAGTTACGCCGAACCAGCGGTCATGGGTGGGCAGCACCCTGACCGTACCCTTCCCGGACTTGATGCAGTTATTAATGATGGTGGGAAGCAGGTATTCTTTCTTGATATCGCCCGATTTCAGGGCGGAAAGGAATTTCGGGAATTCCTCCTCCAGCTCGGCAAGGAATGCCGGCGGCAGCCCCCACATATTCATGGAGACGAACTGATCCGGAGAGACGCTTCTCGGATTTCCCTCCTGATCCTCTGCCTTCAGGATCCCGTTCTCCATCCGGATGCCGTAGGTCTCCGTGACATCGGTCAGAAATCCCTCTCCGCTTACCTCACAGGCTCCGCGGGTCACGGTGCCGTTCTCTGACAGGGTATTCTTCAGGATAAAGCCCGCCATGCACATATCCAGCTTTTCTCCGGAGAGATCCATCTTCTCCGTCATATACTTATGGAGAACGCGGAAACCGTCCGGTCCGTAATAATCGTCCGCGTTGATGACCGCAAAGGGCTCATTGACGATGCCCTTCACGGAAAGGACTGCCTGGCCCGTTCCCCAGGGTTTCTTCCGGTCCGCCGGGACAGTAAAGCCCGCGGGAAGATCCGAAAGCTCCTGGAAGGCATACTCCACGTCCGTCACCTTTTCGATTCGGTTCCCGATGATCTCCCGGAAATCCTTCTCCAGGTCCTTACGGATAATGAAGACGACCTTATCAAAACCTGCTCTTTTTGCGTCAAAGATCGCGTAGTCCATGATGATCTCGCCGTTCGGACCCATCTTTTCCAACTGTTTGATGCCGCCGCCGTAACGGGAGCCGATTCCCGCCGCCATGACTACCAGTGTGGTTTTCATGTGTTCTCCTCCATGCTTGTTTTCAGGACTGCCTTCTGTATTCCTGTCTGTTCTTTCCTTAGTATATCATATCTTATGATTCTTCAGAAGCCGGTCCGTCTCCCTCAGAAACTGCTGATCGCGTCTTCTGTGTCGTCCCGGCGGATGGACAGGATCTTCAGGTCATAGCTGCCCGCTTCTGCCTTTACAGTCACCGTATCGCCCGCTTTATGGCGCAGAAGCGCCTTTCCCATGGGGGATTCAATGGATATCTTGTTCGCGATGGAATCCGCCCGGATAGGTGTCACGATCTTGAAGCTGTCTGTCTCGTCATCTTCCACGAACAACACCTCCACCACCTTGTTGAGTCCCACTTCGTCCTCTTTGGAACTGTCGTCGATCACCGTGGCATATTTCAGCATCCGCTCCAGATAGCCGATGCGGCTTTCATTCCGGTTCTTCTCCCGCTTCGCAGCGTAATACTCAAAATTCTCACTCAGATCCCCCTGGGCCCGGGCTTCCTTAACCGCCTCGATCAGTTCCGGGCGGAGATCCAGTTTCCTGTGTTCGATCTCTTCCTGGATTTTTGCTATATCCGCTTTTGTCAGTTTTTCTCCCATTTCTGTATCCTCTCAAAATAGACTGCCGCACAGTGATGGTATCACACAAAAACACCCCCGGCAACATTTCCGGGGGTGATGAACAATCAATGATCTGTCGATCTGCACTTTTATTATATTCAGCGGGCAAAATACTGCTCGATGCCGTCCGCAAGACCTTCCGCGATGTTGTCCAGTGCCGCTGCACTGTGGTCGGACACTTTGTCGCCGAGCTCGATGTCCACGCTGGCTATGCTGGAGTAAGATGTCTGGGTCAGGTCCATATCCATGCTGCCGCCGCTGAAGATCTTTACTCCCCTTCCGCGGAGACCGGCGATCAGCGCCTCACCGAAAGCTTCGCTCTTCTGCCAGGTGGAGCTGACCGGATCAAGGTACTTCAGTCCGTCCGGAACGCTCATATAGAACGCGCCTTTGTCGGAGGTCGAGGAATCCCAGTGGATCGCCACATGGCAGTCCGCATAGTTGTTGGCCAGCACGGTGCGGGCGATGTTGTCCAGCTGCACGTCGCTTTCCTCACGGATCATCAGCACACTGTAGCCGCGGTCCAGAAGCTTTGCCCGGAGCGCCTTCGCCTCCCGGAGCGTGATCACATGCTCTTCCGTGCCGTCCGCGAACTCCATGCCGCTGGAAACAGCCGTGCTCCATACTGCACCGTTGGGATTGCTTCCGCCGGTCACCTTTCCTGTTCCGTCCGGATGGGAGAGAGTCTTGACGCTGCCGCCGCCTTTGGTCCCGTGTCCCGCGTTCACGCAGACAACGATATCCCCGTGGGAGCCGTTCGTATTCCTGTAAAGGATGGCTGAACCGGAATTAATCTTTGAAAAGTCGGAAAAGCGAAGATCACCGGTTAGCCGGACCGTTTCCACGGTAACGCCTTCCGGAACTTCCGCCGATGTCTGGGCTGCGCCGCCCGAAGACGCACCGCTGTTTCCGGTCGATGCCGGGGCTGCAGGCTGGGAATCCGTAAGAAAATCCGCCTTAATATATCCGTTCTCTGTTTTTGCCCAGCCGTCATTCGTTTCCAGTACTGTCACACTGTCCCCCCGGAAGACCTGCCCTTTCACTTCCGATCCTGTACTCGGAGCTGTGCGGATATTCACCGCGTCACCCTTAACATACATGGTCTGGGACGCGAACACTGCCTGTGCCGCAAGGATCATGGCTGCCGCAGCAGCGGCTGCCGCGATTGCTCTCTTTTTCATAATGTATTCCTCCCTTGTTATGCTGATCTGTTTTCTGTCTTATTAATGTTTATCTGGTCTTCTGATACACGGTGATCCGCTTTTTCCCGTCCTGGTCCGCGGTCATGGTGATCTGTCCGTTTCCGTCATCGGTAAGGGCAGCCGTGTTGCTGTAGCTGCCGGTGTCATGCCACCTGAGATCGTTGCCGCGGCGTTCCGGGTACCAGAAGGCGTTGTATGTTCCGCCGGTATTCGGAAAATATTCCGTTGTGCTTTTCCTTACCACGCTCCCGTTCGGGTAGGCCCAGGTCTCAGTGACGTCGATATGCCTGTCCGCCCTGAGCTTCACGGAAAGCGTCCTGACCAGACCCGGGACATCCTCCCCGCTGATCTCCTGTCCGTCCAGTGTATCGGAGACGGGCACATAGGTTCCGACCAGGCTGTCGTACGGTGTCTCTTCCCAGAAACCGAAGAGATCCGTGAGATAGCCGTCCGGCGAGACCGACGCTTTTAAAGGCTCCCCGGTCTCATCGATATAATACCACTTTCCGGCTTCATTTTGCTGCCATCCTGCGGCAAAAGCATTTCCGGCCGTCATTATTGTAATGGCGGCAGCAAACACTGCTGCTGGAAGTAAAGTTCTCCTGTCCATCTCTGCTTCGTCGATTCCTTTTTCTCCTGCAGGCGTTATGGCAGGATCACCACCGGGGTCTCAGGCATCTGCTTCTCCGACATGGGGAAGGATCCGGACGCCTGGTCTCCATTCTCCGTCAGGGCGTTGTATATGCCGCTGAAGGTTCCCTCCGGTGCAATGGCGCAGTAGCAGCCGCCCCGGGCATAGTACCTCAGGATCTGGATCATCGCCCGCTCGTCCATGGCGACGCATCCCGCCGTGCTGGGTTTCCCATCCTTGGTGCAGTGCAGGAACAGAGCGCTGCCAGTCCCGGGCCGGTAATTATTCTTGTTGAATCCGGAATCCAGGCAGTAACTGTAAATAACGCGGGCCCAGTCTTCATAGAGCCGTTCCCCGTTGTGCTTAGACTGGTCCGGATCTGTCTCCAGACGGTTGGTCGTGCCGGACCAGTACTGGGTCTTTTCAGAGATCATGATCTCCTGGTAGTCTGCGGGGAAGCCTTCCTCGGCTTCTCTTCTCCCAAAGGGCGTATTCGTCTTGAAAAGTCCGATGGGAGTGGTGCCGTCGCCGGCGTGGCGGTTGTTGGACATGCCGCCCCAGCCGTACACGGCGGGAGACTGTACCTTCGGGACCCAGGGTTCCCCTTCTCCGTCCCGCACGAAGACCGTCACCCTGGCTTTGTTCCAGCGGGAAGAGTCTTCCACATATCCTTCTCCGTAAACATCTCTTCCGCCGTTCTGCGCAAAGCCCTCCGTCACGATCAGTGTCCTCGCGTCCGAAGGAAGCACGAACTGCGACACGTCGAAGCTCAGATCCTCCGTGGAGATGGACTGCGCCGCAGATCCTGCTGCCTGGGACACAGTTCCTTCCGCATAGGCGGGCAATGCCGCCGGCACCAGCAGGGCCGCACCCGCCAGCGCCGCAGTGATCATTTTAAGAAAGCTTCTCTTTCCCCTCATTTTCCGTATTCCTCCTTCACTCCCGCTCCTTTTTAAGCGCAGGATATCCTTATCATAATCTGTCTTTCCAGTTTACCTCATCTTGCGCAAAACTTCTTTTCACTTTTCTTGGTATTTTAAGACAAATTTCTGAAGCGCGCATTTTCTTATGCTATGATTATGATATTCATTCCTCATATAAGGAGAATTTCATGGAGAAGAACTACAAGCTCACTGTCTGCTATGACGGCAGCCGGTATTTCGGCTGGGAGCACCAGAAATCAACGGACCGGACGATCCAGGGCAAGCTGGAATCGGTGCTTGGGGAGATGCTGTCCGTTTCGGTCGATGTGATCGGCGCCGGGCGGACCGACGCCGGGGTACACGCAAAGGCCATGACTGCCAGTGTCCGGATGGATACTCCTCTTTCGGAGGAAGAGATCCGGGATTACATGAACCGCTACCTGCCGGAGGATATCGGCGTCACCGATGTCCGCATCGCGTCGGACCGGTTCCACGCCCGGTACTCCGCCGTCGGAAAAACCTACTGCTACAGCTGCTGGTACGGACCTCAGAAGCCGGTCTTTGAACGGAAATATCTGACGGTGCTGGACAGAATGCCTGATCTTGCCCGCATGGAAGAAGCCGCGGGCTTCCTCACTGGCACCCATGATTTCAAAAGCTTCTGCGGCAATCCCAAAATGAAGAAATCCACCGTGCGGACGGTGGATTCCATCGAGATCAAAAAGAACGGTCCCGTGATCAGGTTCTATTTCCATGGGAACGGCTTTCTGCAGCACATGGTGCGTATCCTCACAGGGACTCTGCTGGAAGTTGGGTACGGGAAACGTGAGCCCTCCGATATGACTGCTATCCTGGATGCCCGGGACCGCACTGCCGCAGGTTATACCGCTCCCGCCCAGGGACTCTGTCTGATCCGGGTCGACTATTAAAAAGCGCCGGCATCCAGCGCGTCCATTTCACGGAACTGCTCGTGCCAGGGGCAGACTGTCACCTTCTTGATATAGTCCGGATATGCTGCGCCGTACTGCGGTGCAGCGTCCATCAGCTCCGCCCGGTTCGCGATGCCTGCGCCCCTGGCGCCTTCGGTATTCACCCACTCGCCCCGCCGGAGATAAGTCTCCAGGGTAAGAGGTTCCCCGGCGCGAATGGCGCGCTGGGCCATCCTCCGGCCGCGCTGTTCACCGTAGACCTGGGTTCCCTGGACAAAAGCTTCCCGTCCGCTTGCTCCGAATCGGCGTTCCAGTTCCCTGTAAAAACAGACCGTCAGGAAGGCCTGCATCCTTTCATTGAACAACTCCATTTCCTGCTCAGTTCCAGAAATCCACTTTTCCATCCAGACCGACCTTTTCCGCTTTGAACACCGGGTTCTTTCCGGCAGCTTTCTGTTCCTCATAATCCTTGAGGGCTTTTAGCGCTATGGGGTGCAGGATCACGATGACCGGGAGGTTAATGATCGCCATAACGCCCATCAGGACATCGGCCAGATCCCAGAGAAGGCCCATGCTGGCGATGGCGCCGGCAAACACGACGACAGTGCCCGCGATGCGGAACCAGAACATGAATTTCTCGGAAGGAATTCCCTTGTGCATGTAGATCAGAAGGTTGTCCATATAGTAGAAGTTGCCGATAAGGGTCGTAAAGGCGAACATGAGCATGGACACCGTGATGAAGATGGGGCCGACGGGACCGAGGGCTGCTCGCAGCGCTTCCTGCACGTAGGGCGCCCCCGCCAGTTCCTCTGCCGGCTCCACACCGGAACAAAGGCACATCAGGGCAGTCGCCGTGCAAAGCAGCAGGGTATCGATAAATACGGAAAGCATCTGCACCAGCCCCTGCTTGACCGGGTGGCTGACCATGGCGGAAGCTGCGGCGTTGGGAGCTGATCCGCATCCTGCTTCATTGGAGTATAGTCCTCTCTTAATACCGTACATCAGACAGGATCCGGAAAACCCTCCGAAGATCGCCTGAAAATCAAAGGCCTCGCTGAAGATACGTCCGAATACGGTCGGGATCAGGCGCGCGTTCAGGACCACGACCAGAATCGCAGCAAGCACATACAGAACGCCCATAATCGGGACCAGGGTAGAAGCCGTCTTCACAATGCGGTCATCCCCGCCCAGGAGACAGTAACCGAAAATAAGGGCGAGGATCGCTCCGATGATGATCGGAGACAGCTTCGGGTCATAGAAGCTGTAAGCGCTGAAGGTGGACTGCAGGTTATAGGCACAGAGCATGTTGAAGCCCCCGGCGTAGGTGAGCAGCATGCTGATCGCAAAGATAAAACCCAGCGTCCGGCTCTTCAGGGCTGCCTCGATGTAATAAGAGGGTCCGCCATAGCACGAGCCGTCCGGGCGCTTTCTTTTGTATACCTGAGCCAGGGTGCTTTCCACAAAGGCGGATGCTCCTCCGATGAAAGCGATGATCCACATCCAGAACACGGATCCGAAGCCTCCCAGACAAAGAGCTGTGGACACGCCGACGATGTTTCCCGTCCCGACTCTTGAGGCGGTGGAGACCATCAGGGCCTGGAAGGAAGAGACCGATCCTTCCTTCTCCGGCTTCTCTCCCACGACCCGGAAGCTCTCCAGGAACATTCTGATCTGGAGGAATCCGAACTTTACTGTAAAGAAGAGTCCCAGCGCAAGCAGCAACACTATGAGAAGTTTGCTGTACATAAATCCGCTGATATCACCTATGATAGCTCCGAACATAACTCTTTTCCCCCTTTCAGCCTGACAGCATCCGCAGCACCTCTGCCATGCGGTCGCGGTATCTTGCCGCGTCCTCAAAGTTCAGTTCTGCGGCAGCCTGCCGCATCTTCTTTTCCAGTTCCTTAGAAAGCTTCTTCAGTTCAGCTTCGTTCATGGACTCCGGATCCTTTTTCCTGGTCCTGTCGTCCTGGACTACAGCTTTTGTCATGGTGATCACGTCCCGCACCGCCTTTTTGATGGTGGCGGGGGTGATGCCGTGGGCCTCGTTGTAGGCCTGCTGGATCTTCCTTCTCCGCTCCGTCTCGTCGATGGCGCGGCGCATGGAGTCGGTGATCACATCCGCGTACATAATGACGCGCCCTTCCGCGTTCCTTGCCGCGCGGCCGATGGTCTGGATAAGAGAAGTCTCACTTCTCAGAAACCCTTCTTTGTCCGCGTCCAGGATCACCACCAGGGCGATCTCAGGAATGTCCAGCCCCTCTCTTAAGAGGTTGATGCCCACCAGCACATCGAACTCGTCCAGACGCATGGCGCGGATGATCTGCGCGCGCTCCAGTGTGTCGATATCCGAGTGAAGATACCGCACCCGGATCCCCACTTCCCGCATGTAGTCCGTCAGGTCCTCCGCCATCCGCTTGGTCAGGGTGGTGATCATCACCTTGTGATGGGCCTTCGTCTCTTTGTTCACCTCGCTGATCAGGTCGTCGATCTGACCCTCCACAGGACGTACAGAGACCTCCGGATCCAGAAGCCCCGTGGGACGGAGGATCTGTTCTGCCCGCAGCATTTCGTGCTGGGCTTCGTATTCCGACGGCGTGGCGGACACGAACATCATCTGGTCGATCCGCTCCTCGAATTCTCCGAAGGAAAGGGGACGGTTGTCCAGAGCGCTGGGCAGGCGGAAACCGAAATCCACCAGGGTCGTTTTCCGGGACAGGTTGCCGTTGAACATGCCGCCGATCTGGGGGATGGTGATGTGGCTTTCATCCACGATGATCAGGTAGTCCTCCGGGAAATAATCCATCAGGGTGAAGGGCGGCTCTCCCGCCTTCTGGCCCGTCAGGAACCGGGTATAGTTTTCGATACCGGAGCAGAAGCCGGTCTCCCGCATCATCTCCACATCGTAATGGGTGCGCTCGTCGATGCGCTGCGCTTCCAGCAGCCGGTCCTCCGATTTGAACCATGCCACCCGCTCGTCACATTCCTCCAGGATCTCTTTACATGCCTGCTCCATCTTTTCCTTCGGCACCACATAGTGGGACGCGGGGTAAATAGAGATGTGCATGGTCTCGGCCACCGGATTCCCGGTCAGCACATCGATCTCCGTGATGCGGTCGATCTCATCGCCGAAGAACTCTACCCGGTACGCCGTCTTGTCCTGGTCGGCAGGGAATATCTCCAGCGTATCGCCCCGCACCCGGAAGGTGCCGCGGTGAAAGTCCATGTCGTTCCTGGTGTACTGGATATCCACCAGTTTCGAGATCACCTCGTCCCGGTCCTTCTCCTGTCCCGGCCGGAGCGACACCATCATGTCCTTGTAGTCCACCGGGCTGCCGAGGCCGTAAATACAGGAGACGCTGGCCACCACGATGACATCGCTCCGCTCCAGGAGGGCGCTGGTCGCCGAATTCCGGAGGTTGTCGATCTCGTCGTGGATGGCGGAATCCTTCTCGATGTAGGTGTCCGTCTGGGGGCCATAAGCCTCCGGCTGATAGTAGTCGTAGTAAGAGACGAAGTATTCCACAGCGTTCTCCGGGAAGAACTCCTTCATTTCACTGTAAAGCTGCGCCGCCAGAGTCTTGTTGTGGGAGATGATCAGCGTCGGCTTCTGTAGCCGTTCTATCACATTCGCCATGGTAAAGGTCTTTCCCGACCCCGTGACGCCCACCAGTGTCTCGAACTGATTGCCCTCCCGGAACCCTTCCACCAGCTTTTCAATGGCCTGGGGCTGGTCTCCCGTGGGCGCAAAATCCGAATGTAGTTTGAACTGCAAGGGATCCTCCTTCAAGCTTCTTTAAAATGACAAAAAGAGAATCAGCGGCTGCTTCGCCGATTCTCTTTTTAATATTTATTTCATACCTTCTCAATGTCTTTTGATTCAGTTCCTGCGGCCGGAGGGAACACGGTCCCCGCTGCCGCTGTTGATATAGCTCACATAGGCATGGGTAACAGAGAGATCAGAATGGCCCAGCATCGCCTGCATGGAGCGGATATCCGCGCCGCTCTTCAGCAGATGCGCCGCAAAACTGTTCCGCAGCGCCTGGGGCGTGATCTCTTTCCGGATTCCGGCCTTGTCGCCGTAAAATTTGATGATCTTCCAGAAGCCCTGACGGCTCATAGCTTTTCCGCTGATATTGACGAAAAGCAGGTCCGTGCTTCCGTTCTTCAAAAGCTTTTCGCGGCCCTCTGTAAGGTACGTAAGCAGCGCGTCCTGGGCTTCCCTCCCGAAGGGAATGGCGCGCTCCCGGTCCTCATCCCTGCAGATCACATATCCGATCTGGAAATTCAGGTCCTGCACCTTAAGGTCAATGAGCTCCGAGACCCGGAGTCCCGTGGCGCAGAGCAGCTCCATCATGGCCCGGTCGCGGATCTTTTTCAAAGTCTTTCCCCGGGTCTGGGCGAGGAAAGCTTCCACTTCCTCCGCCGTCATAATGGTAGGTGCCTTTTTTTCTACTTTCGGTGCCTTGATTCCCTCTGCCGGATTGGCTGCGATGATCCCCTCTTTCTGCTCGAAAGCGAAAAAGGATTTCATGGAAGCAACTACGCGGGAAATAGTCGTGGTCGCCTTCCCCTGACGCTCCAGCCACAGTACGTAGGAAGCGAGAAGAGTCTCTGTCACCTTCCCGGAATCAGTCACTCCGAGACCCGCCATCCAGGAAACCATCTGCCGCAGATCCCGTTCATAGGACACCAATGTATTCTTCGCCATTTGCCGTTCGTTCTTTAAAAACGACGTAAAACGGATCAGTTCTTCATCCATCATATCTCCCCCTGCACCACCCTTCGAAGTCCTCGCAGCGAAGAGCTATGCAGAGTTTATTATAAAGTTTATATTATGTAAAATCAAACGGCTGAAAACGGCGTTTTTTCGCCATTTTCAGCCAAAAATACAAGATATTGGTCCCTCTGTTTTCCGATGCTGATATCTTGGAGTTTTTTCTCAAAAAATTTTTTTGTACTTTTTTCAGCACCCCGGAATGATTAACGGTATCTGAACAGGAGTGTTGAAAAAATCAGCACAGTCCTGCGGCGTAGGCGCAGATGGCTGCCACGGTTTTAGCATCCGTCATCTTTCCTTCGCGGATCAGCTGAAGGAGATCTTTGACATCCCACTCTTCCACATTGATCACTTCGTCTTCGTCCAGATGCTGTTTCGAGGGTTTCAGATTCCTTGCCACGAAAATATCCAGCTGCTCGTCACAGAAGGCTACCGTGGTGTTCATGCGCATCAGGAACTCCAGGTCCTCCGGCTTCTCCACTTTGCGCCCGGTCTCTTCTTCCAGTTCCCGGAAGGCGCAGAGCCGTCTTGGCTCATCGGGGGCATCCACTTTGCCCGCCGGGAGCTCCAGCGTAAAACGCTGCAAGGCGTGACGCCACTGGCGGACCATCAGGAGTTTTCCATCGCTGGTCACCGGCAGCACTGCCGCGGCGCCGTCGTGATGTATAAAATCCCAGTCCTCTTCGATCCCGTTGGCTTTCACCCGGTCACGATAGACATTTAAAATGACGCCCTGATAGGCAAGTTCTCTGTGCAGCAGTTCCACTTTTCCCTGTTCTTCTAAGGTCTTCTCGTTCACTTCTGTCCGCTCCCTTCTGATCGTTTGTGTACCCGACTGGTCACGCTTTGCCGGTACTCTTGTAGTAGCAGGCCTCGCAGCCCTTCAGGATGGCATTCCGGAAACCGGCTTCATCCATAGCCGCCACCGCTGCGATGGTGGTGCCGCCCGGGGAACAGACATTGTCCCTCAGGACCTCCGGATGCTCTCCTGTCTCAAGCACCATCTTCGCGCTGCCGTACACCGTCTGGGCCGCCATGCGGATGGCGTCCTTCTTGGTGAGACCGTAGCGTACGCCCGCGTCGGCAAGGGCATTGATGAACATATAGACATAAGCAGGACCTGATCCGCTGACCGTGGTGACGACGTCCATCAGCCGCTCTTCCACCTGCACGATCTCGCTGAAGGAACGCAGGATATTGCGCGCCTCTTCGATCTCCTCCGCGGTGAAAAGCTTCTCCTCCAGAGTGTAGCCGGTCATGCCGGCGCCCACCAGGGCCGGCGTGTTGGGCATAATGCGGATGATGCGCCTGAACCCGCCGAGGGCTTCCCTGACTGTATTGACCGTAATGCCCGGCGCCACCGAGATCACGATCTGCTGCTCCAGCACTGCACCCTTCAGATCCTCCAGGACCGCCGGATAGACGATCGGCTTCACCGCCAGGATCAGGAACTTGACATTCGCTGCCACCTCGGCGTTCTCGCTTAAGAAGCTGACGCCGGTCTCCTTATGAACCGCCTCGCAGCGCTCTTTGTTCTTGTCCGTGAACAGAAGATCCTCCGGGGCGTAGCTCTCAAGAAGCCCCTTCAGGATAGCATAACCGATATTTCCCATGCCGATAAAGCCGATTCTTGCCATAATGAAACCTCTGCTTTCTTTGAAACTATATTATCGTTTTTCTTCTCCGATTTTACTCCACGGAGGAGACTCCGTCCAGCATCCAATCGTAGGTCTCCATCGCCTGGAAAAAGGTGCTGGAGGCTGTGACCATTGCGGTCTTCGCCGACTGGTACTGGGTCAGCGCGCCGAGATACTGGGCCGTGCTCAGCATTCCCATCTGATACTGCATATCCGCCGCGTTCTTTGAGATCTCCGCGGCCTGCAGGCCGCTTTTCGCGGCTTCCCAGGATTCCTTCGCCGCGAGGACACTCTGATACTGGGTCCGCAGATTCACCAGAAGGCCCTGGTTCATCGATTCCTCTGTCTCGTGCCTCACGTTCTTGGAATAGGTGGAGAGACTGTGGTCTTCATTCCGGAAGTTGATGATGTCCTGGCTGTGGGCGATGGCTTTTGTCAGGTCCGCGTCCGGGTTCATCCCATCGATCCGCGCCGGATCAGGCTCCGGCACCGGTCCGATCTCCGGATCCGCTCCCGCGCTCCATCCGCACAGCAGGATCAGATTCTTTTTCAGCTGCCAGGCTGCGGCATCAATGGATGAAAGCTGGGACTGGGCCTGCAGAAAACTGGTCTGGGCGCTCTGCACGTCGGTCGCGGTGCCCATTCCCACAGAAAGTCTTGCGTTCGCGTCCGAAAGAAGCTTCTCGTACATCGCTGCGCTTTCCGCCACGATGGCGCGCTGCTCCATCAGGGATCCGTAGGCGATCATCAGCTGCTGCACTCCTGCTGTCAGCTGGCGCTCCGCCGCCCTGAGGGGGCGGTTCGTCGCGGTGACGGGCCGTTTCATCTTTTCGGCGGAATCGTGGAAGGCTTTTGACGAAGCTTTCAGGATCGCCTCCTGCATGGCGTAATTCCCGTAGCCTTCATAATCCTTATTGTCCTTGGCGTTGCTCTTCAGCCGTTCCATGTCCCGCTGTCCGGCATCCAGATCGTCCACGATCCTGTCCAGCAGATTCGTGTTGTCGGTGAGATTCGCCCAGGCGGATACGATCGTCGGGTTAAAGTTGTGCACCAGGTCCCGGATCTCCTCATATTCCAGCCGGTCGTCCATGAGCTGTCCCCACCGTTCCTCTGAGTAGCCGTTCAGCTCTGCCACGCTTTTTCCCCGGTCCTCCGGAGATTGGGGCGCCGTGATATAAGCCAGGACGGGAACAGCCGTTCCGGCACAAAGCGACATCGTCAGGCACAGGGCTGTTCCGAAACGCAGGGCATGCCGGCTATGTACTTTTTTCCTCGTATTGTCCCTATCTATGTACATTTTTTCCTCACTGCATGGATGCGGCGGCCAGGCCCTTCACGGCCCAGTCGTAATTGTTCATGGCCTGCAGCAGCGCGTACTCCGACTGCCGGAAGGCAAGTTCCGCCTGTTCCGCGCCGGCCTGGGAAGTCTCATAATCCAGTCTGCTGGCTGTACCGAGGGAATAGCGCTGGGCGGTCTGGGCCGCTGTCTGCGCAGTCAGCGCGGCATTGCTCTGCTGGTACAGGTAAGTATTCTTTGCGGAAGTCACATTCAGGTAAGCCGTCTGGAGAGAAGCCGCGATCCGTGCTTCATTGTCCGCGATGGTGGACTGAAGGGTCTTTACATCCGTTTCTCCGGTGGAATTCTGCAGTTTTTTCTTATTGATGCGGAGCGTGTAATTGTTCTCCAGGGCGGCCGCAAGATCCGCCGAGGGATTCATGCTGTCAATGCGGGACAGGTCCAGGGCAGGAACCTCTCCGATCTCCGGCTGGGAATCCGCCTTCCAGCCCAGCATGATCTGCAGCTTCTGTTTTGTGGATTCCGCAGTGCTCCGGGCAGTGATCACCGCCGCTCCGGCATCCTGCAGCGCCTGCTGCGCGTTGAGCACCTGGATCTGTGTTCCTGTGCCGACAGCGGCCTGGGCCTGGGCAGCAGCGAGATCCAGCTCGGCCAGTCTCTGCTTCAGCTCACTCTGGCGGATCGAGGTCCAGGCGGAATAAAGCCCGATAAAATTGTTCTGGGCTGTCTGGGCCAGTGTCTTTTCCGCCATCTCATAGGTAAGGCGCCGGATCTCTGAATCCTCCAGGTTGTTGTCCGCCTGGGTATCCAGCTGGTTCGCCGTCATCTCCGCGGTCAGCGCCGCCATCTGCAGGGAAGCGTAGCTGGGATCATCATCCGAAGGGTACTCGATATCCCTTCGAAGTTCATCCGCCAGACGCCGGTACTCGCTGGAGACGTCATCCTTCGTGTCGCCGTAATCCCGGCGGAACTTCACGTAACTGTACTGGTTCTGCTGTACCGTGGGGTTGTACTCCTGGATCAGGCCCTCGATCTCCCAGTATTCCATCTTATTGTCCTGAAGTGCCGCCCACTCTTCCGCGCTTCTCGCAAACTCCGGGGAGGAAGCGTACGCGGGCAATGCCGACACGAGAGACGCCGCCCCCATTCCCGCGGCAAGAAAAACCGCCAGGACTCTTTTATCGATCATATCCACTCCTTTCTGAGCCGCTGCCGCCGCGATCCGCAGCCGCAGAGAACTCTTGTCTGCACCCGTTTATTCCTGACCGCAGATATCAGTCTACATCCACAAGCTCGTCCGGTTTCTTTCTGTACTGGCTCATCATCCGGTAAAGCACCGGAAGGAGCAGCAGGGAAAGCAGGGTACTGGCGATCAGGCCGCCCACATTCACCAGGGCAAGGCCCTGCATGTACTGGCCCGCCTTTCCGACCCTCAATGCCATGGGCACCATGGCGATGATGGTGGTGAGGGTCGTCATGAAGATGGGCCTCAGGCGGATGGCGCCGGCTTCCACAAGGGAGCGGTCCAAGTCGCCGTTTTCACTCCGGAGATGCGTCGCCGTATCCACGTAGAGAATACCGTTGTTCACGACAGTTCCCACCAGCATCAGGAAGCCGATCATACTGACCATGCTGATCTTGCAGTCCGCCAGGAACAGAAGTCCGAAGGACCCGATCAGAGAGAAGGGGATCGTGAACATGACCATGAAGGAGAACTTAATGGATTCGAACTGCACCGCCATGACTACAAAGACCAGGAAAATGGCTGTGATCAGCGCGTTCCCGAGGTTCCCCAGCTCTTCCTTCATGGATTCGTCCTGGGCGTTCGGCACTGATTCGACGCCTATGGGCTTCTGCCAGTTCTCCACGAAGCTCTTCATATCCTCTTCCGCCGTCTTCTTATATTCCTCGACGATCTGAGCCGTGATCTGCACGTAGTAGCGCTTGTCTTTTCTCAAAAGGGTCTGGGGGCTGTCCTCCAGCGAGACCTTCGCCACGTCCGACAGTGGGATCTTCCTTCCTGCGGGTGTGGTGAGAAGCCACCCTTTCAGTTCATCGATGGAGGCAAAGGTGTCGTCCGGGTATTCCAGCCGTACCTTGTATTCCTTCGCGTCTACCGTGAAGCTCATGACTTCTTTGCCGCTGATGGAGGTATAAAGTCCCCCGGCGATGCCGGCGGGAGTCAGGCCCTCCGCCTGAGCTTTGACCGGGTCCACGTCCACCTTGACGCGCGGAGCACCATTTTCCATGGATGAATGGACCTTGGTGACATAGGGTTCCTGCTGCAGTGCTTCGACGATGTCGTCTGCGGTGCCCTTCACCAGATCCAGGTCCGCGCCCTGCAGGTCGCACTCCACATCCGCACTGGTCGAGGAGCTCATGCTGCTGGAGCTGGCCTTCGCCATGGTGATGGATGCATCCGGGATCGTCTGCATCGGCGTCTTCCAGTCCGCGATCACCTGGTCTGTGGTCCGTTTTCTGGGTTTTTTGAAACCCCTGTCCTTCAGATATGCGGTCACCGTAGCACTGGAGCTCCCGAGACTGTATCCAACGCCGCTGGAGCCATAGGACACCAGATAATCGTCCACATCCGGGTCCGCGGAGATGATCTCCTCCACCTTGAGCAGGGTATTGCTGATCTTTTCGATATCCTGGCCGGGTTTTAAATTGACCGTGACGCTGATCTGGCCTTCGTCGATCTCCGACTGCAGCTCCATGCCGAGACGGCCCGCCATAACAAAACTTGTGGCCAGAAGCAGGATCACCACCAGGATGGTCGTGCGGGTGCGGGGCAGGATCTTTGCGGCAACGTTCCGGTACCAGTTCTCGATCCCCTTCATGACACGGTTCACCGGCGCTTCCTTCTTTTCCTGCGGGTGCAGAAAATAGAACAGGAGGGGCACGATGGTGCAGGCAGAAAGGAGTGATGCCAGCATACAGAACACGATAGTGAAGCCCAGCTGGCTGAACAGCTGGCCGGACAAGCCGGTGAGCAGCGCCAGGGGCAGGAACACGACGCAGGTAGTGGCGGTGGAGCCGGCGATACTGCCCAGCACGTACTCCGATCCTTCCAGCGCTCCTTCATAGTAGCTCAGTCTCCGCACCGTCTTCTGCCGGAAACAGCTGTCCAGGACCACGATGGAGTTGTCCACCACCATGCCGACGCCCAGTACCAGGGAGCCGACGGAGATCAGGTTCATGGAAAATCCCATGGCGCTCATACAGCAGAGGGCCACCATGACCGACACCGGGATCGAGGTGCCGACGATCAGGGAAGCCTTCAGGTCCCCAAAGAAGATAAAGAGGATCAGCATGGCCAGCACGACTGCCAGAGCCAGCGTCTGGAAGACACCCTTCAGGCTGTCCTTGATATTGTCCGCGGAGTCGCGGATGATCTCCATGTTCAGGGTGGGGTTCTTCTGTTTCAGGTTCTCAAAGGTCCGGCGGACCGCTCTGGACACATCCACCGCGGAGGCGCTCTGCTGCTTGGAAACCGAGACCGTCACGATGTCCTCGCCGTCATAGCGGGCCACGCTCTTTCTGTCTTCCAGTTTGTCATAGACCGTCGCTACATCGGACAGCTGGATCACCTCGCCGCTTCTAAGAGGAAGCGTGATGGTCTTAATAGCTTCGACGCTCTTGTAGCTGGCACCGGTACTGACATTCAGGGACTGGTCACCGTGGTCGATGCTGCCGGAGGGGATGGTGAAGTCCGCCGCCCCGATCAGTTGGGCAAGGGTGTCCATGGTCAGTCCGTACTGTTCCATTTTTGCCCGGTCCAGCTCGATGCGGATATAGGATTCCCGCCCGCCGTTTACCGTTGCTTCCGCCACCGAGGAGATCTTCTCCAGCTCCGGAAGGATCTCATCGTTCACATAGCTCCGGAGATTGCCGTCTGTGCCTCCCCGGATCATCAGCTGCATGACCGGCATGGCATTCATATCCATCTCCATGATGGTGACATCCCCAACGTCGTCCGGGAGGCTGTTCTGGGCGATATCCATCTGCTTCCGCAGGTCCAGGTATGCGGTGTCCATGTTGGTGCCATACTCGTAACGAAGCATCATCAGGGCCACGTTCTCCATGCCGTAGCTGTAGTATGTCCTGATGCCGGAGAGGGTGGACACGGAATTCTCCAGCGGTTTACAGATGGTCTCCACGATGTCCTCGGGACCTGCCCCCGGGAAGGTCGTGTAGATGATCATCATCGGGAAGTTGATGTCGGGCGTCAGCTCCATGGGGGAGCCGAACACGCCCTGCAGTCCGAAGTACAGCACTGTGACCAGCGCGAGGAGCATGGTCACCGGACGCATCAGGGCAAATTTTGTCAGATTTTTCATTTGCTCTCCGCCTCCGCTTCCTCCACAGTCCGGACCACCGCGCCGTTGTAGATCTCGTTGGACCAGGTAAGGATCACCTGGTCATCCGCGGAGAGGCCTTCCTTCACCTCGATGTAGCTTTCGTCGAACAGGCCGGTGACCAGGTCCTTCTTTATGGCTGTGCCGTCTTCGAAACAGTACACGAAGGGCGTACCGTCGGAATAGCTGACAGCGGACAGGGGAACCGTCATTACCTTCTTAACCTGGTCGGAGATCAGGGAAAGCTTTGCTTTGGAGCCGCTGGTAAAGCCTGCTTCCTCCGCGCCGGGAAGCTGCGCCTTGCAGTCAAAGAGACCGCTGGAAGAGACCTTGCTGCCCACTTCGGTCAGCTGCCCCTTGACTGTATGGGGCCCCTTTTCCACCTCTACCTCATCTCCCAGGTTCAGATGCTTCATGACACTTTCCGTCACGCCGAAGGCGATCCGCATTCCGTTGGCGCCGGATATGGTGCAGATGGGCGCCGCGGGGCTGGCCTGGTCATGGACCTCCGCATTCTTCGTCTCCACAACGCCGCTGATGGGTGCCTTCACCTCAGTGTAGCCCGTCTGCAGCTCCAGCTGCGTCTTGGCGTTCTGGTAGGACAGCTTCGTGCTTTTCGCCGCGCTCTGGGCGCTCTCCAGCTGCTGCTGGGACACAGCGCCGGTAGAGAACAGGGCCTCGGTGCGGGAAAGAGCCGTCTGGGCGTCGTTCATGGCGATCTTCGCCGCGTCCACCTGGATCTGCAGAGAATCCAGGGCGTCGCTGTGGATGCTGATGAGCACCTGGCCCTCCTCCACTGTATCGCCCACTGCGAAATTCACTGCTGTGATCTCTCCGGACATCTTCGGCAGCACCGACACCTCTTCCTGGGGTTCAATGGTGCCGATGGCTGTGCTCAGGTTGATGATGTCACGATTCTCCGGATGACCGACGGCCACGGTGGGACGGGTCTCTTCCTGACCGACCTCTTTTTTCTTCATGAAGCGTACCGCGATCAGCGCCAGCAGTGCCGCCACGATCAGAAACGCGATCCATTTTCCTGCCTTTTTCATCTTACCTGTCCCCCTCTGATGTAGTTTTCTCTCTGCGCAGCGCGCCGTATTTCAGAAGATTCAGCTCCATATTCAGCGCTCTGTGGATCTCTTTTTCCTGGTCCGGGAAACGGGCTGCCACGGCACCGCTCCGGAAGGTCAGCATCATGATCAGCGGATAGAGGAAGCGCGTGTGCTCCTCATCAAGATCATACTTTTCATGGTCCATCATTTCCCAGACCCGGTGTGTGGTGGCCCGGAAAAGACGGTGGATGTTCCGCTTCGCACTCTCCGCGTCCGATCCCTCTTCTTTTGCTGCAGCTTCCTCTGCAGTTTCTTCTTCTGAAGCTCTTGCTTCCTGACATTCGGTATCCGGAGGATTCATGATTCTTCCGTCAGCCATCAGTTCCTGCAATGTCTCCGTGTCGGAAAACAGATTCTTTACAAATCCCGCCACTTCATTGGACTGCATGCTGGTCCGGCAGGTCTCATAGATCTGCTCCGCGCAGAGAAAGGGATCTCCTCTGCTCTTGTCCAGAAAGCCGAAAACTTCCTCGTCGAATTTTCCGATCAGTTCCGCCAGGATAAAACAGAACAGGGACATCTTGTCCTCAAAATACGTATAAAAGCTGCCTCTGGAAATATCCGCGTCCTTGATGATGCGGTTGATGCTGGCGTCCCGGTACGGACATCGCGCGAACTCCGCAAAGCCCGCAGCGAGGATCCGCTGTTTTTTCTCCTCAGACAGCTTAAGGAAACGGTCTGTGGCCATGCTTTTTTCCCCCTCCGTTGACCCTGATATAACAATAGATGACACCCTGTCACACTCGAGATTGTACTCGAAAAGTGACAGGGTGTCAACTGAACATTTATTCCTCCGGATCCAGCTCTTCTGCCGGACCGATATTCGTTTCGTCTGCTGCTTCTCTGATCTTCTCCTGAACCATTTCATCAGTAAATTCAGGAGCTGTAGTAGTGTCGTAATTGTAGGTGGAGTCCTTGATCTCCAGGACCATGTTGCCGCGGATCGTCGCGGTGAAAAGCATTCCTTTCTGCAGAAGAGCCGGTGTTGCCGAATACTGGCTTGTACCGGAAGCTTTTTTAGACCGTTCTTTCTTCGGGACCAGGATCTGGATCCCCTGGGCTACCGGCCGGAGAAGCGTCTCCGTTGTGGAAGAATCCGCTGAAGTCCTCCGAAGCCGCTGAGATGTAAGAATGTAATTCTGCCCCTCTGAATCGATCAGACGCACCCGGTAAAGGCTCTTTTTTTCTTCGATCTCTTTGTTCGGTCCGGTATCCTTTGCGGAACCGGCTCTGACAGTGCTCTTCGAAGCTTTTGTCGTCGCCGTTGCACGAATTCCCAGCTCCGGAAACTCAATTACATCGTCTTTTTTGATCTGGCGGATCTCTTCTTCTGACAGGAACACGGTATCGTAGGCATCGACCGTAACCCGGTAGACCCCCTGCTCCTCGTCCAGCACAGCATCTCCCTGGCTTTTCAAGACCCGCGCGCCCAAAATCTTAAAATCCGAAAAGACATCATTCCCTTCCCAGTAACCAAACTGGCCCACCTTACAGCCGTCCGGAGTGACTGTGTTCGTAAGCCACTTTCCGTCCTCTCCTCTGTAGCGCCATCCCTTGGCATCCTGTACCCATTCCGCATGCACAGGTATGACAAGAAAGACTGAAATGAGAACCGCCAGTACCGGCGTCAGACATCTCTTCATCTTCAGTATCCTTTTTGTGGTTACTCTCTCTTGATAACCAGGTTTCCGTGAGCCGCGTGTTCGTCGTACTCTGTTGCTGTGGTCGTATTGTAATTATACGACACATCGTATGCGTTTGTCACCCGAGTGCCCTTCATGTCCGCCTTGAACATCATCCCGTTCTCAAGAATGTACTGCATGGTATGGGTCTGGGTGGTGCCGCCTGCCTTTTCAACACCCATAAAGCCCGGGATCTCGATTTCAACGTCCTGTGCCACTTCCCGGAGAATCGTCTCTGTCTGGCTGCCATCGGCAGAGGTTTTCCTCAGACGGTTCTTCGTAAGCACATAAGTATTGCCGGCTTCATCCGTGCAGGTGACTCTGTAGCCGCTGGTGGAAGACTGAATCCCCTTCTCCTCATTGGCCGCATGATAAACGGTAGGCTTTCCTCTGGTCAATGCCGTCAGCGGAAAACCAAGTCCCGGGAATTCCAGGATATCCCCCGCCTGGATCTGGCGAAGCTCAGCAGCCGATGCAAACCCTGTGTCCAGAACATCCACCTTTACGTGCCAAATGTTTTCCTCATCCAGAACCGGATCTCCTTTGCTTCTTAAGATCATGTCCCCCCGGATATCGAGGTCGTCAAACGGCGTTTTGATGATCTCATAGTTGCCGTCCTCCTGAAGAGTTCCGATACTGGCGCTGCCGTCCCAGATTCCGTTCACGTCCACCCAGAAGCCGTCTTCCGTGTATCCGCTGGTCACATAGACATTGTCATTCAGATAGAATCGATAGTTTCCTGCTTCATCCTGGACCCATCCTCTTACCGCATAAGCGGTGGTGGTCATGGAGAGGGCCATGGCGGCTGTCAGCGCCGCTGCTGCGAGTTTTCTCATTTTAAAACCTCCTGTTTCAGTCCTTGTTATCCAAACCGCAGAACACCGCGGTCCATTCACAGTTTTCGTTTTGATGGTTGCATTATAAACGGAAACATTCAGCGGCACAAGATGAAAAGCCGAATCGTAATGATTCGTAAGAGGGTCTTAAAACTTTTCGAATTCAAAACTCGCTTGAGAATAATAGTGCTCCTCACAACAGCCTGTTCTAAACAACAAACAGGGGACCTTTCGGTCCCCTGTCTGCCGCAATTAGTATTTCGTTTTCAAGAGCAACTTCTAACCGGTTGCAGTGAAATTACTTAAGGGTGATCTTGGTGATGTAGCCGGTCTTGACGCCAGCCTTGCCAAGGATGGTCGTTGTGGTGCTGGACAGGGCGATCTTGTAATCGTCTCCATCCTTCTTGGTTCCGCTGGTCAGAATAGCACCGGAGGTGTTGACCGGGACGAAGTACTGAGCGAACTTAGTGCCTGCATAAGCATCAGCGGTCTTGTAGTAAGCCTCGTCGCCGCTCTTGCTGGTGCCGTTGGGAACAATGATGCCTTCTCTGATCAGATCGGAGATGGTGTACTTCTTACCCTTGATAATATCATCAGTACCGATATTCTGCAGAGCGAAGAACTCGACCTTGTTGTCCTTATCAGCTGCGATCAGCTTGCCGCCGACATAGATCTTCTTATCGTCGACGCCGGTGATACCCTGGCCCTTACGAGCGCCGGAGTTGTAGAACCGGAAGGTGAAGTTGTCGCCATCAAGGGTGATGTTCTGCTTGCCGGTCTTCATGGAACCGTCGTGATCTTCATCGTTGGAGAAGAAGTAGAACGCATACTTACCAGTCTGAAGATCGCTGATCAGGTTCCTGACGGTCTCGTCGAAGTTGTCCTCGTTGTCATAGCCCTTGAATCCAGCGATAACATCATAATCATCATCAGCCAGGACGGATGCGATCTGCTTGGTCTCGCCAGCCTCAGCAAAGGTAATGAACTGCAGGCCCTTCTTCATACGGCCATAGTTGTCAAATGCATACTTCTTGGACTTGATGGTCTTGATCTCGGAAGCAATCAGGTGGCCCTTGCCGTCAGCATAGTACCAGTAACTGTCGCCATCGTCATACTTGCCCTTCTGCAGATAGTAACCAGGAACAACCTTGAACCAGCCCTTGGTGTAACGAGCACCATCTTCGGGGCTGCTGAAGTACATGAAGGTCTCGGTGTAGGATTCTTTACCCTGTGCATCCGGAACGGTAGCAGGAGTGTCAACCTGACCAGGAGTAGCGATGGTCTCAGTAGCGTCCTTGGTGTACCAGTCAGCTACCATGCGGCCGTACTCGTCGAAGCCGTACTTCTTGCCGTTGATGGTCTTGTTGTCCTTGTTGGTCTGCTTCTTACCGGAAGACTTGAACCAGAACCAACGATCCTGATCCTCATCCCAGAAAGCGTCGCCGGGCTGAAGGTCTTCAGCGCCGTTCTCGTCAAGGATGGAGATCAGTCTCCAGCCAACGCTCATAGCGCCGTCGTTCTCATCGCCGAAGTAGTACTGGCAGTTAGACCAAGCATCATCTTCGAAATCGGTCTCGCCTTCGTCGCTGACCCAGCCGTACTGCATCTGGCCGTCCTCGTTGAAGCAGTAGGTCTTGCCGTTGATGCTCTTCTTGAAAACGCTGGTGGAACCTTTCTTTCTGTAAGCCTTACCGTTGTTCTGGAAATAATACCAGTGAACTTCCGGCTCGTTGTCGTCGTTTCCGGCATCCTCATTGTCGATGGCGATCCACTGGTTGCGGACCATAGCGCCGTTGGCGTCGACATAGTAGTAGTCGTCGTCATCCTCGATCAGCATGTCGGTTGCCATGTAGCCGTCGCCATCCAGATAGAACCAGTTGTCGCCGGACTTGGCCCACTTATCAGTAACTTTTTCTTCTGCCTTGTTGTAATAAACCCAGGTACCATCCTCTTCCTGCCAGCCGGTAGCTGCGAAGGAAGTCATGGATGCACCAATTGCAAGAAGCGCTGCTGCAGAAACGATTGCAGCAATTTTAGTCTGCTTTCTCATAATAATAATGCTGATATCTTATTATTTCTTAATATATAAGGAAAATTCCAGAAATATTCAGACATTAAATAACCCTGTATTAACCCAAATGAAATATGTCAGATTTGATAGAATGAATATATCTTCTCAAGAGACTATTATTTGGAGAAACTGTATGACAGGCAGAAAAGACAATATGACCGACAGAAGAGACAGTCAGGGGCGTCTGCTGATATCAGGGGAAGACCAGCTGCAGAGCGGCCGGTACCGGTACCGGTATAAAGACTATGACGGACAAAGGCGTGCCGTATACAGCTGGCGCCTGAAACCGGGAGATCCGGTAAGACCGGGCAAAAAGAAAACCGCAAGTTTACGGGAACTAGAGCAATATGTGGAAGAATCGCTGCTGATGCCGGATGGACAGTACATAAGATATCCGACTCTTGACCTGATGTTCACAAGATATCTTGAGAACAAACCGGAGCTGAAACCCACCACCCGGGAAAACTACATCTATCTGTACGAAGGGTATATCGCTCCGAATCTGGGAGAGAAAAAAGTGGATTCAATACGCTATTCTGATCTGCGTTCCTTCTATATCAGAATGGTGACCTCCGGAGTGACGATGCGGGACCGGCGAACCGGCCGTCTGTGCAAGTCGAAGCCGTTTAATGTCAGCAGCATGGGAATGATCCACGGAATCATTCATCCTGTTCTTCAGCTGGCTGTGCGGGACGGTTATATCCAGAAAAACCCTGCGGCGGGACTGCTGGCAGAGATCCGGCGGGCCATGCACCAGACAAAGCCCCATCGCCGGGCTTTCAGCGAGATCCAACAGATCCGTTTTATTGAATACCTGATCTCCTCGCGCCGATACCGGTCCTGGCTTCCGCTGATCACAGTTTTTCTCGGCACCGGCTGCCGCGTAGGAGAATTGATCGGCCTCCGCTGGGAAGACTGTGATTTTGACAACGACCTGATCTCGGTCAATCACAGCCTGGTCTACAGAAAACTGGGAGAATCAAAGTGCAGGATGCATGTGTCTACCCCAAAGACCATCTCCGGTGTCCGGACGATCCCGATGCTCAGTGAAGTACGCCGTACCCTTCTTAATGAAAAAGAACGTCAGGAAAAGACCGGCGGATGCTTGTCCGTGATCGATGGATACGAAGGCTTTGTATTCATGAACCGCAGAAAAGCCGTCCACAATCCCAGCGACCTGAACCGGGCGCTGGAACGGATGAGAAATGATTATAATAAGGAAGAAGAAGCTGCCGCCCGCCTGGAGAACCGCGAAGCAGTTCTTCTGCCTCATTTCTCGGCGCATAATCTCAGACATACCTTCTGTACCCGGTTCTGTGAAAACGAGACGAATATCAAAATGATCCAGGATATTATGGGTCACGCTGATATTTCCACGACAATGAACATTTACGCGGAAGCGACAGAAGAGAAAAAACGGCAGACAATGAAAAACCTCGAAGGTAAAATAAGGATCTGCTGAACAGAACACGGGTTTTTGACCCTGATTTATCCCGGTTCACGCACTCCGGAGGGCATAAATAAGGCCTTCCGCCGTGCCTCGGACTAAGATTGTACTTATATAAATACAATTTCAGGGGAAAAATGCGCCGCTGTAAACTTTCTGTAAGAAAATCGCCCTGTTTCTGATATAGAATTCCGGTTTTTCCTGGGCTATACTTAGACCGTAATCCGACGAGGAGATTGCCTGTAAGGTAATTGTAAGTTGCATTTTGTCCAAAACAGGCGTAAAATTTCCTCATACGCAATTAGGGATTTCAATGGTTTCAAAAAAAGAGAAAAAGGAGAGTGCATTTATTATGAGAAAGCAGTTTCAGATTGCTGCAGTTATCTCTGCAGCAGCGCTTCTTGCAATCGGTGCATCCATGACTTCCTTCGCAGCTACCGGCTGGCAGGAAGAGGATGGTACCTGGGTTTATTACAACAAGGCAGAAGAGAAAGTTACTGATAAGTGGGCCAAGTCCGGCGACAACTGGTTCTATCTGGATGCTGACGGCTACATGGCAACCGACATGCTGATCGAGGATGACGACGACTACTACTATGTCGACGCCAACGGCGCTATGGTCCGCAACCAGTGGATCGCCATCGACAATGAGGATGCCGGAAACGACGACGACGAGCCGGAAGTTCACTGGTATTATTTCCAGAACAACGG
>JAFSYO010000148.1 GCA_017449925.1 Stomatobaculum sp.
ACACAAAGGCGGCGTGTCTATTTCCGGTGCATCTCTTTGCCGGCCCCGCACGCAAAAGGAGACAGAGAACCGTCCCCTGTCTCATCCTGCTTACCGGAAGGCCTCTGCAATCTCTTCTTTTGTCTCCCGGACATATTCGGAAAGCTCCCGGATCCGGTCGTTGTCCATCCGCATGATCGGGACGGAAATACTGAAGGCGTACCGGGTGTGCTCCTCCCGGATGTCCAGCGCCGCCGCGATGCACCTTACGCCGGTCTCGTTTTCTTCATTGTCCAGGGCATAGCCCTTTCTGCGGACTTCTTCGAGGACTTCCATAAACTCCTCGAAGTTCGTGATAGTATAGGGCGTGGTCCGCTCGATCCTGCAGCGGTCCCAGAGCCACCGGACTTCCTCCTCCGGCATCCGTGCCGCCAGCGCCTTCCCCACCGCAGAACGGTAAAAGGGCAGCACACCTCCGACGTGGGACACCATGCGCACCTGGTTCTGGGGTGCTTCTACCTTATCAATATAGACGCAGTTCTCTTCCTCCCGCTCCACAAAATGGACCGTCTCCCCGCATCTCCGCATCAGCTTCTGCAGACAGGGGCGGACGATTTCAGTGACGTCGACCCGGCCCATGACCTTGCCGGCGAGGTCCACCACCTTGAAACTGGGACCATAGTTCCCGGTATCCGGATCCTGCCGGACGTATCCCATGTAGAGGAGTGAAGAAACGACCCTGTGGGCCGTGCTCTTGTTCAGATCCAGCGCTTCCGCCAGTTCCGCAAGAGAGACATTTCCATGATCCACCAGGTACTCCAGCGCGCCGAACAGCCTGCCTGCGACCTGGATCGGATTTTTGTCTTCCATCTCGTCCTCCTTTCGTTATATGAAATACTATATCGCATCGTGGAACGCAGTGCAATGGTATTTCATCTGTTTTTTCTATATATTTTTTCGAATTTGCCTGTTGACATTCGATGAAAGCGCTTTATACTATAGTCGTAGGGTTTACCGCAATGCGAAACTGCATTTCACAATGTGAAACAAATATATCGAAGTCAGATCAGAGGAGGAAAAAATCATGGAACTGAATCTCAGAGACAGAAAAGACTGCAAGTTTGACGCCGTTTCCCTGGGCGAGGTCATGCTTCGTCTGGATCCGGGCGAGGGCCGGATCCGCACCGCAAGAAGCTTCCGTGCATGGGAAGGCGGCGGCGAGTACAACGTCATCCGCGGCCTGCACAAGTGCTTCGGCCTGAACACCGCTGTCATCACCGCTTTCGCTGACAACGAGGTCGGTATGCTGATGAAGGACTTCATCGAGCAGGGCGGCGTTGACACCTCTCTGATCTACTGGAAGAAGACCGACGGCATCGGCCGCATCTGCAGAAACGGCATCAACTTCACCGAGAGAGGCTTCGGCATCCGCGGTGCAGTCGGCTGCTCTGACCGTGCGAACACCGCTATCTCCCAGGCAACTCCTGCTGACTTCGATTTTGATTATATCTTCGGTGAGCTGGGCGTCCGGTGGCTGCACACCGGCGGCATCTACGCTGCTCTTTCCGAGCAGGCCTGCGAGACCGTCATCGCTGCCTGCAAGGCTGCGAAGAAGTACGGCACCCTCGTTTCCTACGACCTGAACTACCGTCCCTCCATGTGGAGCGCCATCGGCGGCCAGGCAAAGGCTCAGGAAGTCAACAAGGAAGTCGCGAAGTATGTCGACGTCATGATCGGCAACGAGGAAGACTTCACCGCATGCCTTGGCTTCCAGATCGAGGGCAACGACGAGAACCTGAAGGAGCTGAACCTTGACGGATACCGCAAGATGATCAACGAGGCTGCGAAGACCTATCCGAACTTCAAGGCTGTCGCTACCACCCTCCGCACCGTCAAGACCGCGACCGTCAACGACTGGAAGGCAATGTGCTGGGCTGACGGCGAGATCTACATGTCCAAGGCTTATGACGGCCTGGAGATCATGGACCGCGTCGGCGGCGGCGATTCCTTCGCTTCCGGCCTTGTCTACGGCCTGATGACCACCGGCGATCCGGAGAAGGCAGTCAACTACGGTGCAGCTCACGGCGCACTGGCAATGACCACCCCGGGCGACACCTCCATGGCAAGCGTCAAGGAAGTCGAAGCTATCATGGGCGGCGCAGGCGCACGCGTGAAGCGCTGATCCCCCTTCCATTACAAAGTTCCAGCCATCACTGAATTCCGCAGAATATCGTTTTCACATAAATTAAGGAGAAAAAATCATGAGCGCAAAGAGCGAAGCTATCTACAAGCAGTTTTCTGAGATCGGCATCATCCCGGTCGTTGTCCTGAACGATGCAAAGGACGCTGAGCCGCTGGGCAAGGCACTGATGGAGGGCGGCCTTCCGGCTGCCGAGGTGACCTTCCGCACCGCAGCTGCTGAAGAGTCCATCCGCATCATGGCTGAGAAGTTCCCGGAGATGCTGGTCGGCGCAGGCACTGTCCTGACCACCGAGCAGGTCGACCGCGCTGTCGCGGCAGGCGCGAAGTTCATCGTCGCTCCCGGCCTTGACACCGAGATCGTCCAGTACTGCCTCGACAGAGACATCCCGGTCTGCCCCGGCACCCAGACTGCTTCTGAGGTCACTCTGGCTGTCAAGATGGGTCTCGACCACGTGAAGTTCTTCCCGGCGGAGAACGCAGGCGGCCTGTCCATGATCAAGGCTATCGGCGCTGCTCTGACGCACGTCAAGTTCATGCCCACCGGCGGCATCAACGCGAAGAATGTTGTTGAGTACCTGAAGAGCGACAAGATCTTCTGCTGCGGCGGTTCCTGGATGGTCAAGGGCGACATGATCAAGGCCGGCGAGTTCGACAAGATCAAGAAGCTGGTCGCTGAGGCTGCTGCCATCGTGAAGGAAGTCCGCGGATAAAAAGCTTCGGATCCCGCTCCCGGGATCTGCGCAAACTGAAGAGATAAGAAATGCCCTGTCAGACAGCTGACAGGGCATTTCTTTGTTTCTGTGTTCAGTTTTTCTGCTTCTTTTTCTCCGGCCCGATCTTTTTCGTGATCGCCACGAGCTGATCCACGACCTTCTGCGGATCTGGGATCCGTTCCTCTTCCACGGCGAGCTGCGTCTTCAGCTCCTCAAAAAAGCTTTCTTTCGTCCAGAGACCGCAGCCCTTCCCGGTGTCGAGGGTCACATGACGGTTCGAGAACACACCGGCCACCCGGAATGAGATCTCTGTCATCCCGGCGGCATCCATGGCCTGACGGCAGATCCTGTGCTGATGCCGGTTCATAACGACAGGGCTTTTGATCCTGATATCCTGC
>JAFSYO010000149.1 GCA_017449925.1 Stomatobaculum sp.
AAGAAAGTCGGCGACGTCGTGGAGTTCGGCGGACTCCTCGGCTACGCCCCCGTGATCCCCGTCAACACCTACAGCTGCGCCGGATTCATCAGCCGCACCGGCCGCATTCCCGCCCCGATTCATAGTTTCAAAAATTGACGCGTGAGCAATGAGCCACGCGGAAAAAAGCAGAAAGACAAGGAACCCAGGCTCGCTTGAAGGGACTTGTCTTTCTGCTTTTTTGTATGCGGCGAATGCCGCGCCACGAGGGAAACGGAGCGAAGCGACGTTTCCCGAGTAGCCGCGTGGCGAGTGCCGCATCTCATATTCTTGGGGGCATAGCTGGCAAGTCTCGCTTTGCACTCCATTTTATCAGTCGTTTTAATCACCTGGAAGCTTGTTAACATCCTGTGCTGGGGCTATAGAAACGAATTACCCAGATGCACTCCCATGTTTTTTTCTCGACCAAGGGAGTGCATCCGGGTACTACTCTATAATAGCCCCAATTATAGGTTCCAGATGCTTAGATTTGGCTGGATTTACGGGAATTTCCAGGAAACCAAGGGAGTGCAGACAAATACTTGCAGATATACCCCCACTGCGGCTTCAGATAAACGGGTTCCTCTCGTTAAAGAAGTAATTTTCCGGCGGGGGCGGGGCGAGGGGTTCGTCCGAGGCAGCCGCGATCTGGATGCGCTTCTTCGCGTATTTGTAAAGGATGAAGATATAAGCGTAGAAGACGATGATCATAAAGTCGTAGGGTGTGCTGAGGATAAAATCATAGAATCCGTGCAGCAGGATCGGGATGTGATAGGCTTTTTTCATGAGGTGGCGGGCAAGTGCTTCGTCGCCCCGGACGGAAGCAAGTTTTGCCTCTCCGTAGAAAAGTCCCATGAAAACGCCGAAGGTACAGTGTCCGGGGATGCTGGTCACTGCCCGCATGAGCCCGACCATCAGACCGCCGTCGCTGGAGACGACGTACATGACGTTTTCCAGCAGGGCAAAGCCGATGGCAGCTGCCACAGCGTATACCACGCCGTCAAAACGGTAGTTGAATGCAGGATCCTTCCAGGTACGCTTGGTCACCCAGAGCTTTACGCCTTCTTCCGCTGCAGCGATAATGAGGAAGTTCTCGATCAGGAGAGCGGGAAGGCTCTCGGGATCCATAATGTTGTAAAGGATGCCGCAGAGGAGGCTTTCGATGATTCCTGCAGGAATACAGCTTGCCATGCCGAGAAGGATCAGCTTAGTGATCAGTCCCCGGGGCTCCTTTTCAATTTTGTCCAGTGAATACACATAGTGCATCAGGAAGAGCGGCGGAACTACAGCCAGCAAAAGAATATAATCCATATAACCTCCATAAAAACCTGGTCCGTACATCGCTCCGGGACGACCGGGGACGTACTGAAAGAATACTATATCACAATAGCCGGGCGATGCAATCCCTTACACGACGATGATCTGCTGCCGGTAATAGTCAGGAAGCCGCGTCCCGTACTGTTCGAAATAGGCGGAGTTCCAGAGCTCCTGGGCGTAGGCTTCTGCCTTCAGAAGACTTAAGGAGGGCGAATCCTCCCCCAGGAGACATACAGCGTCCGCGGCTTTGCTCAGGATCACAGCGGAAGAGGAAAGCTTCAGGGCGGAAAGAACGGATTCCGATTCCCTGCGGAAACCAAGAAGGCGGGCGCAGGGCCAGGCAGGAAGCGATTTCCACAGGTGAACATCTTCCGCGGTGATATCCAGCAGGATGTGGATCAATGCCCGGGAGATCCGGGTGTGGGTGTACTGCCGGGTCTTGATGGAGCTCACCAGGCTGTTCCAGGAATCACTGCGCAGATCGGCCCGCAAGATCCGATCCGAGAGACCGGAGCTTACGTCAGCGAAATCCGTCAGGTCCCTGCCTTCGTATTTCAGCTGAAGGACACGTTCCCGGAGAGGCCGGCAGAAGGCGTCCGGGGACAGGGGAAGGGTCCCGGAAAAAGTCTCCACGGCGGCTTTCGGCATGTAAGGCGTAAGGGAAGAAAGATCTCCGGAGGAAAAAAGCTGCTGCCGGAGGGCTGTGGCGGAGGAAAAGGACCCGCGCAGAACCGGGTCATGATAGCCGTTTCCTTTTCGTATGGTGGTCACGAGCTTCAATGAAGAACCGCTTTCCCGGATCGCCCGGGCATATTCAAAGGCAAGAATATTATTCGGCTGGGAAAGTACAGAACGAACGCGGTTCAGCGTCGATTCCGCGGCGCCCGCCTGTTCCAGGTCCAGAAGGATCGCCCGGAGTCTTGCGTCCGGATAGGTGAGACCGCTTTTCACACCCTCCCGGAGAGCAGAACGGAAAGTGACCGTGGACTCATCCGCCGCTTCCGCAAGAAGCATCAGATCTTCAGCGGAAGCGTCCTCTGTTCCGCAGGCAATGTAAGAGACGCCGAGGGCGGAGAGAAGCGCTGTACCGAAATACGCGTAATCCCTGGCCGAGGCGGTGGAAAAGGGCACCGGGATCTCGAACACCGCGTCTGCACCGCACCGGAGCGCTGCCTCGGCTCTGGCGGCAGTGCTGTACAGGGCCGGTTCTCCGCGCTGGACAAAGGAGCCGCTGAGCAGGACGATGCACCAGGGGGCGCCGGTGGTGGAACGCGATTTCTGCATCTGGTACAGGTGGCCGTTATGAAATGGGTTGTATTCCGCGATGATTCCCGCGATGCGGGCGCCGTCAGGCGTCATTTGGAAGTCCTCCTGTCAGGGAATCAAAACAATCAATAACAGATAAAAAAAGAATGGAAATAGCTGTCTGTTTCCCTAAAAATACACAAAGCTTACTTGTGTTCAGCGCAAGATTTGCCGTATAATTATATCATCAGTTCTTATGTCATTATATTATCGGAGGGAGAAACATACAATGAATATTCTTGTTATGAACTGCGGAAGCTCATCTCTCAAGTATCAGCTGATCGATATGGTCAACGAGAGCGTTCTCGCCAAGGGTCTCTGCGAGAGAATCGGAATCGAGGGTTCAGTCCTGACACATTCGCCGGCAGGCAAGGACAAAGTGAAATTCGAAAAGCCCATGCCTTCCCACAAGGAAGCTATCCAGATGGTCATGGACGCCCTGGTCGACAAAGAGTGCGGCGTCATCTCCAGCACCGATGAAATCACGGCTATCGGCCACCGCGTAGTCCATGGCGGCACCTACTACAGCGATTCTGTCGTCGTCGACGAAAAGGTGAAGGAAGCCATCAAGGACTGCTTCGACCTGGCTCCTCTCCACAACCCGGCGAACCTTATGGGCATCGAGGCCTGCGAAGCAGCTGCTCCCGGCAAGCCCAACGTCGCTGTGTTCGATACCGCTTTCGGTATGAACATGGAAGAGAAGGCTTATCTCTATGCGCTTCCCTATGAGTACTTTGAGAAGTACAAAGTGCGCCGCTACGGCTTCCACGGCACCAGCCACTCCTTCGTTTCCGGAGAAGCCATCAAGTTCGCCGGCCTTGATCCGAAGACCGCGAAGGTCATCGTATGCCACTTGGGCAACGGCGCTTCCGTTTCCGCTTCCATCGGCGGAAAGTGCGTCGACACCTCCATGGGCCTGACCCCGCTTGAGGGACTGATCATGGGCACCCGTTCCGGCGACATCGACCCGGCGATCATCCAGTTCCTCTGCAACAAGCTGAACATCTCCGTTGATGACTGCCTGAACGTCCTCAACAAGAAGTCCGGTGTCCTTGGCCTTTCCAACGGCATCTCCAGCGACTTCCGTGACATCGACGCAGCGGCAGAGGGCGGCAACCACCAGGCAGAAGTCGCTCTGGAAGCTTACGCACTTCGCGTTGCGAAGTACATCGGCGCCTATGCGGCTGCCATGAACGGCGTTGACGCCATCGCATTTACCGCAGGTGTGGGCGAGAACGATATCAACATGCGTAAGGAGATCTGTGAGTACCTCGGCTATCTCGGCGCTTTCATCGACGATGAGAAGAACCACGTCCGCGGCGAGAACCGCGTCATCTCCACCGACGACTCCAAGGTGAAGCTCCTGCTTATGCCGACCAACGAAGAGCTGGCGATCGCAAGAGATACCCTTCGTCTTACCAAGTAAGATCCGGCGGGACTGGCAGACAGTTTAAGACATGGTACTATCCGGCGGGGCGGAGGACGCTCCGCCGGACCAAATAACTATATTTATCAATACGCGGAAAGGGGCTGATTATTATGGCATACACATTTAAGGTAATGATCGACAAGCTGAAAAAGGAGCCGAAGAGGATCGTCTTCACAGAGGGCAGCGATCCGAGAATCCTGGAGGCGGCTTCCCGTCTTCTGGCCAGCAACTTCCTGACCCCCATCCTTCTCGGAAAGGTGGATGAGGTCGAGAAAGCAGCTGAGGTCGAGGGCTTCAACATCCGCGGCGCGGTCATTATCGATCCTGAAAACTATGAAAAGATGGACGAGATGGTGGACATGTTCTGTGAGATCAGAAAGTCCAAAGGCATGACCCCCGAGAAGGCACGCCCCATCCTTTCCAAAGGAAACTATTTCGGCACCATGCTGATCAAGATGGGCGAGGCTGACTGCCTGCTGGGCGGCGCTACCTATTCCACCGCTGATACGGTCCGTCCGGCTCTGCAGATCATCAAGACCAAGCCCGGCAACAAGATCGTGTCTTCCTGCTTCATCCTGGTCCGCCCGGCCGCTACCGGCGACAACATGGTCCTTGCCATGGCTGACTGCGCTATCAACATCAAGCCCAACGAGGACGAACTGGTCGAGATCGCAAGAGAGACCGTTAACTGCGCGAAGGTCTTCGGCATCGACC
>JAFSYO010000150.1 GCA_017449925.1 Stomatobaculum sp.
CGAATCCCTTCGGGCACGCTATTACACGGGATTGCCCGAGCCGTGCGCGATTTGCGGAGCAAATCGTGCTAGTAGAAAACTGCGTAGCAGTTTTCGTAGTCGAGTTCACGACCGTTGCCGCGAAGCGGCAGAGGGCGGGAACGAGAACTGGGCGAGGGAGGGACCCGTGTTTGTAGAAAACCGCGAAGCGGTTTTCGTAGTCGAGTTCAGCAGCCGTAGCCGCTTTAGCGGCGTAGGGTGATGAACGAGAACTGACCGAGCGAAGCTCGGGCACAATAAGTCAATATGGTGGGTATGGCGCAGTTGGCTAGCGCGCCAGATTGTGGCTCTGGAGGCCGAGGGTTCGAGTCCCTCTACCCACCCTAGGTTAGTTGGATGGTGAGATACTTACCTCACCGTATTCACGGTCCCGCATGGGCGGTCGTAGCCCTGCCGTGCTTCGCACGTCAGTCGCACCTACGGCGCTTGCGGCTCCGACACTCCATGCGGTCCTTGCTTCGCAAGTACGCGGCACGAAATCGGCGCTGCACACATGCGAGCCTGTGCAGCGCCATTTCGTGCCGCTACCGTGAATAACGACTCTTCAATGGGTCATAGCCAAGCGGTAAGGCACAGGACTTTGACTCCTGCACTCGTTGGTTCGAATCCAACTGGCCCAGCTTCCCTTCGGGGATTTTCTTATATAAGATGGGCTACTAGCTCAGGTGGTAGAGCACTTGACTTTTAATCAAGTTGTCGGGGGTTCGAGTCCCCCGTGGCTCATTATCAATACCTCAGAAATCCGACAAATAAAGGATTTCTGAGGTTTTTTGTATATGCTAAAGTGAGGATAAGAGAGATGATGACTATAAGACATTCCGCGGAACAGGATGTTCCGCGGATCATGGAGATTTACGCCCATGCCCGCGCCTTTATGGCAGCCCACGGGAACCCGCGGCAGTGGGGCGCGACCAACTGGCCGCCGGAGGCGCTGATCCGGCAGGATATCGCCGCAGGGCACAGCTTCGTGTGCCTGGAGGGGGATGCCGTCGTGGGAACTTTCTTCTACATCTGCGGCGAGGATCCCGAACCGACTTACCAGGAGATCACGGAGGGAGCGTGGATGGATGACAGCCCCTATGGAGTCGTGCACCGGATCGCGGTGGACGGCAGCGTAAAGGGAACCGGTTCTTTCTGCCTTAACTGGGCTGTGGAACAGAGCGGAGGCCATCTCCGCATCGATACCCACGGCGACAATCATGTGATGCAGAGCCTTCTGAAGAAGCTGGGCTTTCAGCAATGTGGTATTATTTATGTGGAAGAGGATAATGACCCCAGGCTGGCATTCGAAATCAGCCGACATATAAATAACATATAATCAGAATCCTGACGGGAGGTTTTGCCATCACTATGAACATCCGTACAGTTATCACGCATCACCTTGTAAAAGGAGAGGACCTGAACCACCATGGCACGCTGTTCGCCGCCCGGGGAGCGGAATGGTTCGTCGAGGCAGGTTTTATTTCCGCCGCGGCCTGCGTGCCGCCTGAACAGATCGTCATGGTGAGGATCAATTCCATGGACTTTATCCGGCCTGTAAAACCGGGGGAGGTCCTATGTCTGAAGAGCGCCGTCGTCCTTGCGGGACGTACCAGCCTTATCTCCCACATTTCAGCGGACGTCGGGGGAGAAGCCGTGCTGGACGGTTTCATCACCTTTGTCAATATCGGCAAGGGTGCCCGTCCCATGCCCCACGGGATCACCATCGTTCCGGAGACGGAGGAGGAAAGAGAGCTGCAGAGGAAGGCAGGGGAGCTTGATCAGAAAAGGAGCCAATAGGATTTTTCAGAGGAAAGGAATTGTATCATGAATACAGTGAAGGAACTCGTCATAAAAAACCGCAGCTACAGAGGGTATAATGAGGCGCGGAAGGTAAGCCGCGAGGAACTGCTGGATATGATCGACTGCGGGAGGCTTTCCGCCTCCAGCCGGAACGTTCAGCCGCTGAAGTATTACTTTGCAAATGAATGGGAAAAGACGGAAGCGATCCTTGCCTGCACCGGCTGGGCCAAGAACCTGCCGGATATTCACCTGCCCTTCCCGGGAACTCATCCGACGGCCTTCATTGTGATCCTCCTGGATCATGATATCAACGATCAGGCAGCAAAATACCAGACGGATATCGGCATTTCCGCCCAGTCCATCCTTCTTTCGGCGGTTGAAAAGGGGCTCGGCGGCATCATGATCAAAAGCTTCCAGCCCTCGGAGCTTAAAAAGATCATGGGCACGCCGGAGAACCTCCAGCCTCTTTTGGTACTGGCCATTGGCGAGCCGGCGGGGCGTCTTCCTACTACCGCACCGCGGATGGCGTGCACCATGTGCCGAAGCGCCGCCTGGAGGACATCGTCCTGAGCTGAACATCACATGGCAGAAACGAAAGAAAGCGCCCGGGCAGGGCGCTTTTTCTTGTTTGTAGCTATGTTTTTGACATTTAGAGCGAAAAGGGTTGATTTTCATACAGAGTCCGGACTTCATTAACAATATCGCCTTCCCCTGTAAAAAGGACCGGAGAACTGCTGCAGCGGAATGGTCTTCCCGTCTTCGCGTCGCTGAAGTAGACCGTCGCGATATCCCGTTTTGACACATCAAAAACAAACTCGATCTCCAGGCTTTGTAAACGGAACTTCATGTTGATATGTGTCCACTCAAAAGTCTTCCGGAAATCTTCAAATTCTTTGTACGCCCTTTTCGGGACCGCCTCTGTGATAAGACCGTGCAGGTCATCTGCCGAGATACTGATATCCTCCTGCGTATATAATCCATAGGGAACGTCCTTGATCAGTTCTGCCGATAACTGCATTCTGCCGCATCCTCCGCTCTGTTTTTTTCCACTCCTAAGTTCGTTCTGATTATTTTTTGGGCTTGTCCGGGAGCCGGATCATTTCTACGCAGGTGCTGTTGTTTCCCAGCGTCCGGAGCACCTTTTCCTGCTTCTCCAGCGCCGCATAGGCGTCCAGTTCAGATCCATATTCGCCGACCGTGCTGCGGCTGAGTTCCTTTCCCTTTTCGTCCTTCATCACAACATCGATTCTGAATTTCATGACATCTACTCCTCCTTTACCTCTATGATATTTTGCCGTTTGCGTTTTGTAAACACGAAAGATACAATAGCATCATCGGATTTTGAAAGAGGTTGTAAAAATCCGGCATCATGGAAACGGGGAGGAAAAGAACATTAACAGCAAAGACAAACTGTTTTTTGCTTCTGATTATATGGAGGGGACGCATCCGCTGATCCTTCAGCGGCTTGTAGAGACCAATCTTGTGAAATCTGCCGGTTACGGGCTGGATGAATTCTCCGAGTCGGCGAGGAATAGGATCCGCGCCGCCTGCGGCGTGCCGGAGGCGGATGTGTTTTTCCTGGCGGGAGGCACCCAGACCAACGCTGTTATGATCGATGCGCTGCTCAGGCCCTATCAGGGGGTGATGGCGGCGGAGAGCGGACACATCAGCACCCACGAGGCCGGAGCCATTGAATTCGGCGGACACAAGGTGCTGGTGCTTCCCCAGCATGACGGAAAAGTCTCGGCGGAGGATATCGCCGGATGCATCCGGGCGTACCGGGAAGACGAAAACCGTGACCACCTGGTCATGCCCGGCATGGTCTATATTTCCCAGCCTACGGAATTCGGCACACTGTACTCTCTGGAAGAATTGAGGGCGATCAGCGGTATATGCAGGGAGAACCGGATCCCGCTGTATCTTGACGGAGCAAGGCTTGCCTATGCTCTCGCCTGTCCGGAAAATGACGCGGCGCTTCCTGATATTGCTGCGCTCTGCGACGTATTCTATATCGGAGGAACCAAGTGCGGGGCCCTCTTCGGGGAAGCAGTCGTCATCCCGCAGCATGACTGCATCCCCCATCTGTTCACCATCATCAAACAGCACGGAGCACTGCTGGCCAAGGGGCGGATCGCCGGTATCCAGTTCGACACGCTGTTCACTGACGATCTGTACGGCAGGATCGGCCGGACTGCGATCGAAGCCGCGGAACGGATCCGGCAGGCCCTGGAGGAAAAAGGATACACCTTTGCCTTCCATTCCCCTACGAACCAGATCTTTATTCTTTTGGAAAAGACCCAGGCGGCGGCCTTGTCCGAAAAAGTCGAAATGGGGTTCTGGGAAAACGTGGATGATTCCCACACAGTGATGCGCATCGCGACCAGCTGGGCGACACATTCGGAAGAGGCGGAGCGCCTGATAAAAATATTGTGAAAGTGCGAAGGGTAAAACAGCGCGGAATCAGCTTTAATGGCCGAAATCGTTAGATAAAATTTCAGAACATGTTCATTAAAAAATCATGATTTTCTGATATTCTTTCTGGTAAAGGACCCTCATATGGTCTCAAGGGACTGCCTATTATTTCGCAGATGGATCCGGAGGTAAAAACGTGCAGAACAGAAAATGGTATGAATGGCTTCTTACATTGACTTACATTGCGATGATCGCACTTTGCGTCGGACTGAACCTGACGACAGGTCAGAAAGAAGGGACAGCGAATCTTGTTGTCAATATCGTAATGTTCCTGATCGTGGGGCTGATTTTTTTAAGTTGTGAACGGAATTGTTTTCTGCCGATGAACCGGATCATTGAGGATCTGGAAATTGCGGCGGAGAAGATCCGCAATGATGCCATGAACTCCCATCAGTATCTGTGGGAGCCATACAACGCCAGCAAGGTGGAGCTGTTCGAGGAACCCCGTCTCAAACAGCCCTTCCAGGACTATCTTTTCGAGCTGAACAGGATCGACAACACCAAAAAGGCCTACTACAAGTGCGATATTGAGGATTATATCAATACCGGTCTTGTGGATTCAGTGATGCACAGGAACATCCTGAACCAGGTGGCCGGAGTCATGACGGGTCTGGGAATTCTCGGGACCTTTATCGGACTGTCCCTCGGTCTCCAGCACTTCAACACCGGATCGACAGCGGAAGTGACGAACAGCATCGCGCCCCTGATGAACGGCATCAAAGTGGCTTTCCACACCTCGATCTACGGCCTGGTGTTCTCCCTGGTATTCAATTTCACCTATAAGTGCAAGCTGGAAGAGGCAGAGAACGCGGTGGAGGATTTCCTTGACGCGTATAAAAAATACGTTCTTCCGGACACCACCACCGATGGTATCAACAAATTTATGGAGCTTCAGCAGCAGCAGGTAGCGGCGGTCGAAGCAATGACAGAGCGGGTGACGGAGAATCTGGACCGTATTATGGAGCCTCAGTTTGACAGACTGAACGGGACCATCACGGACTTCACGAACGTAGCCACAAGGAACCAGACAGAAGCCCTGCGTTCCGTGGTCAACGCCTTCCTGAAGGAGATGGATGCCTCCATGGGTGCCACCTTTACCCATCTGAACGCGCTTCTTCAGGAAGCGGTGGCTGATCAGCAGCAGAATGCCGCCCTGCTGGAGGAGATCCGCACACGGTCAGAAGCGCAGCGCAGAGATCTGACGGTGAGCCGGGAATATCTGGAGGATCTCGACCGGTACCGTCAGTCGCTGACGGAGGCCTCCGAGGTGATCGACTCCCAGCTGGAACAGCAGCAGGCTTTGACACAGGACCTGAAACGCGCGATCGAGGAGATGAATGATACTTTCACCGATTCCTTCCGGACCGCAGAAGAAAAACTGGAGCGGACCGCAGAGGCGGCCGAACTAATCAAAGATTCGGTGGAGAACATTCAGAGATCCAGAGCCAGGAGGTGATGACCCGTGGCACGGAATAAAAAAAGAAGACTGGATGAAGAGACGACCTACTGGCTTTCCTATTCCGATATGATGGCAGGACTTCTGCTGACTTTTGTTCTCGTCATTGCGCTGACAGTTCTTCATGCCAATATTCAGTTTGACACAAAGCAGCAGGAGCTCCTGGGGAAGGAGCAGGAACTGTTCATCCAGGCGGATGCCCTGGAAAAGGAAAAAGCGCTGGCGGCGGAACAGCAGGCAAAGATCTCAGTCCAGCAGAGCCAGCTGGATGAACAGGCAGAGAGACTGACTCTGCAGAAAGCACAGCTGACCGAACAGGAAGAACTGCTGTCCCGGCAGTCGAAACTGCTGGAAGAACTCAAGGATATCATGGAATCCCAGCAGGCGAAACTGGACCGGATCATCGGCGTCAGGAGCGAACTGATCGAAGCCCTGAAAGAGGAATTTGATGATTCCGCCCTTCAGATCTCGGTGGACGAAAAGACCGGCGCCATTACCATGGATTCCAGCATTCTGTTCGAGTACAACCAGGACGAACTGAAGGAGTCCGGAGCGGACTTTCTGTCAGCCTTTCTTCCCCGCTATACAAAGATCCTGATGGATCCCAAATACAGAGAATATATCTCCGAGATCGTCATCGAAGGCCATACGGACACTGTCGGTGATTATCTTTTCAACCTGGACCTTTCCCAGAAGAGGGCGTACTCGGTGGCGCAGTACTGCATGTCCGACGAAAATGCTGTTCTGGCGGAAAGCGACCGGAAGGCGCTGCAGGAAGTGCTGTCAAGCAGCGGAAAGTCCTTCAGCAATCCCATCTACAACAATGACGGATCGGTGAACATGGACGCCTCCCGACGGGTGGAGATCCTGTTCCGGCTGAAGGATGAAGAAATGATCCGGGAAATGATCGACATCCTGAATGAGGAGAAGATCAACGAGCGCGGTCCCGGGAATGTAGTCCCCGGTCCGGGAGCCTGAAGGATCGGCCCTCCGGCAGCGCGGCAGGAGAATGAAGACGCGGCGTAACTCCCGGAAACAGAAGAAATATGATATGATAGAAAAACACCAGATATGACATAAATCAGACCGGATTACGGACACAAGAAAGGATCGACAAGTATGAACAAGTACAGGGACTTTGACAATTACCTGAAAGAGTATCCCTCAGAAGACGGATATTTCGGAAAATACGGCGGCAACTATCTGGAGGATCCCGAGCTGATCAAGGCCTTCAATGAATATGCCGAAGGATACAATACCATCGCGCAGTCCGCGCAGTTCATCGCGGAACTCCGCCGCATCCGCAAAGATTTTCAGGGACGTCCCACACCTGTTTATCACTGTCAGACCCTTTCAAACCTCCTGGGAAGGACCCAGATCTATCTGAAAAGAGAAGACCTGAACCATACCGGCGCCCACCAACTGAACCACTGCATGGGCGAAGGGCTGCTGGCAAAATATATGGGAAAGAAAAAGCTCATTGCCGAGACCGGCGCCGGACAGCACGGCGTCGCCCTGGCGACGGCAGCAGCGTACTTCGGCCTGGAGTGCGATATCTACATGGGCGAGGTGGATATCGTGAAGCAGGCGCCGAATGTGACCCGGATGAAGCTTCTTGGCGCCAACGTGATTCCGGTGAGCTTCGGCCTTAAGACACTGAAGGAGGCCGTGGACGCCGCTTTTATGGCCTATTCGAAAGAATACAAGGACGCGATCTACTGCATCGGAACAGCGGCCGGACCGCACCCCTTCCCGCTGATGGTCCGGGATTTCCAGTACTGCATCGGTGAAGAAGCGCGGAGGCAGTTCCTTGAGCAGACCGGGCATCTTCCGGACAAGGTGACGGCCTGCGTTGGAGGCGGGTCCAATGCGATCGGTATGTTCACGCCGTTCCTGGCGGATCCCGTGGAACTGATCGGCGTTGAGCCGCTGGGCCGCGGTCCGAAACTTGGTGACCATGCGGCGTCCATCACCTACGGAAAAGAAGGCGTCATGCACGGGTTCAACAGCATCATGCTGGCGGATGAAAACGGCGATCCCGCGCCGGTCTACTCCAATGCCAGCGGGTTGGACTATCCTGCCGCCGGTCCGGAGCACGCACTGCTGCACGACCTGGACCGCGTGAAATACACCACCATCGGCGACGACGAAGCCATTGAGGCGCTTTTCCTTCTTTCCCGTCATGAAGGCATTATCCCGGCCATCGAAAGCTCCCATGCCCTGGCTTACGCCATCAAGGTGGCCAGGACAGGAAAGACCGGCTCCATTCTCGTGAATCTGTCCGGCCGAGGAGACAAGGATCTGGATTACATCGTGGAGCACTACGGCTACGGTGAAGAGTTCCTGAAGAAAATGGAAGAAAAAAGAAAAACCGAAGGTTCTAACTGAGGTTGATCGATAGTAACTATTAAAAGGAGGACTGTATATGAAAAGGATAATTGCAATGCTGGCGGCAATGGTTTTACTGGTCAGTCTTTGCCTCACGGGCTGCGGAGGAGCCAAGGACAGCGGGGCAAATGGCGCCCCGGACAGGAGCATCCCCGGACAGGCCGCGGAACAGACCACTGAAGCGCCGGACCCGAATCTCGGAGTGTACTATGTAGAAGGAATGATGGGAATGACTGCAGAGGAGCTGGCTCCCATGATGGGAAGCGGAACGGCGGATGATTTCCGGAAATCCTTTGTCATAGAGCTGAAGGAAGACGGCAAGGGAACAGTCTCCGAGGACGGCGACGATCCAGCGGAGATGTTCTGGAAACTGGACGGAGACAAGCTGACTCTTGCAGAAAAGGAAAATCCGTCCGCGGAGGATGAAGTGCTGGAAGGAACCCTTGCAGACGGCGTCCTGGTCATCTCCGCCGAGGGAGTGGAGATGGTCTTTGCCAAAGAAGGAACTAAGGAGAAGGCGCAGGAGCGGATCAAGGCTTCTTCAGAGGACAATCCCCTGGCAGCTCTGTTAGGCGAGATCAACGAATTGGAAAGCGAGAGCGCCGAAGCGGAGACTGAAAAAGCAGCTGAATCAGCAGCGGATGCTGAGACCACCGAAGCAGCGGCAGCGGAGACCACCACCGCGGCAGAGACTACTGCGGCGGCTGAGACCACAAAGGCGGCAGCGGAGACCGCAAAAGCTGCAGCAGCGGCGGCGGCTGGACAGAGCAGCGACCTCGGAAAATATATGATCTACGAGTACGAGGCAGGCGGGCAGAAGGTCACTTATGATATCCTGAAGGTCGCAGGTATGGGCGACACCTATCTGGAGCTGAAGGACGGCGGCGAGGCAGAGCTCTATCTTTTTAACCAGAAAGTGGACGTCACCTGGGAACCGGGCGTGGTCATCGCCTACGGAACCTCCAGATGGCCCTACACCATCGACGGGGACACCCTGACCCTTGATATGGCAGGCGTCACCTATGTCATGAAGCGGGACGGCAGCGCTCCCGCCGGCGGCAGCAGCGCGGCAGCCACCACCGCGGCAGAAACAACCGCAGCGGAGACCAAGGCAGCGGAGACCACCGCGGCAGAGACCAAAGCGGCAGTTTCAGCAGACGTTCCTCAAGGGGACGGCCTGATCAGCGGAGAAGAGGTTCAGAAAGGTTATGTCTGGTTAAGTAAGGTGGCGAAGGATCCCTTCAACATGACCTATAAGGATCTGGCAGAACATTTCGGTGTGGACGGCGAGTTCGACAAGGAAGAGTACTCCGATCACATGAAGCGCAACAAACGTTATTACAAGTGGATCTCCAAGGAAAACCCGAATCTCTTCATCTATGTGAACTTCGATGAAAAGGACGCGGCTAATAAGCCCGGCGTCTACACGATCAGCGGTTACAACTCCAGCGGATTCACAGCTTCTGAAGCAGAATCCAAGTATCTTGACATTGTAAAGGCAGAAGCTTCTGAAGCGGATAAAGCAGCAGCGGCCAATGCGGCCATGAAGGATTTCTCCGTGGATATTCACCCCTGGGGCAACAAGGAGGACTTTGTTACCGTCAGCATGGAGGTCCCGGAATCCGGCTGGGCCTATGATGAGAAGAAGGATCATCTGGTGGAGAATGAGAACGTCAACACCTTCGGCGCCGGCTTCATCCAGTTCAAGCTGGAAAAGAACGTCGAGAAATTCGACTTCTACAAGGACAAGTTCGAGAACTACAAGGATATCGATGACCGGGAGTTCGGCGGCGTGACCTTCAAGGGCCGCACCTACAAGAACATCGGTTACAACTGGACCGAGTATATCGCACAGCTGGATGACGATCACGCCATGTCCATCGGCATCGTCCGCGTGGACATCAATGAGGGTACCATGGGCGATAAGATCCTCAACAGCATCAGCTTCAAGTAAACCGGAGCTTTCAGAAGATCTTTTCAAAAAAATGAGCCGGGAGACCGCAGAATAAAGCGGTTTCCCGGCGTTTTTGATGCCCACGCAATTGTTTCAACTTTACCGTTTGTTCGAGGAGATCCAGATCTTCTGCTGCTCTGCAGCCTTGATCAGCTCGTCCCGGAAGTCCGGGTGGGCGATGGAGATCAGCATCTCCGCCCGTTCCCAGGTGGTCCGTCCCACCAGGTTCACGATTCCGTATTCCGTCACCAGGTAGTAAGCCTGGCTCCGGGGATCTGTGACGATGTCACCCTGGAAATAGGGCACGATCCGGGACCGCATCTTCCCCTCTTTGTCCTTATAAGTGGAGCTCATGCAGATAAAAGCTTTCCCGCCCCGGGACATGGCGGCGCCCGTCAGGTAGTCAAGCTGACCGCCGGTGCCGCTGATCTGCCGGAGTCCCGCGCTTTCCGAGGAGATCTGGCCGTATAGGTCCACGGCGATACAGTTGTTGATGGAGATCATGTTGTCGATGCGGCCGATGACCTCGGGGGAGTTCACGTATTCCAGCGGCGCCGCGATGACAGTGGGATTGTTGTCGATCCACTTGTAGAAGTCTCCGGAACCGAAGGCGATGCCTGTCAGACCCTTCCAGCGGTAGTAGTTTTTCTTTGCGTTGGTCAGCTTCCCGGCTTTGTGGAGTTCATAGTAGGCGTCGCCGCAAAGCTCGGTGTGCATTCCCAGGTCCTTGAGGTCCGACTTCGCCAGAAGAGAGCCGACGACGTTCGGCATGCCGCCGATGCCCAGCTGCAGCGTGGCGCCGGAAGGGATGAGGGGCAGGATGTAGTCCGCAATGCGGAGTTCGTTTTCCGTGGGTTCAGCCATGGGGAACTGCAGAAGCTCACCATGCTCTCCTTCGACCACATAGTCCACTTCCGAGATGTGGATCATCTCGTCAAAGCCGCCCAGAAGGTGCGGAAGCCGCTCGTTGACCTCAAGGATCACGATGTCCGCCTTCTCCAGGATGGTGCGGGTGACGCCGGTCCCCGAGGAAAGGTTAAAGTAACCGTGGCAGTCCATGGGGGTGACGCTGGCCATGGCCACATTGACCGTCAGAAAATGGCGGTAGTAGGGTCCCAGGTTCCGGAAGATCATGGGAATAAAGTTGCAGAGCCCCCGGTCGCAGAGCTGGCGCTCGTAACCGGAGCAGTGCCAGCTGTTGTAGATAAAGTGATTCCGCTCCGGATCGCTCTCCACGGTCTTCAGCCGGTGGAACACCAGGTTGCTGCGGATCTTCACGTCAAACAGTTCGTCCCGGCGCTTCGCCAGCGCAGCCTCAAGCAGCACGGGAAACGTGATATTGGTGGACAGGTCCACCCAGTCCCCGCTTTTCACGACCTTGACGGCTTCCTCCGGGGTGCGGAGTTTTCCGCGGTATTCATCGTAGTAGTTCATAGTTCAGTTGCCCTCCGGGTACAGAAATCAAGAGGAAAGTTGTGAATGCACATGCGCATGTCCCGCAGGCGGGACTTGATCATTATCAGTATAGATTAAAAACGGGAGAGAGTCACTGGAGTATGGTAAACTGTCTTTAGAACGAGTCTTGAACCTAGGAACAAGGAGGCATGCAGAAGATGCTGATCAGAAACGCGCTGGTTTATACGGGACAAAAGGGTTTTGAAAAGAAGGACCTGCGGATCGAAGAAGAGCGTATCGCTGAGGATAAGGCGCAGAGCAAAGCGAATGTCACAGATATGGATTCCGCAGATTCAGAGGAAGTCATCGACGCCGAGGGTCTTTACGCCCTGCCGGGCCTGGTGGACATCCATCTCCACGGGGCCGCGGGAGATGATCTCTGCGACGCGGATCCGGAGGCCTTAAGGCGCATCGCGGAGTTCGAAGCTGTGAACGGCATCGCGGCCTTCTGCCCTGCGGTAATGACCTGCGGGGAAGAGAAGCTGAAGGAAGTGCTGGGCGCCGCGGAGCGGTATATGAAAGAAGACAGCTGCGCGGCCGTCCGGGACTGCGGACACAAACCTGCCGCGGCCGTGGCGGGCGTCCGGATGGAGGGACCCTTTCTCAGTCCCCGGAAAGCCGGAGCCCAGGACCCGCAGTTCATCCGGTCCGCTGCTCCGGACGCTGAGAACAGGAGCGGCGCGGACTTTTTCCAGGAGCTGCAGCGGCAGTACGGCGGCATCGTCCGCATTCTGGATATCGCGCCGGAAGAGCCCGGCTGCATGGAAATGATCCGGGAGCTCTCGAAGGAGGTCCGGATCAGTGTCGCCCACACCACGGCGGATTATGACACCGCATCAGAAGCCTTCTGTGCCGGCGCGCGGCAGCTCACGCACCTCTACAATGCCATGCCCGGCATCCACCACCGCTCCCCCGGCCCCGTGATCGCGGCGCTGGAGTACAACACCAATAAAAAAAGCGGCGTCTCCGCCGAGATCATCGCAGACGGGATCCATATTCATCCCGCTATGGTCCGCTTTACCTTTCGGGCTTTCGGACCGGAGAATATGATCCTCATCTCCGACAGCATGCGGGCCTGCGGCCTGCCGGCAGGACAGTACGAACTGGGCGGCCAGGCCGTGACAGTGCTTTCCGAGAAAGAAAAAAAGAAGGCGGTGCTCACAGACCATCCGGAAACCCTGGCCGGGAGCGTCGCCTCGCTGTTCGATTGTCTTCGCTGTGCTGTTACGGAGATGGAGATCCCGCTCCCGGATGCCGTCCGGGCCGCATCTGAAAATCCCGCAAAAGCGTTGGGGATTTTCGGAGATTACGGGACCCTGACGGCAGGAGCCTATGCGAATGTGGTCCTGACGGACCGGGAGCTGAATATCAAAGCAGTGATCCTGCGGGGAAAGCCGTTATAGGACTTACTTGTTTTCTTTTGCCGCGCCCTTCTCCTTCATCTTTTTGGAGTTCACTTTGACTCTCAGATGTGAGCCTGTTCCGCATAAGCCCTTCTCGTCGTGCACTTCGATGTCGAACCACATCTTCCTCCGCTCGATCTTTTTCAGCTTCGCGGTGGCTGTGACCTTCATGCCCACCGGCGTCGGCGCCAGGTGCCGGCAGCTGACCTCTGCGCCCACGGTGGTCTGGTCCTCGTCGAGGTAGGCCTTCGCCAGTTCCAGGGCGCAGGCTTCCATCAGCGCCACCATATTCGGGGTGGAGAGGATCTTGGAGCCGGCGCTTCCGATGCGCTTTGCGGTCATCTCGTCCGTCACTTCCCAGGTAAGGGAGTGTTCCAGCGGCTTGTCCGGCGCGGGATCGCCGAGGCGCACCACCTTGCAGTTGTCGATCAGGGACTTGGCGAACTCTTCGTTGGTCAGATTCTCAAAGTAGGAACGGATGAAGCGGAAGATGCCGCCGTGGGCAACGAGAAGATAAACTTTAGTCTCGTCCGCCATGACCTCGTCCAGCACGTTGTAGATCCGCTGCGCCACCCGGAACAAAGACTCGCCGCCTTCAAAATCGTTGGCGAAGTTCTGCTTCGCAAGAATGAAGTCAGGGTGGTTCTTCGGGCCTTCGCCCTCCCATTTTCCGAAATTGTGCTCCCGGATCCTTTTCTCCTCCCGCATGGGGATCCCCGTGATCTCAGAGATGATCGCCGCGGTGTCCTTCGCCCGCTCCAGCGGGGAGTAAAGGATCTCATCGATCCGGAAGCCCTGCTCTTTGATGTATTCGCCGGCTTCTCTGGCCTGCTGGCGGCCAAGTCCGGTCAGCGGGCTCTCGGAAATACCGCAGATCCGGTCCGCCTTATTCCATTCAGTCTCTCCGTGTCTTACAAAATAAAAATGTGCCATAGAGCTCTCCTTATGCTGTCTGAGAAACTTTTGCCGGGTGTACAGGTACTCATATATCAAATGGTAACACAGTTTCCCGGGCCTGTCCAATTTCTGCCGGCGTTATGGTATAATGAGGAAACGCAGTTTTTTGATACACACGCGTACGGAAAGGAACATGGATTGAACACTCAGCTGAACCGGCCGCTTTCCATAGCGGTCCTGCAGACCCGGAACGGAGAAGTCCCGGGATTTGAAGATCTGTATCTTTTGACCTGCCGGAACACACTGGCGGACATCCGCGCTACAGTCAGTGATGAAGAGAAAGCGTGGAGCATCTTCCGCGAAGTGTACAAACAGGTCTGGACAAGAAGAGAAAGCCTTCCTGAAGCAGGGATCATACGTCCGTGGATCCGGGTCCTCCTGAAGGAAGAAGCCAGGAAACAGGGAGTGCTGATCGAAGAGTTCTCGCTGGAAACAGACCGGGAGCCGGTGAAAGACCTGGATGAGAAGACAGGTTCGGCGCTGCTCCGGATCGAAGAAGAACTGGAACTCCTGAAGCTCCCGGAGGAGATTACCGGGAAAAAACACACCGGCAGCATGTCGGTGGCGGTGCTGCGGCTTTTGTTTTCCCTGGTGGGTCTGGGCGTCGCTGCAGGGGCAGCGGTATTCCTGCTGCAGCCCGTCAGGAAGAGCGCGGACGCCCTCCGGCCCACGGAAGAAGGGGCCCCGACCCAGCAGGCGATCCACGTGGAAGCGGAAGGAGAGACCGAGGTGCCGGAGATCCTCTATGGATGGAACGAGACCCGGGAGGGCCGGCGCTACCGGAATGCCGACGGCAGCTTCCGGGAAAGCAGTTTCCTGGAGGACGGGGACAAACTTTACTACCTCGACGAAAACGGCTACGCGGCTACAGGATCCCAGAAATTCGGGAACCAGAATTTCGTGTTTGACGACGACGGCGTTCTGAAGATCATCAGCCGCAGCTACGGCAGGGAACAGAACGAGACGGTCCTTTCGATACAGATGAAGGAATACGGCCGTAAGGAAGAAGCGGTCTACATCGTAAACGATTCCATCATTCTCGACGGCGGGTGGATCTACTACCTGTACAATGACGGCACCGACGGCGGACTGCCTGTCCTTCTGCGCATGAAGATGGAGTCGGACGAAACAGAGATGATCGCGGATCATGTCACCGGCTACACCGTGCAGGAGCAGGCCGTCTGGTACTGTGTCAATAACGAAGTGTTCCGTTTCGAGAAAGAGACGACGGCCGCGGCGGTGGGCGAGGGCTACACCGTGGAAGAGGACGGCGGCCGCTATTACCTGAAGGACAGCTACGGAAGGAATGTGGAAGGCCTGGGCGGCTTTGAGACGATCAACGGCCGTATCTACCGGGTGGACGACGGAAAGGTGACGAACGTGCGGCCGGATACGCCGAAGATCGGATCCTACAGCTTCCGTCTGGCAAATGCCGGAAAGAGCAATGCCGTTCTTCTGGGAGACGGCAGCACCTATCTCCAGCAGGGCGAAGCGGTGGATGCCGTCGCGGTGCTCGGAAATTCTCTGTACTACAGCGTTCTGCTGCAGGATGGCGACGATCCCGTCAGCCAGATCTGGTGCGTGAACGTTTATGAAGGCGGCGCCGGCTCCGTGAGCGGTACCTTCCGCGGCCGCGTCCGCAATATGTACCAGTTCCCGGAGGAGGACGCGATCCTTATGGATTACCGTCCAGGCGATTCTGCCTACGGAAAACTCGGCATCATTACCGGAAAGGGAGCCTACGTGGTGGAGGATTCGGCAGCGCGTGAAAAAGGCTTCGATTCCGGCAATGACCAGATCCTGCCTGTCTGGACAAAGGACGGCAAGGTACTGTGCTACCTGAATGACACAAGCGGAACGGCAGCTTCTGATGGAACGTTCCAGATCAGGGATACGAAGACGATAGAACTGGATCTGGGAGACCGTTCTTCTCTCGGCAGCGGCGATTTCTCCGCCGACGTTTCCGAGGAGGATTCGGAAAACAGCGCGGAGGAAGGCACCGTGGAGGCAGTTCCCGGCAGTGAAGAAGAAAGCGCCGCGGAGCTTTCCGAAGATGAAATGGTGGAAGAGGCCGCCCGCACTGTCAGTCCGGAAGATGTCGGCGTCAGGGAAACGGAAGAAGACGCCCCGTCTGATGACGACGAAGAAGAAGAGGAAACGGAAGAAGACCTGTCAGACGGCGCGGTCGAAGGGCCGGATGTCCGCCCGGAGACCCGTCCTGCAGCGCCGGCTTCTGAAACCGTGCCGCCGGCACCGGGTCCGGGGACTGTGGAGACTACAGCTCCGGCAGAAACCATCTCAGGCCCCGGCGCAGGGATGGAAACCGTGGCTCCGTTTCCGGGACACCCCTGAAACCTGATAAATTCTAAAGGCCCTGAATTATGAAGAAGATCATTTACCTGATGGGGAAAAGCGCTTCCGGGAAGGATACCATCTACCGGGAACTTCTGAAGCGCTTTCCCAATCTGAAGCGCCTGATCCCCTTTACCACCAGGCCGCGGCGGGAAGGCGAGCAGGACGGAGAGGACTACCACTTCGTGACTCCTGAAGAACTGGATGCCTTCGAAAAGAGCGGAAAACTGGTGGAAAAGCGGGTCTATGAGACTGTCGCGGGCCCGTGGATCTACGCCACGGTGGACTGGGAGACTGCTCCGGATGCATCCTCTGGGAAGGAAGGTTCATCAGACGGAAGCGGTGCGGCCATCGGGATCGGGACACTGGAATCCTATCTGAAGCTGCGCGCTTATTACGGCGCAGACCGCATGCTGCCGCTGTACATCGAGACCGATGACGGGACCCGGCTGCAGCGCGCCCTGGACCGGGAAAAGAAGCAGAAAAACCCGAACTACGCGGAGCTGTGCCGCCGTTTTCTCGCGGATCAGCAGGATTTCAGCGAAGAGAAGCTTGAGGAGGCAGGGATCCGGAAACGCTACCGCAATGATGTGCTCCCGGACTGCCTTGCCCGGATCGCGGAAGATGTGATACACTATGCTTAATTTTTCAGATATCCTCGGCCAGGACGCCGTAAAGCGGCATTTTACCGCAGCGGTGGTTTCTGACCGTGTTTCCCATGCATATATGCTGACAGGGGAAGCCGGGATGGGAAAGAGTGCCCTGGCAGGGGCCTTTGCCGCCATGCTGCTCTGCGAAAGAGATCCCCTGCACCCCTGCGGTGTCTGTCATGCCTGCCGCCAGGTCAGCGCGGACACGCATCCGGACCTGATCCGCGTCACCCATGAGAAGCCGAACAGCATCAGCGTGGAGGAAGTACGGAGGCAGATCTGCGCAGAAGCGGTGATCCGCCCATTTTCCGGGAAAAAGCGCATATTCATCGTGCCGGAAGCGGAGAAAATGACGCCCCAGGCCCAGAACGCGCTTCTGAAGACCATCGAGGAGCCGCCGGAATATGTGGTGATCCTGCTCCTGACAGAAAGTGAGGAAGCGCTGCTGGAGACCATCCGCAGCCGGTGCGTGAAACTGAAAATGCGTCCTGTGCCGGAGCAGATTTTGCGGAAGGCGCTGCAGTCCCGGGAGGATATCAGCGAAGAGACTATCCCCCTGGCGGTAAGCTTTGCCAGAGGCGTGCCCGGAAAGGCCCTGGAAATGGCGCAGTCGGAGGAATTCCGGCAGAGGTGCGCACTGTACCGGAGGACGATGGAACAGCTGCCGGGCGGAAGCGTGAGCAGCATGCTGGAGGCAGCGGTGTCGATCCGGGAAGCAGATCCCGGGATGGAGGAATTCTTCTCCTATGTGAGGATGTACTGCCGGGACCTCCTGGTGCTGAAAAAAGACAGACGGGAAAAGAACCTGATCTTTTCAGAACAAGCGGAGACTCTTACAAGGGCCGCTGGTGAAATGACCCTCCGGGGGGCGGGCCGCATTCTTGACGAACTGGAGCAGACAGAAGACCGCCTCCGGGCAAATGTCAGCGGAGAGCTTGCTCTTGAGATGCTCCTGGAGGAGATCCGGGAGAGCAGGAAGCGATAAGAAAGGAAATTTGTGGAATGGCAACAGTAGTCGGAGTCCGATTCCGTGAGGTCGGAAAAATATATTCCTTCGATCCGGGCGATCTTGTCCTCCGCCGGGGGGACCATGTCATCGCGGAAACGTCGAAAGGATATGAATACGGAACCGTGGTCCTCAGCAACCACCCGGACAACGGGCAGGAAGAGGACCCCGAAAGAAAAAGGATCATCCGCAGGGCGACCGAAGAGGATGAGAAGAAGGTACGGGACAACAAGGGCAAGGAAAAAGATGCTTTGCTGATCTGCCGGAAAAAGGTGGACGAGCGGAAGCTCGAGATGAAAGTCATTGCAGCGGAGTATACTTTCGATGACAGCAAGCTCCTGTTTTTCTTCACCGCGGACGGGAGAGTGGATTTCCGGGATCTGGTGAAGGACCTGGCAGCCATCTTCCACATGCGGATCGAACTCCGCCAGGTTGGCGTCCGGGACGAGACCAGGATCATCGGCGGCATGGGTCCCTGCGGAAGAGCGCTGTGCTGTCACTCATGGCTTCCGGACTTCGTCCCGGTCTCCATTAAAATGGCAAAGGAACAGAACCTTTCCCTGAATCCCCAGAAGATCAGCGGCGTCTGCGGACGTCTGATGTGCTGCCTGAAGAATGAGGCGGAAACGTATGCCTACCTGAATTCCCAGCTCCCGAAGAAGGGTGACCTGGTAGAACTCCAGGACGGACGCCAGGGCGAGATCGTGGAAGTGAATGTGATCCGGCAGACCGTCCGTGTATTCGTGATCCTGGACGATGATGAGCGGGAGATGCGGGACGTGCCCGCCTCCGAGACAGTGTTCATCGCTCACCGGAAGAAAGGCCAGCCGAGCCAGATGAAGAAGGACGCCATGGCGAAGCGCGAGGCGGCTCTTCAGGAGGCGAGGGAACGGGAGCAGAACCGGGAACAGGCGAAAGAGCAGAAGGAGCAGAAAGAACAGGCCAGAGAACAGAAGGAACGCTTCCGGAACCGGCCCCCGCGGCCGGTGGAAGAAACCTGGTCTGACGCGGAATACGGCGCAGAGGAAATGAACGCGGGCGATGCCCCCGAAGAGGGCAAGGCCGGCGGCCGCAGATCCCGCAGGAGACCGCGGCGCGCTCCGGAGGAAGGCGCCTCCGGGACCGAAGGAAACCGTGAGGAGAACCGGAGGGAAAACCGCGACGAAAATCGGAGAGAGAACCGCGACGGAAAGAACGCGGTCCCCGCAGGAGAAGAAAAAAAGGCTGCGTTCCCCGGTAATTCCGGAGAGGAGCAGAGGTCTCATCACAGAAGACGGCGGAGACCTGGACGCGGCGGCAGCGGCGCTGCCGGTGGAAGTGAAGCTTCAGGAAATGCCCCGGAAGGAAGCAGCGGTGGAGCGGACTGAAGAATTCAGGAAAGCTGATGAACCGGCGGAAGCCTTTCGAAAGCCCCATGAGCGGGTAGACGACCTGCAGCGGAGCAATCTCCGGATCCTCCAGGACCCGGAACGGTTCTGCTTCGGGATGGATGCAGTGCTCCTGTCAGGTTTTGTCACGGTGAAGCGCGGGGAAAAGGTCACAGACCTGTGCACCGGCACCGGCATCATCCCCCTTCTTCTCAGTGCGAAGACCGAAGCGTCTGAAATCGACGGGATCGAGATCCAGCCTGACATGGCGGACATGGCCCGGCGCAGCGTCGAGATGAACGGACTGACAGAACGCGTCCGGATCATCTGCGGCGACCTGAGGGAAGCTGGCGCCGCGGGCGAACGGGAAAGCCGGGACGTGGTGACCTGCAACCCGCCTTATATGGCGGCGGGCAGCGGCATCGTAAACCCGGAGGACGTACAGGCCCTGGCGCGGCACGAAGTGACCTGCACCCTGGAAGACGCGGTGCGGGAAACAGCGCGCCTTCTGAAGAACGGCGGGAGGACTGCCTGGATCTACCGGCCGAACCGTCTGTCTGAACTGTTCTCCTGTTTCCGGCGGTTCCGCCTGGAGCCGAAACGGCTCAAGTTCGTGCACCCCTACCTGGACCGGGAAGCCAACATGGTGCTGGTGGAAGCGGTGAAGGGCGGCGGAAGCTTCCTGAAGGTGGAGGCGCCGCTGTTGGTGTTCGGGGACGACGGGGAATACAGGCCTGAGATCCGGGAGATCTACGGATACTGAGCATAATATTCAAAGTACAGCTGCGGCTGCAGACTGGAACCGGATCATTGCAGCCGGAAAACGGAACTATGTCAGAAGAAAAGAAAACGGCAGGAAAGCTGTGGCTCGTGGCGACGCCCATCGGAAATCTGGGCGATATCAGCGCGCGGGCGCTGGAGGTCCTGCGGGAAGCGGATCTGATCGCTGCGGAGGACACCCGCAACACGATCCGTCTCCTGAATCATTTTGAGATAAAAAAGCCGCTGACCAGCTATCACGAGTATAATAAGACGGAAAAAGCCTGGGAGCTGGTCAGGGACGCCCAGGAGGGGAAGAATATCGCCGTGGTGACGGACGCCGGGATGCCGGCCATTTCGGACCCGGGCGAGGTGCTGGTCAGAGTCGCCTATGAGAGCGGCACGGAAGTGACCATCGTCCCCGGTGCCTGCGCCTGCGTCAGCGCCCTGGCGATTTCCGGACTGCCCACAAGGCGCTTCGCCTTCGAGGCGTTTCTCCCCGCGGAGAAAGGAGAGCGGGCCGCCGTGCTGCAGGAGCTGCAGCGGGAATTGAGGACCATCGTTCTCTATGAAGCCCCCCACCATCTTCTGAAGACCCTGAAGGAACTCCGGGACTGTCTCGGAACAGACCGGAGGATCTCCCTGGTGCGGGAGCTGACAAAGATCCATGAGGAAGTGCGGCGCACAACCCTCGGGGAAGCGGTCGACCTTTATGAATCGCCCGGCGGCGCGGAGCTGATCCGCGGCGAATATGTCCTGGTCATTGAAGGCCGGGATCCGGAGGAAAGCCGGCGGGAAGAGACAGCCCGCTGGGAGTCAATGAGCGTCGCAGACCACGTTGCAATGTATGAAAAACAGGGCATGGACCGCAAGGAAGCCATGCGGGCGGCGGCGAAGGACCGCGGCGTCAGCCGGCGGGACATCTACCAGGCGCTGCTGTGAAATAAAAAAGAATTACCTTCAGCTGTGCCCGGACCGGGCCGCTTTGAAGGAAGACCTACAGGAGGGAATACATCATGTGTCAGGACTGTACAAAGAAACCGTATTATATCACCACCGCGATCGCCTACGCGTCGGGAAAACCGCACATCGGCAATACCTACGAGATCATTCTGGCAGACGCCATCGCCCGCTTCAAAAGAGAAGAGGGATTTGATGTCCGTTTCCAGACCGGCACTGACGAGCACGGCCAGAAGATCGAGCTGAAGGCAAAGGACGCCGGCATCAGCCCCCGGGAGTATGTGGACCGGGCCGCGGCGGAGATCAAGAGGATCTGGGACCTGATGAACACCTCCTACGACCGCTTTATCCGCACCACGGACGAAGACCACGAGAAGCAGGTCCAGAAGATGTTCAAAAAGATGTACGACCAGGGCGACATCTACAAAGGCGAGTACGAAGGCCTGTACTGCACGCCTTGCGAAAGCTTCTGGACCCAGTCCCAGCTGGTGGACGGCAAGTGCCCGGACTGCGGCCGCGAGGTGCAGCCGGCGAAGGAAGAAGCGTACTTCTTCAGAATGAGCAAGTATGCGGACCGCCTGATGAAGCACATCGAGGATCATCCGGAGTTCATCCAGCCCGTCTCCCGCAAGAATGAGATGGTGAACAATTTCCTGAAGCCGGGTCTGCAGGACCTCTGCGTCTCCAGGACCAGCTTCAAGTGGGGCATCCCGGTGACCTTTGACGAGCGCCACGTGATCTACGTATGGCTGGACGCCCTTTCAAACTATGCCACCGGCGTGGGCTACGACACCGACGGCAACTACGGCCCGCTCTATAAGAGATACTGGCCCGCGGACCTGCACCTCATCGGCAAGGACATCGTCCGCTTCCACACAATCTACTGGCCCATCTTCCTGATGGCCCTGGACGTTCCGCTTCCGAAGCAGGTCTTCGGACACCCGTGGCTCCTGCAGGAGAACGGCAAGATGTCCAAGTCCAAAGGAAACGTCCTTTACGCGGACGATCTCGCGGCTTTCTTCGGCGTGGATCCGGTCCGCTACTTCTGCATCCACGAGATGCCCTTTGAGAACGACGGCGTGATCAGCTGGGATCTCATGGTGGAGCGCTACAACTCCGACCTGGCGAACATTCTCGGAAACCTGGTGAGCCGCACCATCGCCATGTCCAACAAATACTTCGGCGGCGCAGTGTCTTATCCGGAGGCTTCCCTCTCCGAGGAGGACAGCGCCCTGGATGCGGACCTGAAGAGCACCGTCCTGGCCGGCGTCGGCAAAGTCCGCGCCAAGATGGAAGTGCTCCGCGTGGCGGATGCTGTCACCGAGCTCTGGAACATCTTCAAGCGCTGCAACAAGTACATCGACGAGACCGCGCCCTGGACCCTTGCGAAGGATGAGGCTAAGAAAGACCGCCTGAACCAGGTGCTCTATAACCTGACCGAAGCCATAACCATCGGCGCTTCCCTCCTGTTCAGCTTCATGCCCGAGACCTCGGAGAAGATCCTGAAGGAGCTCAACACCGAGAAGCGTGCTCTGGACAAGATGGACCAGTTCGGACTGTATCCCTCAGGCAATAAAGTCGCGGAGAAGGCAGAGATCCTCTTTGCCCGCCTGGACCCGAAGGAAGTGGAAAAGAAACTGAACGCCGAGGCGGAAGCCTCCGAAAAAGCTGCGGCAGAAGCAGCAAAGGCAGAAGCCGCAGCGGCAGAAGAAGCCTCCGAGGAGCAGGTCACGGTTCCCTCCAAGGAGATTGTGGACTTCGAAGCCTTTGAGAAGTGCGAATTCCGCGTCTGCGAAGTCCTCGCCTGCGAGGCTGTTCCGAAGTCCAAGAAACTCCTGAAGTTCCGCCTGAAATGCGGCGCCTCCGAGATCCAGATCATGTCCGGTATCCGGAAGTTCTATCCCGAACCCGAGAAGCTGGTCGGAAAGCGCGTCATGGCCATCGTGAACCTGGCGCCCCGGAAGATCGCCGGCGAAGAATCCCAGGGAATGCTGCTCAGCGCCCTGGACGCCACTGGGAAACTCTGCCTTATGACCACTATGGACGAGACTATCGCCGCCGGCGCGGAAGTGTGCTGACACGACCCCTTAGATTTCGTCGCTGGTATCTAATGATAACGCCGCCGAATCAGTTGACATAATATAATCCGGGGCTATACTGCAAAGTCTTTCGAAGCACTCCCTTGTTTTTCGACAAAACAAGGGAGTGTATTGCTAAGCTTTGCCGATATACCCCCAAAACAACACTGAAAACCAGCAATTATCCCTGATTCGAGGGAGTGCGTTTCAGAAGTTGATCAAAATAGCCCCATAAGAAAAGCTGCGGCAGTTCCGCAATAAAGCACAAAGAATAAGAAACAGAAAACAGCATCACGGAAGAACAGGAAACCATGTACAGGATCATCGATACACACGCCCACTACGACAATGAAGATTTCGACCATGACCGGGAGATCCTTCTCGGAAGCTTCCCGGAAAAGGGTATTGAGAAAGTGATCAATGCCGGCGCCTCCGTGCGGGGCGCCCGCCGGGGGCTGGAAATGGCGGAGAAATGGCCCCATGTTTACTGCGCTCTGGGCGTGCACCCGAATGAGATTTTCGCGGCTTCCGCTCCGGCCTTCGATGATGCGGAAGATGCATCGGAAGCAGAGGCGCAGGAAAATGAAGCCGGTCTTTCCGCGGTCAGTGCTCCGGCCTGGAAGAATACCCTGCAGGAGGACCTGACAGAAGAGATCCTGCGGGAATTCGCGGCACTCTCGAAGCACCCGAAGGTAGCCGCCATCGGGGAGATCGGTCTGGAGTACCACTACGAGGAGCCGGACCGGGAGATGCAGAAGCACTGGTTCCGGCGGCAGATCGCCCTGGCGAAGGAAGTCGGCCTGCCCATCATCGTCCACTCCAGAGACGCGGTGCAGGACACTTTGAACGTGATCCGTGAGGAGCACGCGGAAGATGCCGGCGGCGTGATCCACTGCTTCTCGGCAGGACCCGAGGTGGCGGCGATCTATGTGAAGCTTGGCTTCTACATCGGGATCGGCGGCGTCGTTACCTTCAAGAACGGAAGGAAAATGAAGGAAGTGGTGCAGAGCGTGCCCATGGACCGCATCCTTTTGGAGACCGACAGCCCCTATCTGGCGCCGGTGCCCCACAGAGGACACAGGAACAACTCCCTGTACCTTCCCCAGGTGGCTGAGGCCATCGCGGAACTGAAGGGTCTGACCAGGGACGAAGTTATAGAAATTACCCGGGAAAACGCCTTGCGCTGTTTCCCGCGTTTGAATTAAAAGGAGGCGAGTCCGGAATGGCAGAGTTAGGACAGCCGAGAAACACCATCGACATCATCAAAAAATATGATTTTCATTTCAGGAAGAAGTTCGGTCAGAATTTCCTGATCGACACCCATGTGCTGGAAAAGATCGCGGCTTCGGCGGAGATCGGGCCGGAGGACTGCGTCCTGGAGATCGGCCCGGGCATCGGGACGCTGACCCAGGTGCTGGCGGAACATGCCAGACAGGTGGTGGCGGTGGAGATCGATCCGGAACTGATCCCGATCCTCCAGGAGACCCTGGCGGACTACCCCAACGCGGAAGTGATCCACAACGATATCCTGAAGACGGACCTGCAGGAGCTTTCCGAAAAGTACAATGAAGGACGCCCCTTCAGCGTGGTGGCGAATCTTCCCTACTACATCACCACCCCCATCGTGATGACGCTTCTGGAAAAGAACGCGCCGGTGAAAAGCATCACCGTCATGGTCCAGAAGGAGGTGGCGGAGCGGATGCAGGCGCAGCCTGGCGGCAAGGAGTACGGCGCCCTGTCCCTGGCAGTGCAGTACTACGCGGAGGCGGAGATCACCGCCAACGTGCCGCCGAACTGCTTCATCCCCCGCCCCAATGTGGGCTCCTGCGTGATCCGGCTGCGGCGCTGCGAGACGCCGCGGGTCGAAACAAAGGATCCTGACAGAATGTTCCGCATCATCCGCGCGGCCTTCAACCAGCGCCGGAAGACCCTGGCGAATTCCGTGGGAAACGCCTGCATTCCGGCGGGCAGCACAAAAACCGGATCTCCGGCGGGCAGCGGCGTGATCACCAGGGAAGATGTGACGGCGGCGCTGCAGGAAATGGGCCTTTCCGCGACCATCCGCGGCGAAGCGCTGACCCTGGAGCAGTTCGCGGAGCTCTCGGACCGGCTGGGTTGAAGCAGCCCGGACTGCGGACATACAATCATTCTTTATAAACCTTTAATAGCCTTTTGCCTGATTCTGGGGTAAAATGTCTGTATCTTGTTCAGTGCCGCCGGATCCCGGGGCGCCGGACGATTACACGATTGGAGATGCCGGCCGTTAAAGGAACGGAGTGTTGATATTATGAGAAGAGACTTTAAATTCAGGACAGCAGCTCTGCTTTCGGCTGCACTGCTCGCCATGTCGGGCGTTGCCGGGTGCGGGCAGCAGAATTCCGCGGCGGAATCCGCAGCGGCTGCCGGATCTGCGGAAAACAGCGGTGAAGGTGATGCGGCCGGAGCGGAAGGCGCCGGCGGAGAGGCTGGTGCAGAGGGCGCCGCGTCTGAAGGTGAATACTGGCCCGTACTTCCCGTCTCACCCGGAGGCGCGCAGTTCCCGGACATGAATATCGTGGTCCCCACCACCGAGGCGCCGCCGGAGTACATCCGCATCGGCACCAGGAGCTGGATCGTGAAGGACCTGCAGGCGCGGCTGATGGAGCTGGGCTTTATGGACAACGACGAACCGTCGGAGTACTACGGAGAAGTGACCCAGGCCGCGGTGAAGATCTACCAGAGACAGAACAAACTGGCCCAGGACGGCATTGTCGGCGCGGAGACGCTGGCGGCTATTCTGGATGAGAACGCACATTACTACACCGCGCAGCACGGCGACAGCGGCACGGACATCGTGGAGCTGCAGCAGAGACTGTACCAGCTGGGATATCTGGCCAATTCCTCCGATATCACCGGCACCTTCGATGAAAAGACCCTGACCGCCGTCCAGAAATTCCAGCAGATGAACGACCTGGAACAGGACGGAAAGATCGGCCGTCAGAGTCAGAACCTCATGTATTCTGAAGAGGTGAAGCCGAATCTGGTGGCGATGGGCGAAAAGAGCGACATTGTGCTGGCGGCCCAGAAGCGCCTTTTCGAGCTGGGATACCTGACCAGCGAGCCGGACGGCAACTTCGGACAGGGCACGGCCATCGCCATCCGGGAGTTCCAGTCCAGGAACGACCTGGTGGTGGACGGCTATCTGGGGCCCGGCACCAGGGACTCGCTGAACAGCGATAACGCCCAGCCCTTCGGACTGGTGCTCGGCGACCAGAGCGACACTGTCACCCAGGTGCAGAAGCTACTGAACAAGTGGGGCTACCTGGACGCGGATCTGATCACGGGATATTACGGAGACGCCACAAAGCGCGCTGTCGTTGATTTCCAGAAACGGAACGACCTTACCTCCGACGGCTCCGTGGGCGCCCAGACCATGGCAAAGCTCACGAGCAACAACGCAAAACGTCCGGCGCCGAAGCAGACCACCGCGGCAAGGACCCAGGGCGGCAGTTCCTCGGGCGGATCTTCCTCCGGCGGTTCCTCCGGCGGAAGCAGTTCCGGCGGCTCCTCGGGAAATCATTCCGATGCGGGCAGCGGCGGGAGCCAGCAGAGTACCTACACCTACTCCGGCGGAGGCAGCGTGGGAACGCTTCTGGATGTCGCCAGTTCCAAGATCGGCAGCCCCTACGTGTGGGGAGCCAAGGGACCGAACTCCTTTGACTGTTCCGGTTTCGTCTACTGGTGCCTGAACCAGGCCGGCGTGAACCAGTCCTACATGACCAGCGGCGGCTGGGCCAGCAGCGGCAGAGGCCAGAGGATCTCCAGCTTCAGCGATCTGCAGGCCGGCGACATCATCGTGGTCAGCGGCCACGTAGGCATTGCCGACGGCGGCGGCGGAGTTATCGACGCAAGCTCCTCTAACGGACGCGTGGTCCATCGTTCCTTAAGCAGCTGGTGGCAGCGGAACTTCATCTGCGGCTACAGGATCTTCTGACGACCGCAGACGGATATTTTAGCTATAATTATTAAGGCTGTAATTAAAAGGAGGCTGTCGCATCAAATGATGCGGCGCCCCTTCTTTAATCGGTGAAGATCCGGCCTTTTGGCCGGATCTTTCACATTCTAACAGCCTGTTTCACTTACCAGCCTGTGGATAACGCACCACGAATAAAGGTGTCCTGAGGATCAACACCTTCTTCCAGATCTCGTTTTGACAGGTCAAAACTTATGCGGTTTTCATGCTTGTCAGGAACTGTCCTGTCCTTCCCCCCTGGATCTTATAATGCAGCTTTTTGATGTTGTAGCCTATGGCTGCCAGGATGCTTTGAGCCAGGACATTTTTCCTTCCCCGGTACAGGTACTGGCGGAATCCCAGATCTTCTTTGATCACAGCGAAGCTTCCTTCCGCCTGGATGCTGCGGTTCATCCTCAGCTGCGCCCCGTACTCTGTCGTTATCCGGTCCAGCGTCTCCTTCCGCTTTTCCTTCATGACCTTTGATACCCAGACACGCTTGTTCCTCTCTTCCATAGGCGTCCGGCAGTTGTTACCGCGGATGCACTTCGCTTTCTGCGGGCACCCACTGCAGTCCTCACATTCATAGATCGTCACTGTGCTGACATATCCGCTCCGGTTTTTGACCCTCTGCTCTTTGATCCGTGGGAGCTTCCGGCCGTTGCCGCAGATGTATGCGTCCTCTTCCTCAAGGTAGGTCATGTTTTCCCTGCGGCTGATGTCTTCCCGGTATCTCCGGGTCTTCGAGATCTCATAATCCTGGGGCTTGATAAAGGCCAGCTGGCCGTTCTTTTCCAGGTAGACGTAGGCTTCCTCACTTTCGTATCCGGCATCCGCCACGATCTCAAGGTACCTGAACGGCAGATATCCCTCCATGTCTTTCAGGAATGGCACCAGGGTCGTGACATCCGTCGGCCGGGCACTGATATCCGCCCAGGTGATATACTGCGCGTCCACCGCATGCTGCAGGTTATACGCCGGCTTCAGCTGGCCGTTCAGCATGGCGTCTTCCTTCAGGCGCATGAAGGTAGCGTCAGGGTCCGTTTTGGAATAGCTGTTGCGGTCCCCGCAGATATGAAGCTTCTTTGTGTATTCCTTCAGCTTCTCTATATACGCTTCCAGGGTCTCGACGGATCTCTGGAGCTGCGTCTTTCTTTTACCGCTCCCCTCCACAAAAGTGATCCCTTCCTGTTGTTTCACTGCGTACAGCTTCTTTCTCAGCCGCTTCAATGTATGAAGGGATACCCTGTCCTGATATACCGTTCTGATCCCATACATCGCTTCACATTCCGCGACCAGTTCCGTGATCTTCAGGAAAAGTTTTTCCTGGTTCCTGCTGACAGCCTTTTTCCAGACAAACGTGTACCTGTTCGCGTTTGCCTCGATCTTTGTCCCGTCGATGAACACGGTCTTTCCTGAGATCTCTCCCAGCTGGTACAGGATAGAAGTAACTTCGGCAAGAACGTCTTTGGAACAGTCAGAGAGATGAAGAGAGATAAACCGGGCGAGCGTGGCGTGATCTGGCGCAGGGGCCCCCTCCAGAAGGAACATGAAGTTTATGTCCCTCCTGCAGGCGGTCTCGATATCCCTGCTGGAAAAGATGCCGTTCAATGCTGCATAAGCCATGACCTTCAGTATCTGGCGCGGGCTCGCCTGATTTTTTCGGACCCTGTCATAGGTGCCATACAGTTCCGAAAGATCCATTCCCTCCACGAATGCACTCAGAAGGCGGACCGGATCGTCAGATGGGATCATGGTTTCAAGTTCGAGTGGAAGTTTGATTTGATAACAGGTGTTATAAAGTGTATAATCAGCCTGTAAGCTCATGGGTAGTCGCATACTTATAGTTTACAGGAAGAGCCGGACTTTTCGAAGCCCGGCTCCTTTCTTTTTCCGGCGACACGCCGGATAA
>JAFSYO010000151.1 GCA_017449925.1 Stomatobaculum sp.
AGAAATGAGCCACAGGCTCTTGAATCAAGGAGGCCACATGAAATACATCGCTTACGGATCGAACATGGTACAGGAACAGATGGCTGTTCGCTGCCCAGATGCCAGACTGATCGGCACCGGGTACATCAGCGGAGCCCGGCTGGAGTTTTACCTCCACGCCACGGTTGAGAAGACCGGGGACATGCGGAACCGCGTCCCGGTCGCTGTCTGGGAAATCAACGATACAGACGAGCGCAGCCTTGACAGATATGAAGGATACCCCAGCTACTACATCAAAGAAGAATGGACGGTACACATGAACGACGGTTCCGAAATCACCGGGATGATCTACCTGATGAACATGATCCGGAAATCACCGCCGCATGATATGTACTACCAAGGTATCGCCGATGCCTATCGTAAGCTGGGCCTCGGTTCTCAAATCAGGACGGTCCTGAGGCCCGCCTTGGAGAGAAGTTTTGCCCGGGGATATGCTTGGTGAGGACCTGCATCCCAGGGGAATCGGCCCATCGGGACACACAATCGCAGCCGCTTCCAAATTGATATGCTCCCTTTATGAGAGACAGTAAAAAGAAAACTGTCCTCCATGAAGGGAGCTTTAATATGCAAAAAATCAAGTATACTGCAGAAGAGAAGAAAGCCATAGTCGAAGCATGGCTTAATGGCACAGAAAGAGTGACAGACCTAAAGAAGAATAGTGGTGTATCAGACGGGAGATTACGAGAGTGGATACTGCAGTATAAAGCAAATGGTGTTAAAGCATTTATTCTCCAAAGACAGAATAATGTCTATAGTGAAGAGATAAAGCTAAAAGCTGTAACAGATTACGTTCACATTGGACATATAAGCGTAAAAAACAGTCTCCGTTTCGGAGATTGACCGGTGGTGACAAGGCGAACGCGTTTTTGACTTTTACCTGTCCGGTGGATATACTGGGAATATCAAGCAGAAAGGTGACCTGAATATGAAAAGATTAACGGCTTTTGCCTGCGTGATTATCCTGGTTTTCTGTATTGGCTGCATGCCAGCATGCGCGGAGGGGGACAGCTGGATCTGTCCGGGATGCGGCGCGGAGAACACGACCAATTTCTGTATCAAATGCGGAACGAAGCGGCCGGAGATGATTGTCTGCCCGGACTGCGGAGAAAAATATCTGACGGACACGGAAGCTGCTTTCTGCGGAAACTGCGGCGCGAAGCTGCGGCAGGATGTGATCGCTTCCGCCAAATTGGAAGGGAACGGTTTTGACACGCCGGAAGAAGCGGTTACCTATTACCTGGAGGGACTGAAGAACCTGGACTTTGACCAGATGCTCCGGGCGTTCGCCTGGGAGACGCAGGCGGACCATTTCTCCGTGGATGCAAAAATCCGGCGGATTCAGTCCTATACGTTGTCCCTTAAACCACGGCTGCTCGGGGATTCGGGTTTTATCCGGACGGCAAATCTGTATTCCCTGCGCACGGCGCAGATCGACGCGATCTATCAGGCGATCGAACTGTATATCCTCCAGGAAGATCATCCGTTGCAAGCTTCAACCGGAGCGATCGTATTCCGGGAAGACGGTGAGTTTGATGCTTTTAAGGAGAAATTCAACAACGGCAGGCTTGAAAAACTGGCCGGACTGACCAATATCCGGTTCCTGACGCCGGACCAGGTGACGGATGGCAAGTTCTCCCTTGATATAAACCAAGAGAACTATATCAAAATGAACGCTATGTACGGTGCGGACGAAACGGTCGACGTGCCGGCGGTCGCGGATCTGGACGGCGAGATCCTGTTCTGCTGCCCGACGGTGGCCCGCTACGGGGAGAAATGGTACCTGGTGTCTGTCAGCAGCATGACGAATATGATCATGGGCATGGAAGTCACACGGCAGGCCTTTGCCACGGCAGAGGGCTCCCTGTCCGATTTCCTGAAGTGATCCCTGGTTTCTTTTGTGGCTTTGCGGCTATCTCTAACGGAAGCGCCACCCTTTATGGACGGCGCTTTTAGTTGATTGAGGATTCATTCTCCATGATCTTCTTCGCCATGGCGTCGTCATCATTGCTGCCGATGACTTCCGTGGCGGCAACCTTCAGTTCATCCAGGGCATTCTCCACGGCGTAGGCCTCGTCCGCAACCCGGAACATGCTCAGGTCATTGACCGAATCCCCGAAGACGACCAGTTTCCGAAACCGTACTCCGGCAGTTCCGGCAGGAGGGTCTTGAGGAGGACGATCTCCTCCTCCGTAAAGAGGGCTTTTTCCAGATGCTTTCCGGTGGCGTTGTCCGCCAGGACGCAGCCGTTGCGGATGATGGCCGGCAGGGGCAGGTTCAGCCCGCCGGCGATAGTCCGGGCGCTCTCGATGGAGCGGGCCGTGGCGTAGGTAAAGGCGGCGCCGCGCTCCGTCAGGGCGTTGATCAAAGCCGGGAGCCCATGAACAATCGAAAAGACCACCCATCACGGGTGGTCTTTCCCTTTGTGGGGTTGATCGGGCTCAGCCCTGGCCGACTGCCGCCGGAACGTAGATGTAGTAACCGGCGGTGATGTCGTTGATGTTGTAGATCGTGGGGTTGATTGCCTTGAGATACTCCGCGGTCACGCCGTACCGCCGGGCGATGCGGCCCAGCGTGTCACCCTTGCGGATCTGGTAAACATCGTAATACTGGGTCGGATAAAGCGGTCTGCTGGAGCCGCCGGTGCCGCCGCTGGCATTTTCCATTTCGTTGAGGTTCAGTTCCTTGTTTTCCATTATGATTCCCTCCTTCATTGTGGTTGATTACTTCTTTATCCGCAACGGAATGAATTCCGTTTGCACCTGTTTATACGCAGCAGTTGCCGGGGATGGCAGCCTGTCTGTTATATCAATTATACGACATTCATCTCCAAAACCTTCCCGGCACGGGGGATTTCAGAGCGACTGACCGATGCCGGGGTCTGTGAAAAGTATTACAAAACAATAACAATTGCCAGAAAACGGAACAAAACAAACGATTTGTCGGACATCTGACAGGCAAAAGATGGTATGATATACTTGTTCCCGTGCCGGCTTCACCGGGACGGAAAAGGCTAGACAGAGGTGAAGAGAATGATCCTGGAAAAGATCGCCAGCGTGATCACGGTGTTCTTCCTACAAAACAGCGTGAAAGATTACCTTTATCTGATCCCCAATATCCTGTATTTAGCGGGACTGTACGGCGTGTTCCGGAAAAGCGGTATCAAGGGCTGGTATGCCCTGATTCCCTGCCTGCGGGAAGTAAAACTCGGCGAAGCGGTCGGCATGGAAAAGGAAGGCCGCATCATGGCGATGCTGCGGGGACTGAGCATTCTCACCGGCGAGGCATTGCTGATCCTGTCCTGGAATACAGATACAACTTCAATCGCGATTGAGAACGCGTTCTACGCGGTTCTTGCCGCCCAGCTTCTGGTTGAACTGATGTTCTTTATCTATATGATTCGGATCGCCTGCGCTCTGTGCGAGGTGTATGACCGGAAAAAGTGGTGGACGATTCTCTGGGTTACCTTTAATTTCATTCCCGCGCTCATGTGGGGCTGGATGAAGAAATACCAGCCGCTGTGGAAAGTGGAGGAGATGAAGAGTGACGCCGCGTCCTTCTTCTCCGGCTCAAAAGCGGCTGTCCTGGAACAGGGACTGACCGTAAACCTGGAGGAGCGGACCGCTACGGAATTCTTCAAAAAGAAATATCTGCTCCGCGATATCCATATGTATATCGAGCCCGGCCATATGGTGCTGCTGCTGGGCGGCTCCGGCGCAGGCAAAACCACCTACCTGAACGCTGTGAACGGCTATGAGAAGGCGAAGGCGGAGGTGGTGCTGAACGGCCGGAACATGTACAAGGATTACAAGGACATGCAGTACGATATCGGCTTTGTGCCGCAGCAGGACCTGATGCGCGGCTCCGATACGGTGTTCCGCACGCTGATGGACGCGGCGATCCTGCGCCTGCCTTCCTCCTTCACGAAGGCGGAGCGGGAAGCCCGGGTCAACGAGGTTATGGAGATCTTCGGCCTGACGCCGGTGAAGAGCAACCTGGTGGTGAAGCTTTCCGGCGGACAGCGGAAGCGCCTGTCCATCGCCATGGAATTCATTTCCAACCCGACGCTGTTCATCCTGGACGAGCCGGACAGCGGCCTGGACGGCGTCATGGCGCGGGAACTGTTCCAGCAGCTGCGGCAGATCGCGGATCAGGGCAAGATCATCATCGTGATTACGCATACGCCGGACCGGGTCATCGACCTGTTCGACGACGTGATCGTGCTGGCCAAGGATTCCAACCGTACCGGGCGGCTGGCCTGGTTCGGGTCCATTGAGGAGGCGCGGACCTTCTTCGGCAAGGAAAAGATGGAGGAGATCGTTAAGTCTGTCAACCGCAGGGAAGAGGGCGGCGAAGGTCGGGCTGACGAGTTCATCATGAAATATGCGGAGGTGATGCAGCATGTCTGAAGCAAATACGGCCGGAACCA
>JAFSYO010000152.1 GCA_017449925.1 Stomatobaculum sp.
TGCAGTCTGAGCACATCAAAGACCGCATCGCGAAATTCGGCGACAAGCTGTATCTGGAATTCGGCGGCAAGCTGTTCGACGACTTCCACGCTTCCCGCGTCCTGCCGGGATTCCAGCCGGATTCCAAGCTGCGGATGCTCCTGCAGCTCGCGGACCAGGCGGAGATCGTCATCGCCATTTCCGCGGAGGATATCGAAAAGAATAAGATCCGCGGCGACCTCGGCATCACCTACGATGTGGACGTACTGCGCCTCATCCAGTCCTTCCGCGACAGCGGACTCTACGTGGGGAGCGTGGTCATCACCCGCTTCACCAACGCGGCGGAGCAGTTCAAGAGCAAGCTGGAAGCCATGGGGATCAAGGTGTACCGCCACTACTCCATCGACGGCTATCCCTCCAACATCCCGAGGATCGTAAGTGAGGAAGGCTACGGAAAGAATGAGTACATCGAAACCTCGCGGCCGCTGGTCATCGTCACGGCGCCGGGGCCCGGCAGCGGCAAGATGGCCACCTGCCTCTCCCAGCTGTACCACGAAAACCGCCGCGGCATCAAGGCCGGGTACGCGAAATTCGAGACCTTCCCCATCTGGAACCTGCCCCTCAGGCATCCGGTGAACCTCGCCTACGAGGCGGCCACCGCCGACCTGAACGACGTCAACATGATCGACCCCTTCCACCTGGAAGCTTACGGCGAGACCACCGTGAACTACAACCGTGACGTGGAGATCTTCCCCGTGCTCTCCGCCATGTTCGAAGGAATCTTCGGGGAATGCCCCTACAAGTCTCCCACTGACATGGGCGTGAACATGGCCGGCAACTGCATCATCGACGACGAAGTGTGCCGCGAAGCAGGCCGGCAGGAGATCATCCGCCGCTGGTACACCTCCATGAACCGGCTGGCCAAGGGCGACTGCCCCCAGAGGGAAGTGGAGAAAGTGGAGCTGCTGATGAAGCAGGCAAAGGTCACCTCCGCCAACCGCCCGGTTGTGCAGGCAGCGCTGATGAAAGCCCAGATCACCGGCGGTCCCGCTGCCGCCCTGGAACTGCCCGACGGAAAGATCGTCACCGGCCGGACTTCCGACCTTCTGGGTTCCAGCGCTGCTGTCCTGCTGAATGCCGTCAAGGCGCTGGGCGAGATCCCGGACGAGATCAAGCTTATCTCCCCGTCGGTCATCGAACCTGTGCAGACTCTGAAGACCGTGTATCTGGGCAGCAAGAACCCGCGTCTCCACACGGACGAGATCCTTATCGCCCTCTCCATGTGCGCCGCCACGGACCCCAACGCCAGCAAGGCGTTGGAGCAGCTGAAAAAGCTGAAGGGCTGCCAGATCCACACCTCCGTCATGCTCTCCGACGTGGATATCCGCACCATGAACCGCCTGGGCCTGCAGCTCACCAGCGAGCCCCGGTACGAAAACAAGAAGATATACCACTGACTAAAAAGAAGGACGTGTACCCTCAGGACAGCGTTCCCTCTGTCGGTTTCACTTCGCAGCGATCCGGCCGCCGCTTTGGGCTCCATCAAACCGTGGTCGCCGTCGCGGTGCCGCGCTGCTCGTGAAACTCTCCGGCGGGAACGATCAGTCCTTCGGGTACACGTCCTTCTATTTTCACTCTCAAAAAAACACAGGGGCTGAAAACAGCCCCTGTGTTTTACATTCTGGTTGTTATACTAGGATCACTTTCCGCTCGCTGGCGGGAAGCACCGTATCCTTTTTGGTCCGGCGCAGGATCTCCATGAACTCTTTGCCTGTGATGGTCTCGCGGTTGATGAGGAAATCCGCGATCTTGTCGAGAACGTCGCGGTTCGCTGCCAGCATCTCCAGCGCCTTGTCATAGGCTCCGTTCAGGATATCCTTGACCTCCTGGTCCACCTGGGCAGCCGTCTCGTCCGCGCAGTTCATCACGGTGCGTCCGGTGAGATACTGGTCCTCAGTGGTGGCCAGGCCCATCAGGCCGAAGCGTTTGCTCATGCCGTATTTCGTGACCATGGCCTTAGCGATGGCCGTAGCCTTCTCGATGTCATTCTCCGCACCTGTGGTGACGTTCCCGAAGACGATCTGCTCCGCGGCGCGCCCGCCCAGAAGACTGACCAGCATGTCATCCAGTTCCTGTCTGGATTTTAAATAGGTCTCTTCCTCCGGGACATACATAACATATCCCAGGGCTCCCATGGTCCTGGGAACGATGGTGATCTTCTGAACCGGTTCGGAATTCTTCTGCAGCGCGCTGATCAGCGCGTGGCCCACTTCGTGGTAGGAAACGATGCGCCGCTCCTTCTGGTTCATGACGCGGTCCTTCTTTTCCTTTCCCACCAGGACAACTTCCACCGCCTCGAACAGATCCTTCTGGCAGACAGCCTTCCGGCCGTTCTTTACCGCGAGAATGGCAGCCTCGTTGATCATGTTCGCGAGGTCCGATCCCACAGCGCCGCTGGTGGCGAGGCCGATGGCATCCAGGTCCACCGTATCGTCCATCAGCACATTCTTCGCGTGAACCTTCAGGATCGCCACACGTCCCTTCAGGTCGGGGCGCTCCACAATGACCCGCCGGTCAAAGCGGCCCGGGCGCAGCA
>JAFSYO010000153.1 GCA_017449925.1 Stomatobaculum sp.
GTGACGCCTGCCCGCTTCAAGGTGGGCCAGATGATCGGCGCCACAGGCCTCCTTCTGGGCGTCGCCCTGGCGATCTACCGCCGGGTGGAGCCGGAGCACAAGGCAAAGTACAAATCCATGATGATCTCCACTGCGGCTGCGGTCTTCCTGACCGGTGTCACGGAACCTCTGGAGTTCATGTTCATGTTCTGTGCACTGCCGCTCTACGTGGTGTACGCAATTCTCCAGGGCTGCGCCTTCGCGATGGCCGGCATTATCCACCTCAGGCTTCATTCCTTCGGAAACCTGGAGTTCCTGACCCGCGTCCCCATGGCGCTGAAGGCAGGACTTGCCGGCGACCTGGTAAACTTCGTGATCTGCGTTATAGTCTTCTTTGCGATCGGCTACTTTGTGGCGTATTTCATGATCGGGAAGTTCGGCTACGCGACGCCGGGCCGTCTGGGCAACTACATGGACGATGAAGTCAAGGAAGACGCGGGCCAGGCTGCCGGCACGGCAGGCAGCGCAGCAGGCGGGAACAGCCAGCCCGAGCGCATCATCGCCCTCCTCGGAGGACGGGAGAACATTGAATTTGTGGATGCCTGCATGACCAGGCTCCGCGTGACAGTGAAAGATCTTTCCAAGGTGGCGGAGCTTCCGGCGTGGAAGGCAGAGGGCGCCATGGGCCTTGTGAAGAAAGACAACGGCATCCAGGCGATCTACGGACCCAAAGCGGACGTGCTGAAGTCGGACATCAATGATATCCTTTGACCGCGGAATTCAGTCGGAATGCCAAAATTGTGAGGAATGAACGATGAGATTGCTCACCATCAATATTCACAGTCATGGAAGTGACTTTGAAACGGAACTGTATCATCAGAAGATAAAAGCGCTGGCGTCATTCATTAAAGAGGAAGGGATCGACGCCGCAGCGATCCAGGAGTGCAGTGAAGAGGAGGACAGGCCGGAGGTCTCCGGCCCCCTCCCCATGCATTGGGTGCCGGCCGGACCGGATTCCCGCGTCCGGGAGGATAACTGCGCCCTGGTCCTCGCGGAGGAACTTCAGAGCCTTCATAAGGAGTACTGGTGGACCTGGACCGGAGCGAAGCTCGGGTACGGAAAATACAATGAGGGGCTGGCCCTCTTCAGCCGCCGCCCCGTTACAGGCGCGGACAGTTTCTATATTTCCGGCGTCCGGGACTTTTCCAACTGGAAGACCCGGAAGGCGCTGATGGCGCGCACCGCGGACGGCCCTGTCTTCGTAAGCGTTCACATGGGCTGGTGGAACGACCCGGAGGAAAACTTCCGGGGGCAGATGGAACGGCTGCAGGAGGCGCTCCGGGAAAGGAAATGCCTTCCCCCGGACGGTTCTGACTGTTTCCTCATGGGAGATTTCAACAGTCCTGCAGCGATCCGCGGAGAGGGAAGGGACATGGTCCTTGATCTCGGGTGGCGGGACAGCTATGAGGATGCCGAAACAAAAGACAGCGGCATCACCGTTCCGGGAAACATCGACGGATGGAGGGACGGTGAACATGAGGGCATGCGCCTCGATTATATCTGGACTGCAAGGAGGCATAAGGTGCTTCAGTCGAAGGTGGTCCTGAACGGGATCAGCGGGCCGGTTCTTTCCGACCATTTCGGAGTCCAGTCGGTGATAGAATAAAAAGGAGCAGACAGCATGAGAGAAAGCGGAATTCTTCTTGCCATCAGCAGCCTCCCTTCTGAATACGGGATCGGCTGCTTCAGCAGGGAAGCATATGAGTTTGCGGACCGCCTTTCGGAGGCGGGCCAGAGTTACTGGCAGATCCTGCCGCTGGGACCGGTGGGATACGGAGATTCGCCGTACCAGTCCTTTTCCACCTTCGCAGGCAACCCCTACTACATTTCACCGCAGACACTGGTGGAGAAGGGATGGATCACCCGGGAGGACTGCCGCGATGCCGGCCTGTCCTCCGAACCGCGCAGCGTGGATTACGTTCTGCAGTACCAGCGCCGCTTTGAGCTGCTCCAAAAAGCCTACAGGAACAGCCGGATCGAGGAAAACGAGGAATACCGGGCTTTCACGGAGAAGGCGGACTGGCTTCAGGACTACGCGCTGTTCATGGCGCTGAAGGATGAGTGCGGAGGAACGCCCTGGTACAATTGGGAAGATCCGGTGAGACTGAGGGACCCGGAAGCGTTGGCTTCGGCGCGGATCCGCCTGAAGGAAGGCATCGGCTTCTACAGCTTTCTGCAGTTTGAATTCTACAAAGAGTGGATGCAGTTGAAAGACTACGCGAACCGGAAGGGGATCCGGATCATCGGAGACATTCCGATCTATGTGTCCCCCGACAGTTCAGATGTCTGGGCAAGTCCGGAGCTTTTCCAGCTGGATGATGACCGCCGTCAGACCGCGGCAGCGGGCTGTCCACCGGACGGCTTCAGCGCCACGGGGCAGCTTTGGGGCAACCCTCTCTACAACTGGGATTACCACAAAGAGACCGGTTTTGCCTGGTGGCTGAAGCGGCTTAAGAACTGCTTTGATATTTATGACGTGATGCGGATCGACCATTTCCGCGGCTTCGATGAGTATTTCTCCATCCCCGCCGGCGCGGAGGACGCAAGAACAGGCCACTGGGAGAAGGGTCCCGGCATGGATTTGTTCCGGAAGGTTTCGGAAGCCTTCCCGGGGCGGGAGATCATCGCGGAGGACCTGGGGTATGTGACGGACAGCGTCCGGCAGTTGGTGAGGGACAGCGGCTATCCCGGGATGAAGGTCCTGGAATTTGCCTTTGACTCAAGAGATTCCGGCTGCGCGGAGGACTATCTTCCCCACAATTACGACAAGAACAGTGTGGTCTACACAGGCACCCATGACAACGAGACCGTGGTCGGCTGGTTTACCTGCGGCCTGAAGCCGGAGGAGAAGGAGGCGGTAAGAGAGTATTTCTGCGACCGCACAACTCCCGACGCCGGAATGTATATGCCCCTGATCTGCGCCGCCATGAGGAGCGTCAGCCGGCTCTGCATCATCCCCATGCAGGACCTTCTGGGGCTCGGAAATGAGGCGAGGATGAACACTCCTTCCACCTATGGAAACAACTGGAAGTGGCGTCTTCTGAAGGATGAATTCGGAGAGAAGGAAGTGAAGACGCTGCGTGAGATCACGAAGCGGTATGGAAGGATCAATCAAAACAAGCCTTGAACTCAGTCTGCTTTACATGCCTCATGCTGAGCGGTACAATGAGGATAACTGAATGAGACGTACGGTGCCGCCTGCCGGCGCGGCCGCCCGGGTTTTTCCGGAGGCCGCATCTCGCAGGGGGTCAAAAGGGAAACAGGTGAGAATCCTGTACGATCCCGTCACTGTGAGCGGGGAGCGCGAGGTAAAAAAGTCACTGGCCGGGATGGCCGGGAAGGCAGCCTGCGCGCGTCGATCCGCAAGCCAGGAAACCTGCCGGACGTCGATGCAGGAGCAGCCTGGAGAGAAAAGATTCTGTGATCAATCAGTACTTATCCTGAGAGGCTGCCCGGGCCACGCGGATCTGGCCGCATCGAAGGAAATGCTGTGAGAGCTTCCCGCCGTTTTCCGGTGCTGACTGACAGCCGTACTTTGCATGCCCTTTTCCCGTCCCGGGAGAAGGGCATTTTTTCTAAGTATAATACGGGAGGCAGAAGTACAATGAAGAAGACCATGATGAAACTTGCGGCATACCTTACAGTCCTTGGCGTCACCGCGGCGTCCCTCAGCGCCTGCGGCCAGAGTGCGGCGCCGGCAGCGACGACGGCGGCAGCGGCGGAGACAACAGCGGCGGCGACGCTTACTGCGGCGGCGGAAACGACCGCAGAAGCTGTGAAGGAAGAGAGCAAGACGGAAGAGCAGAAGCCGGAAGAGAAAAAGGAAGAAGAAACGAAGGAAGCAGAGAAGGAAGCGGAAGCAGAGGAAGAAGAGGAGAACTACGATACCGGCGACGCTTCCCTGGACGATCCGAGGAACCAGGACGATATCGGGGAGAAGGAGCTTCTGGTGGTGAGCTTCGGCACCAGCTTCAACGACAGCCGCCGTCTCACCATCGGCGCAGTGGAAGAGGCCATGGAGAAGGCATATCCTGACTGGAGCGTGCGCCGCGGCTTCACCAGCCAGATCATCATCGACCACGTGAAGAACCGGGACGGCGAGGTGATCGACAACGTGAAGGAGGCCCTGGACCGGGCCGCAGAGAACGGGGTGAAGACCCTGGTGGTGCAGCCCACGCATCTGATGAACGGTTTTGAGTACACGGATCTCCGCAATGAACTGGCGGAGTACGCGGACGCCTTTGATAAGATCGTTCTCGGCGAGCCGCTGCTTACTTCGGATGAAGATTTTGACAAGGTCGCGGACGCTATTGTAGAAGCAACTAAAGAATTCGACGACGGAGAGACCGCCATCTGCTTCATGGGACACGGCACCGAGGCGGATTCCAATGGAGTCTACGCGAAGATGCAGGAGGTCCTGACCGCGAAGGGCATGGAGCATTATTACATCGGCACGGTGGAAGCGGAGCCTTCCGTCGAAGACGTGCTGGCCGCAGTGCAGAAGGGAAGCTATAAAAAGGTCGTGCTCCGTCCGCTGATGATCGTGGCCGGCGACCACGCCAACAACGACATGGCCGGAGACGAAGAGGATTCCTGGAAGAGCGTGTTTGAGGGCGCGGGATATGAGGTGACCTGTGTGGTGGAAGGCCTCGGCGGTCTTGAGGCGGTCCAGGAGATGTTCGCAGCCCACGCCGCAGCGGCGATGGAATCTTTGGAGAAGTGATCAGTTCACTTAAGTCCTGAACGGAGAGTAGTACGTTATGAAGAGATTTGTTACGCGGAATATGCCGGCAGCGCTGATATTGTCGGTCTGCGCGGTCGTCTTCGCGGGATGCGGCGGCGGTCAGGGAGCGGCTGCTCCTGCTGCAGAAACGACTGCTGCCGCAGAAACAACTGTCACGGAATTGCAGGCACCGGCCGCTGCGGAGACAGCTGCAGCCGCTAAGGAAAAATCAACGGATGAAACAACAGCAGTCGGGACGGCTGCTGTTGTGGACGTAGTGGCGGAGGCGGAGAAAAACGGGGGCCTGCACCCGGTCAGCGGCACGGAGCTGAAGCCCGGGGATTATGATATTTCCGTTGATTCCAGCTCCTCCATGTTCCGCATTACGGACTGCGTGCTGACAGTGGAAGAGGACGGGACCATGCGGGCACTCATTACCATGAGCGGCAGCGGGTACGCCTATGTGTACCCGGGGACTGCAGAAGAGGCAGCGGAAGCAGCCGAAACGGACCGGATCCCGGCAGGAGAATCCCCGGAGGGCACCAATACCTTTGAGGTGCCGCTGGACGCACTGGATGAACCGGTTCCCTTGGCGGCTTTCAGCCGGAAGAAGGAGCTGTGGTACGACCGCACCCTCCTTTTCCGCGCGTCTTCCCTTCCGGAGGAAGCCTGCCGGGAGGCAAGGCCTGCCGTAACGGCGGAAAGCCTGGGCCTTGCCGACGGCACCTACACTGCGGAGGTGTTCCTGGAGGGAGGTTCCGGCAGGGCAAAGGTGGCATCGCCCGCGCGGATCTTCGTGAAGAACGGCGCGGCGGAAGCTGAGATCATCTGGGGCAGCGCGAACTACGACTATATGAAAGTGGACGGGGACCAGTATTTTGCGGAGATCACCGACGGACACTCAGTGGTGGTGATCCCGCTGAAAGCCTTTGACCGTCCGCTTCCGGTGATCGCTGACACCACTGCCATGAGCCAGCCCCATGAGATCGAATACACGCTGACCTTCGACTCCGCCACCCTTACGCAGGAGGGGGAGAGTCCTCAGTCGAAAGGGGAGGAAAAGGCTGAAGAGCAGACCTCCGCAGCGCAGGCGGAAGGGAAAGAAACGTCCGCCCGCATGGAGCTTTCCTACGCGGAGGGGTTTGCCGTGGAGTACGAAGAGAATGGATGCGCCCGGATCAGTATCCGGGATGAAGGGGAATATCTGCTTGTGCCGGAAGGGGGGACTCTTCCGGCATCTCTGCCGGAGGGGGTAACAGTGCTGAGTCAGCCGCTGGAGAACATTTACCTGGCGGATTCCGGCGCCATGGATTTTTTCCTGCGCCTCGAAGCACTTCCCCGGGTCGGATTCACCGGCACAAGGCAGGAAGACTGGACTCTTTCCAAGGCTTCAGAGGCCATGGCGCAGGGGAGCCTTGTATATGCGGGGAAATACAGCGCGCCGGATTATGAAATGCTTCTGGAGGCGGGCTGCAGCCTGGCCATTGAAAACACCATGATCCACCACAACCCGGAAGCAAAGGAACAGCTGGAAGCCCTGGGCATTCCGGTACTGGTGGGACGCATGAGCTACGAGCGCCATCCTCTTGGGCGCCTCGAATGGGTGAAGCTGTACGGACTGCTTGCGGGAAAAGAAGCGGAAGCGGAGCAGTTTTTCCGGGAGCAATGCAAAAACGCGGAGGCGGTGATAAAGCAGCAGGGCGCTGAGGCGGAAAACACCACGGGCCGGGAGGCATCTTCCCGCCCCAAAACCGCTTTTTTTTATTTCAGCCCGAACGGCTACGTGAATGTGCGACGGCCGGAGGACTACCTGCCGAAGATGATCGAGCTTGCAGGCGGGGAGTATTTTCTGGAAAATACAGAGGGAGAGGAATCGGCCCGCTCCACCATGAATCTGCAGGCGGAGACCTTCTATGAAAAAGCGAAGGACGCGGACGTCCTGATCTACAACGCGACAATAGACGGGGGGATCCGCAGCAGGGAGGACCTGCTCCGGAAAGCACCCTGGCTCGCGGATTTCAAGGCAGTGAAGAACGGGGCGGTGTGGCGCGCCGGGAACGACATGTTCCAGCAGTCTTCGGGAATCGCGGAGATGATCCTGGAGCTCCGGCAGATCCTCGAGAACGCGGCATCCGGCTCGGACAGCGGGAAAATTGATGGATTACAATACTTCCAACTCCTGTTATGATGATATCAGACAACAGTTCTGGGGAACGGAGCGCGAAGCGCGGGAAAGGATTGGACAGATGAAAAAGGATCCAAAGATCACAGTATTCGGGGTAGGAGGTGTCGGCGGCGCCATCGGCGCCATGCTGGCAAAGACCTACGGGGACCAGGTGAGTTTCATTGCCCGGGGAGCCAGGAAGGAGCACCTCCTGCAGGAGGGACTCACGATCCGGGGCGATTATACGGGAAGTTTTACGGTGAAGCCGGGAGCGGTGACGGACGAACCCTATGAACTCGGAGAACAGGATATCGTCCTCGTCTGCGTGAAAAACGACGCTCTTTCTGCGGCGGCACAGAAGATCCGCCCCATTGTAGGCGAGAATACGCTGGTGATCCCGGTGATGAACGGCGTGACAGCTTACCGGAGGCTCCGGGGGGAGCTTCCGAAGGGAATCGTCCTTCCCAGCGTGATCTACATCGTTTCCATGTCCTGCCCGGACTTTTCCATCGAACAGAAGGGAAAGTTCATGGAGGTGCATACCGGTGTCATCCCGGGGGATGAGGCCCACGCGAAGGAGGCCTTTGAAGCCTGCCGGCTGTTCGCGGCCAGCGGGATCAACTGGCAGTATTCGGAAGAGGTCCTGACGGATATCTGGAAAAAATATGTGCTGAACTGCGCCTACAATGTGGTGACAGCGCGCTGGGGCTGCAACGTCGGAGAGATCAAGGCGGATCCGGCAAAAACAGAAGACTACCGGGTGCTTATGGAGGAAGCGAAAAATGTGGGCTGCGCCCAAGGCGTAGAGCTTCCTGATACTCTGGTGGATGAGATGATGGGCCGTCTCATCAAGACCAAGGGGGAATCCACCAGCTCTTTAAGCCGCGACTTCGCGGAAGGAAAGGTCGGGGAGATGGAAGTGTTCAGCGGCGACCTGGTCCGCATGGCGGCGGCTTCGGGCGTCTATGTACCGCTGACGCAGCAGTACTACGAGGCTATGCAGAAAATCGCGGCGGGCTTCAAAAAGTGAACCGCAGAATTCTGCTCTCGTTTCTGTTCCTGTCAGCGATGCTCCTGCTCCTTCTGGGACTGAACCTCTGCACAGGAAGCGTCCGGATCGCGCCGGGGGAGATCCTGAATGTCCTTCGGGCGGGCGGGGACAGCACCCAGGCGCGGATCCTCCGGGAGCTCCGCCTTCCCCGTCTTCTGGCGGCGGCGATGCTTGGCGGCGCGCTGGGGCTCTCGGGATTCCTCCTGCAGACTTTTTTCGCGAACCCCATCGCCGGGCCCTTTGTCCTGGGTATTTCTTCCGGCGCGAAGCTGACTGTCGCCCTGACCATGATCTTTTTCCTGGGACGGGGCATCCCCTTAGGCTCCGGGGCAGTGATCCTGGCGGCTTTCGCCGGTGCCATGCTGGTGACCGGGTTCATCCTCCTCATTTCCGGAAGGGTGCGGCAGATGTCTCTTCTGGTGGTGTGCGGCGTCATGATGGGTTACATCTGCAGCGCAGTGACGGAATTTGCCGTCACCTTCGCGGAGGATTCCAATATTGTGAATCTGCACAACTGGTCCATGGGCAGCTTTTCCGGCATTACCTGGGGCAATGTGTCCTGGATCACCGTTGTGACGGCGGCGGGACTTCTGTGCAGCATCCTGCTCTCCAAGCCCATGAGCGCCTATCAGCTGGGAGAAAGCTACGCCCAGAACCTGGGCGTTGACCTGCCCGTTTTCCGGACGCAGCTCATCCTTCTTTCAAGCATTCTTTCCGCCTGCGTCACGGCCTTTGCGGGACCGGTGTCTTTCGTGGGGATCGCGGTGCCGCACCTGATGCGGCAGCTGTTCCGGAGCTCGAAACCGCTGCTGCTGATCCCGGCCTGTTTCCTGGGGGGAGCGAATTTCTGTCTGTTCTGTGATCTGCTGGCCAGGACTTTGTTTTCCCCGACGGAACTCAGCATAAGCGCGGTGACGGCGGTGTTCGGCGCCCCGGTGGTGATCCGGATGATGGTCCGGAGAAGGGGGATGGGAGAGCATTCGTAATGAGAGGATCTGATGTGAAAAACAACGGAAAGCCTGGAACAGAGGAATCCGGGGCGGAAAAGCTCAGGACAGAGGATCTGTCTGTTGGATACGGCGGGACTGAGATCCTGTCCGGATTATCTTTTGCGGTGCGGCCGGGAGAGATCCTGACCCTTGCGGGGCCGAACGGCGCGGGGAAATCGACCTTGCTGAAGACCCTGGCGCGGCAGCTTTCTCCCCTGAAGGGGACTGTATATCTCTGCGGACAGGCGCTGCCGGAGACAGAGGAGAAGGAGCTTTCCCGGCTGATGTCCCTGATCATGACGGAGCGTGTCCGCACGGAGTACATGACCTGCGGAGAGCTGGCTTCCACGGGACGATATCCCTACACGGGGCGGCTCGGGATCCTTAGCCCGGAGGATCTTACCAAAGTACATGAAGCGATGAACCTTGTGGGCGCGGAAGAATTCTGGGAAAAAGACATCAGCCGCGTCAGCGACGGACAGCGGCAGCTGGTCATGCTGGCCAGGGCCATCTGCCAGGAACCGGAGGTGCTGGTCATGGACGAACCCACCTCGTTCCTGGATATCAGGCACAAGATCGAGTTCCTGACTACCCTCCGGAAACTGGTCCTGGAGCGGAACATCGCTGCAGTTCTTTCTTTGCACGAACCGGACCTGACAAAACGCATTTCCGACACTGTGGTGTGTGTGCGGGAGGGCAGAGCGGACCGCATCGGGGATCCTGAGGAGATCCTGACCGGAGAATATATTGAGACGTTATACGGCATGAAACCCGGAAGTTACGGGGCTTTTTTCGGAAAGGACTGCGGGGAAGCAGAACAGGGGAAGCCGGAAACGGAGAAAAAAGGAAAACAGAAGAAACGGTATTGCTTTATGCAGAACCGGGCCTGTGAGTTTTTTCCCTGCCACAAAAATATCCCGGAGGAGGAGTTCAACTGTCTTTTCTGTTACTGTCCCTTGTATGCTCTGGGAGAGCGCTGCGGCGGAGCCTTTCGGTACCTGGAGTCCGGAGTGAAGGATTGCAGCGGATGCGGTTTTCCGCATCTTCGCGGAAACTATGAAAAGATCATCGGACGATATCCGGAGATCGCCGCGCTGGCGGCAAAAAGGACGGAGCCATGATGGTACTGGTGACCGGGGGCGCAGCCAGCAGAAAAAGCGAATACGCGGAACGGCTGGTGTCCGGAGAAATACGGTTGAACAAAGAAGAGAGAACGGACCCTCTGCTCTATGTCGCTGCCATGCAGCCTTTTGGCGCCGAGGCGGAAGAACGGATCAGGAAGCACCGCGTCCAGCGGGCCCACAGAGGTTTTCAGACAGTGGAGCGTTACACTGATCTGGCGGGTCTCTCAGTGCCTGAAGGAAGCCGGGTGCTTCTGGAGGATCTTGGGAATCTGACCGCGAACGAGATGTTCTCTCCGGAGGGAGCTGGTCATAAAACGGCTTCCGGGGTACCTTTTCCGGATCCCGCCGCAGCAGCGGAGGCAGTGGTCCGGGGCGTTCTGCATCTGAAGGAGCAGTGCAGCTTACTCGTGGTGGTCACGAATGAGATCTTTTCCAGCGGCAGCGGCTGGCCGGAAGAGACACAGCAGTATCTCCGTGCCCTGGGAGAAGTAAACCGGCGTCTGGCAGAAGACGCAGAGCTGGTGACGGAAGTGGTCTGCGGGGTTCCGTCGGTGCTGAAACCCGCAGGACGGGAATCGGGGACGATGTTTCTGCCGGAACCGGGGCAGAATCCGGGAAAGGGAATGCCGGAAGAAGGGAAACGGGAAATGATCTTTATCACGGGGCCGCTTTGCAGCGGAAAGCATCGCATGGCGGAACGGCTGCTGGAACACTTGGAGCTGAAGGAGGGACGGAACGGGAGCGTCCTTGCGGAGGAAGTACAGTCCATGGCGAAAAGCCTGGACGGGCAGGAGGCACTGGAAGCGCTGGCGGAAAAGCTGGCGGGGTACCACGTGGTGACTGCATCAGAGACCGGCTGCGGCGTTATCCCGGCGGACCGTAAGGAACGGGAGACGCGGGAGATGGCGGGACGGCTGAACTGCCTTCTGGCAGAACGGGCTGCTGTCGTGATCCGTATGTGCTGCGGGATCCCCCTGGTGCTGAAGGGAACCCTGGATTTGCCGGGAGAACCGGCGGAAGGATGACGATGAAAAGATTCTTATTTGTTTTATTAACTGCTGCCTTCACTCTTTTCTCGGCGGTCTGTCCTGCGCTTGCGGAGGGAGACGTGTTTTATCGTCTGGACCTGGGGACTGTCAAGGATAAAGGGGAGTCACCGGGAAATGACCGCTTCCTGACAGAAGGAAAGTACAAACTGAAACACCTGGATGAAAAATATCAGCTGAGTTCTTTCGAGCCTTCTCTGGAAGGCATGGACCAGCTTCACATTTCCGGGAGTGCCCAGTATTCCGAAAAACAGTTCCGCAATCTGGCGAATACGCTGCGGGAATGCGCCGGGGGCGATCCGGTTTACATCATCGACTTGCGCGAGGAGAGCCACGCTTTTGTGGACGGCAAGCCTGTTTCCATCTATGGAACGCAGAACGCCGCAAACAAGGGAAAAACTCTGGAACAGATCCTGGAAGATGAACAGGCAAGATTCGCTTCTCTCCCCGGGACAGAACTGAAGGCATACAGACTGAAAGGCGACGGGAAGGGGAAGAAATACACCGTCAATGTGAAAACATGGATGACAGAGCGGGAACTTGCAGAAAGCGAAGGCTTCAATTATCTTCGTATTCCCGCGACAGACCATATCTGGCCGGCCCCGGAAAAGATCGACACATTTATTGAGTTTGCCCGCGGTCTGGACATGGATCATGTCTGGCTGCATTTTCACTGCCATGCCGGAAGGGGCAGGACCGGGGCGTTCATGGTGATCTACGATATCATGAAAAATCCGGATGTTCCGCTGGAAGATATTGTGGCGCGCCAGGCAATGACAGGAAGCACTTATCTTCTGTATACCGGCGGATCCGGAAAAGATAAGGAGCGTCACGAAGAAAAAGCCCGCATGGTCAGGCTGGTGTATCAGTATATCCGGGAAAACAAAGAGACGAATTACGAAACGCCCTGGAGCGAATGGCTCCAGGGCGTTTCACTTAGTCTTTTTCGATCTTCTGGACAACAGCTCCGAAGGGAGCCAGGGACAGCTTCGCGATCTTAAAGAACTGCTGTCCAAAGGGGATCCCAACGATGGTGATGCAAAGGAGACAGCCGAGAATGAAGTTCCCCAGTGCCAGCTCCCAGCCGGTGAGCAGGAACCAGAGGACATTCACGAGGAACGATACCGCACCTCCCTCATAGACGACCTCTTTCCCAAAGGGACAGAAAGAAAGTTCCGATAATTTAAAGCACTGCAGTCCGATCGGAATGCCGACGATCGTAATACACCAAAAGACTCCTGCGATGATCCAGCCCAGACCGCTGAGCAGTCCGCCGAAGATCAGCCAGATGATATTACCAAGCAATGTCATAACAATACCCTCCCGGATAACGAATTCAGTTTGATCGATGAACAGCTATATTATATAACAGGAAACGCATAGAAAAGTCACACTGGGGTGATATAATGGCTTTGACTCTGCCCCGGAGAAGTCCGGGAAAGAGAAGAGCTGAAAAGGAGGTGCCGGGATGGCGAAATGTATAATGATCCAGGGGACCATGTCCGGGGCAGGAAAGAGCCTGCTCTGCACTGCGCTTTGCCGCATCTTCCGGCAGGATGGATACCGGACTGCACCCTTCAAGAGCCAGAACATGGCCTTGAACAGCTATGTGACAGCGGCAGGACTGGAGATGGGCCGGGCCCAGGTAGTCCAGGCGGAGGCTGCCGGGACAGAGCCGGATGTGCGGATGAATCCGGTGCTGCTGAAGCCCTGCAGCGATACCGGGAGCCAGGTGATCGTCGGCGGGAAGGTCCGGGGGCAGATGCCGGCATCGGAGTACTATCAATATAAGAAGAAACTGATTCCGGAGATCCTGGAGGCATACCGCAGTCTTGCGGCAGAATATGACATCATCGTCATCGAAGGGGCGGGCAGTCCGGCGGAGATCAATCTGCGGGAAGATGATATCGTCAACATGGGGCTGGCAGAACTGGTGGATGCACCGGTGCTTCTGGCGGGAGATATTGACCGCGGAGGCGTGTTCGCGCAGCTGTACGGGACGGTGGCGCTGCTGGAAGAGAAGGAGAGAAAGCGCATCCGGGGACTGATCATTAATAAGTTCCGGGGGGATGAGGAGATTCTTCGGCCGGGACTCCGCCAGATCGAAGACTTGACCGGGATCCCGGTGCTGGGCGTGGTGCCCTGGGTCAGGGCCGAGATCGATGATGAGGATTCTTTGTCGCCGCGGCTTTCCGGAAGAGGAATCCGTGCTTTTCCGGCGGGGAACGGCATTTCGGAGAACGGAACTTCGGATGGCGGAGAAATAAAGCCTGTGGATATCGCAGTGATACGGCTGCCGCGGATCTCGAACTTTACGGATTTCGCTCCGCTGGAACAGCACCCGCTGCTTTCCGTGCGATATGTGGACCGGCCGGAGAAGCTGGGAGACCCGGATCTCCTGATCCTTCCCGGGACAAAAAGCACGATTTCGGATCTGCTCTGGCTGAGACAGAGCGGGCTGGAGGCTGCGGTCTTAAAAAGGGCGTCGGCAGGCGTGCCGGTGCTGGGGATCTGCGGCGGATTCCAGATGCTGGGGGAAGAAATCCGGGATCCGGAAGGTGTGGAAAGCGGGGACCTTGCCTCGGAAGCGGGGCAGGAAACAGGACAGGAGCGGCTCAGGGGCATGGGCCTTCTGCCCTGCGTCACGGTATTTTCCCCGGAAAAAACGCTGACACGAGTCCGGGCTTCTGCCTGGGAGGGACCCTTTTATGGAGCGGCGATCGAGGGTTATGAGATCCACATGGGAGAGACCGTGATCCTTCATAAGGCCGGCGGCGCAGTGCCCTTCAGCGTCCTGCAAAGAGAGGAAACGGGCAGAGATTCTGCCGGCGGTGTTCACGAAGGATGCAGACAGGGAAATGTGTTCGGGACCTATCTGCACGGGCTGTTTGACAGCGGAGAAATGACCGAAAAGCTGGCGAAGTGGCTCTGCCGGAGAAAAGGGATCGAGGCGGCCCCCATCTCCGTTCAATCGTGGAAGGCATTTAAAGAGCAGCAGTACGACCTGCTGGCGGACGCCCTGCGGAAGGCGCTGGATATGGAAGCCCTGTACAGGATCATCGGGTGACAAGATTTCTGTATTCTGTGTTATAATGCCCTTTATTAAATACTACACAAATGGAGCTGATTTGTTATGGAACAGACACGCGCACAATGGGGAAGCAAGATCGGTTTTATTCTCGCGGCGGCAGGTTCGGCGGTGGGACTCGGAAACATCTGGAAGTTTCCGGGCCGGGCTTATGAAGGCGGCGGGGGCGCATTTCTTCTGATCTACCTTCTGATCGTCATATTCTTAGGCATCCCGCTGATGCTGACAGAGCTTACTGTGGGCAGGGCAAGCCAGTCCAACGTTGTGGGAGCATTCCGGAAAGTCGGACATAAAAGCTGGTCCTGGGTCGGCTGGATGGGCGTGGCCGGCGCGTTTCTGATCACCTGTTACTACTGCCATGTGGGTGGATGGGTCCTCCGCTACGTTTTCAGCTACGCAATGGAAGCTCCGGCAGTCTATAAAGACTCCGCCGGGTATTTTTACGACCTGCTGGGGTATCACGCGGACGGTTCGACCTCATTCCCCTGGACAGCCATTCTGTTTGCCGCTGCATTTATGGCAATGAACGCCGTCATAATCGTCCGCGGTGTTGAGAGCGGGATCGAGAGCTTCAACAAGATCGGCATGCCGGCGCTTTTCGTGCTGCTGCTGATCCTGCTGGTCCGTTCAGCCACACTTCCCGGTGCGGACGCCGGACTTCGCTACATGCTCTCTTTCGACTGGAGCAAGGTCTCTTTTGAGACGGTCCTTTCTGCCCTTGGACAGGCTTTTTATTCCCTGTCCATCGGCATGGCGATCCTCATAACCTATGGGTCTTATCTACCAAAGACAGAGAACATCGAAAGGAACAGCATCCTGATCTGCGCTATGGATACCCTGGTGGCCATGATCGCGGGATTTATCATCGTCCCGGCGGTATTCGCGACGCTGGGCAGCGACCAGATCGGCAAGGGAGGCGGCTTCGCATTTGTTTCTCTTGCGGGAGTGTTTGAGCAGATGCCCGGCGGCACGCTGTTCGGGATCATGTTCTACCTGCTGCTGCTGTTCGCGGCCCTGACCTCCTGCATCTCTCTGATCGAGGGAATCGTGGCGTTTCTGACCGAGCATTTTTCCTGGGGCCGCACAGGCGCGTCCATCGGCGTATGTACCGTCATGTTCCTGATCGGATGTCTTTACACCTGTTCCCAGGCGGCATTTCCGATCAAAGGGATCTGGTTCGACGCGGCCAACGGCGTGACCTATCCTGCCTTCTGCGATTTCATGGAGTTCCTGACCGACCGGCTGATGATCCCGGTCTGTGCTTTAGGCTGCTGTATTTTTGTCGGCTGGGTCTGGAAACCGGAAAGCGTGATCGAGGAAGTAGAACAGAACGGCGTTCATTTCTCTCTTGCACGGGGGTACTGTATTTTGGTGAAATACATTGCTCCCCTTGCCATCCTGACGATTCTGGTCATGAGCCTTGTGTCCGGAAAGACACTCAGTTAAACAGGATACTGAAAAAAGGAATCCTGATATACGGCTGAAAAAAGAAAATCATTTTCAAATTTGGTTGACAAAGGGATATCCCCGTGCTAAATTTGGAAATGATTTTCATTTTGCGCCGGCGATCCGGAGAAGGAATCGGAATCATGAGTAAACTTATACAGACCATTCATGGAACAGCTGCATTTCTTGCTGCCGCGCTGCTGGCAGGGATGCTCTGTGCCTGCGGTTCGGGAGGAGCGGGGCAGACAACAGCGGCAGGAACCACAGGCGCGGCAGGAACTACAAGTGCCGCAGAAACCACAGATGCGGCGGGAACTAAAGGTGCGGCAGAAACCGCTGGTGCACCGGCGTCAGAACGTCCGCTGCAGATCGTCGCATGCATGTTCCCGGAGTACGACTGGGTCCGGGAGATCCTGGGCGGCAATCCCGGCGGCGCGGAACTTACGCTTCTGATGGACAGCGGCGCGGATCTGCACAGTTACCAGCCGACGGCAGAAGACATGATGCGGATCGCCTCCTGCGATATATTTATTTATACAGGCGGTCTGTCAAGCCAGTGGGCGGAGGACGCGCTGAAGGGCGCGGTGAATCCTGACATGATCGTGCTCGATCTGATGGACCTGTTGGGAGACCGGGCGAAGGAAGAGACATTTGTGGAAGGAATGCAGGATGGCGGTGACCACGCCTCCGAAGAACAGGATCATGAGGACCACGGCCACGACGGCGAAGAGGAACTTGACGAACATATCTGGCTGTCTCTCAGAAATGCTTCCTTCCTCTGCGGAGAGATCGGAGCAGCACTGGGAAAGGCGGATCCCGCAAATCGGGACCAATATGCCGCCAATACCGCAGCCTATCAGAAAAAGCTTGATGCTCTGGAAAGAAAGTACCGGGAGGCGGCGGATTCCGCTAAGACCCGTACGCTTCTGTTCGGAGACCGCTTCCCCTTCCTTTATCTTACAGAGGATTACGGGCTGAGCTATTACGCGGCGTTCTCCGGATGTTCCTCAGAAACAGAAGCCAGTTTTGAGACGATAGCTTTTCTGGCAGCCAAAGCGGACGAGATCCCGGTCTCCTGTATTCTGACGATTGACGGGGGCGGCAGACGCATCGCAGAGACGATCGTCCGCAGCACAAAGAACCAGGACCAGAAGATCCTGACACTGAACTCCATGCAGTCCGTTGCAGGGAAACAGATCGGGGAAGGAGTTACGTATCTCTCCATTATGGAAGAAAACCTTTCCGTTCTCCGGGAAGCTCTGGGCTGCTGAAAATCCGGGAGATCGGGCTCCGGCCAGGATAGTCATAATAAATTAAAAATCATCTGCAAAAGTGTTATGTTGTGACGCTTTTGCGGATGCTTTTTTTTATATACTTCATTTGCAGGAAACACCTGCCTCTCTGCAGAGCAGAGACTGAGGAATAACGGCGGAAAGGACCTGCGGTGATCACTGGGATGGTCACTGCAGTGCCAGGGAGCGGCGCTTCCGCCGGGGTATGAGACTTAAAGCTGCAACAAGGGAGATAAAGGGTTTCCTATAGTCAGGGCCGGATGCAGGCTCCCGGCATCGGTCCTGGCTAAGGAGAGAAGACAGAAACAAAGCTGCCCCGGCATTTCTGCCGGGGTAGTTTTTATCAAAAAATAAAGTCACAAAATGTAAAATCATTGAAAAATGTGACGCTTTGGCTGATGGAGGTTTTATTATACTGCAGTTACAGAAGACAAAAAGAAAGCAGGCAGCCGGAAAAACCGGATTATGAGGAGGATAAAAAATGAAAGGCGCGAACAAGATCAGAAAGGCAGCGGCATTTTTGCTGGCAGCAGTTCTCATGATGGCTATGAGCTTCACGGCGATGGCAGCAGAAGAAGGAAGCGGACAGACGGCACCTTCCGCGAAGACAGGCACCATTACCATCACTACACCGGAAAATACGCTGGCCACATCCAGCAATGCATATAAGATCTACAAGGTGTTCGATGCGACCGGCGACGGTAAAGCTACTGCTTCAGATGCAAAGATCAGCTACAGACTGGTCGACGGGAAAACGGAAGCTCCGGATGGCTTTGAAGTCGACTCCGCAGGAAATGTCTCCTATAAGGGAGAATCTAAACAGCTTACTGAGGATGATATCAAGGCGATCGCAGATTATGTGAAAGACGATGAGCCTGTCGACATCATTGAAGTAACAGGCTCCGGCCAGGGTGTTTCAAAAGAACTGCCGAACGGTTATTACTACATCACGACCTCCACTGGCACAGTGGTGACGATCGACAGCACGAACCCGAACGCCAAGGTCAAGGATAAAAACACGGTTCCGGAGATCGACAAGAAGATCACGGGTGCCAGCTCCGTTGATAAGGATGGAAAAAAAGCACTGGCACAGATAGGAACGAATGTAGATTTCGAAGTGTCTGTCACCATCGGCAAAGGTGCAGAGAATTATGTTCTCCACGATACCATGAGCGAAAGCCTTTCCTATAACAAAGATGCGGCGGTGGAGTACGACGGAAGTACGGTCGAAGCTGCTAATTATGAGATCGGCGAAGAAGGGGACGACACTCTGACCATCAAGTTTAAAAACGAGTATATTCAGACCCTCGAAGCGGGCAAGAAGCTGGTGATCACCTATTCTGCGAAGGTCATGTCGGATGCGCTGACCCAGGTTCCCGCGAAAAACACCGCATATGTAAGCTACGGCGACAAGAACAAAGTCAATAATACCCCCGTCAAAGAGAACGAGGTCTACAACGCGAAATTCACCATCACCAAACATGATGGAGATAATAAACCTCTTGCGGGCGCAGGCTTTGTGATCAAAAACGCGGATGGAAAGTACTATCAGTTCAATGCGGCACAGGCTGCGGCTCCGGCGCAGGGAACAGAGGGGGAAGAAGGATATGTCCCCGCGAAGGCAGCGTCAGATGCTTATGTCGCCTGGGTCGATGACATCAAAGATGCAACCGAATACATTTCTGACGCGGATGGAGCGGTCCCTGCTTTCACAGGTCTTGTAAACGGAACCTACACCGTGATCGAGAATACCGTCCCGGACGGCTACAACAAAGCGGCTGACGAGGACTTCACGATCGAAGAACACGATTATACGACCAGCAACCTGGAAAAGGAACTTACCGTGATCAACAAAGCGGGTGTAGTACTTCCCAACACTGGCGGCGTGGGCACCACACTCTTCTATATCGTAGGTGCGATCCTGGTGATCGGCGCAGGCGTAATGCTGATCTCCAGAAGAAGGATGGAAATCATCTGAAACTGAAGACAAACGGAACCTTACAGGTCCGGACCTGAAGAAACTTCCGGAAGCCCTGGCATTCAAAGCCGGGGCTTCCTCACAGACAACGATCAGAGGATAGAAAGGGCGGAAAAATGGAAGAAAAAATGATTCTGCGGCTGATGGATATGAGAGCAGCCGGCGCCGCCGGAACTGCCGAAGAGACAAGAACCAGAGTCAAAGAAAAAAGCAAAAAAAAGACCCGCAGCCACAGCGGCCTTCTGATGAGTCTGGCTCTGATCGCCGGAACGGTCCTCCTGGTCTACCCGAGCGCTTCTGACTACTGGAACTCCTTTCATCAGTCCCAGTCTATCATGGGCTATGCAGAGCAGGTGGCTCAGATGTCCGCAGCGGATCACGCAAAATTCATTTCTGAAGCGGCCGAATACAACGCGATGCTTGCGAAGAACGGAAATGAATGGAAGATGAATGAAGCGCAGAAAAAAGAATACGAATCCAAGCTGACTTTCAGCAGCACGGGAGTTATGGGATACATCGATGTCCCGAAGATCAACGTCAAGCTCCCGATCTACCACGGCACATCTGATGCGGTGCTTCAGACTTCCATAGGTCATCTGCCGGAGACCAGTCTTCCGGTGGGCGGCAGCGGAAGCCACTGCGTGCTTTCCGGACACCGCGGCCTTCCCAGCGCGAGACTTTTTTCCGATCTGGACAAGATGTCTTATGGCGACACCTTTACACTTTCTGTCCTGAATGAAACCTACACCTACCAGGTGGACCAGATCCGCGTGGTGGAACCTACCGATATCAGAGAGCTGAAGATCCAGCCCGATATGGATCTCTGCACCTTAGTGACCTGTACTCCTTACGGAATCAATTCCCACCGTCTTCTTGTCAGAGGACACCGGATACAGAACGCCAACGGAGACGCGCAGGTAGTCGCGGACGCCCTGCAGATCAATCCGGCTCATGTAGCCCCGTTCTTTATGATAATCATAATCTCCGGCCTTCTGGTGGTATTTTTCACAAAAACGGGAAAAAGAAATTTATAATCAAGAGACAAAATCACAACTTTGTTTTATAATATCCCTATAACGGCTATTTTTTGACGCAAATAGAGTGGGGATGAAAATGAAGGAGCAGGAAAATACGCTTTTTGTGCAGATGCTGGGCGGCTTTTCCATGACATGGAACGGAACGCGGATGGAGGCAGATCCTAAGGGAAGGGATTCCCAGTCGGTACGTCTTCTGGAGGCGATCATCCACAGCGGAAAGAAAGGCGTGCGCCGGGTACAGCTGGAAAACATCCTGTTCGAGGATCGTGAGATCGACGACGTGGCGCACGCGATGCGCACGGCGATCTATAACACTAAAAAAAAGCTGGAGAAACGCGGGCTTCCCAAGGTCAACTATTTTGAGAGCCGGGGCGGAGAGTATTTCTGGACAGACAAGATCCCGGTGGTCGTGGACGCCTGGGAATTTGAGCGGCTGTACAACGAAGCCGAGGAGGAAAAGGATCCGGATATCCGTCTGCGGCTGTATCTGGAAGCCTTCGATATGTATACGGGAGAGTTCCTTCCGCTTCAGACTTATATGATCTGGGTGGCGCAGGAAGACCGGCACTACAGGGATATTTTCACGAAGTGCACGGAGAATGCCGCCGCCCTGCTTCGCATGAATAAGGATTATAACCAGCTGGAGGCGCTGGGGACCAGAGCTTCCAAGCTGCAGCCGCTGAACGAGTGGGAAGCTCTTACCATGGAAGCGCTGATCGAGCTTGGACGGGAAGAAGAGGCCCGTCGGCTCTATGAGCAGACAGAGAAGTACTACATCGACGAAATGGGTTTCCGGCCGACGTTCAGTACAATGGACATGCTCCAGCGCCTCAGCAACCAGATGGAACATCAGCACGCGCTGCTGGATGAGATCCAGGACGCGCTGTCAGGGTCAAAGCTGGACATGCCCGGAGGGTATGTCTGTACCTACCCGGTATTCCAGGGAGTATACCGAATGATCGAGCGTATGATGGAGCGCGGCGGTCAGTCGGTCTATCTGATGTTGTGCACCATTGTGGATAAAAGGGGAGTCCCCATGCGGGAAAGTCCTGCCCTGGACAGACTCTCCAGGAAACTGGGCGATGCCCTGTCCCATTCCGTGCGGCGGTCCGACGCGATCTGCCGTTATGGAAAAGGCCAGTATCTCGCGCTTCTCATCAATACGACCAGAGAAGACTGCGGGATCGTACAGAAAAGAGTCAACTATTATTTTCTTGCCGGCACACAGCGCGCGGGCGTCGAGTATTTTGTAAACAGTGTACTGTTTACGCGGGAAGGAGAACGGCTGAAGAATGCATGACCAGTTATACATCGGAGCCCCTAACGGAGTGGTCGTCTGCGTGGACGGTCTTTGCAGCAAGGGCTGCATCGGACAATTCTATCACTCTTATCAGGAGGAACCGGTCCCGTTCGGAGGGCTGGGGGAGATGATCTTCCGGATGGAAGAATTCTATGACAGCGTGAACTTTCCGCGGCGCGGAAATAATCTGCGGAACTTTACCGAAGAGCATACAGAGCATGCCCGGGCAATGGAAAAGGAGAGGGAGAAAATTATGGCTGACGAGGAGTTACTTGGACACAGGGGAAAACAGGAGACGTTCATCGTACGTGTGCAGCACCGCCAGAATAATACCTGGCAGGGCCGCATCACCTGGGCGGACAAGAACAAGACTCTGAATTTCAGGTCGATCTGGGAGATGGTACATCTGATGGAGAACGCGCTGTACGAGAATGCCGCTCCGGAAGATATGCCTCATGTAGAATCCTGGGAAGATGAGAAGAATTGAACAAAAATTCAGCCCCGGACAATTGTCCGGGGCTGAATTTTTTACAGTATTTTTCGGCCCTTTTCCCGTGTCTTTTGTTCACATTGGCATAAACTGTGCTATACTAAAATAGATGTAAAGTCATTAGCTACAGGAAACTATAATTTACTGCGAGGTGATATCGTGATTAAGAAGGAAATGATTGCCATGCTTCTTGCAGGCGGTCAGGGCAGCCGTCTCGGTGTTCTGACTCAGAAGGTCGCTAAGCCGGCAGTTTCTTTCGGCGGAAA
>JAFSYO010000154.1 GCA_017449925.1 Stomatobaculum sp.
CGGCGACGCCATGATGCTGGCCCGGAAAGCCGGAGCGAAGGTGATCCTGATCACTTCCGTGCGGGAATCCCTCCTGGGCAGTTATGCGGATATCCTCCTGCTGACGCCTGCCCGGGCAGCCGGAAACGCAATGAACATCACAGCGACGGCGCTCTGCCAGCTCAGCATCCTGCAGCTTCTCATGGTGGGGGCGGTGACCCGCTACTATGAGCGCTTCCGGGAAAAGAGCAGGCAGCAGCTGAAGCTCAGCGACCTGGACCGCTACGATATGAAACAGAAAGAGATCCTGGTCAGCACCGCAAAAAGCGCGGAGCAGTAAAGGAAACAGAAGGAGACAGAAAGAGACAGAGAGAGAAGGAGACAGGGGGACCGTGCTGGTCCTCTGTCTCCTTTTACGTGTCCCAGGCCTTGGGATGATATTTTTTCAGCTGAGGTCTCTGCTGTTCCAGACGAGCTGTCCCTTCAGGAAGGTCGCGAGCGGTGTCAGACCCCGGGGGCCTTTCCGCTCATTTCCGTCGGAATCGCAGAAAGTAATGACTTCACTGTCGTTCCGGAAGACCGCCAGGTCCGCCTCATATCCGGGAGCGATCTTTCCGATGACATGATCCATGCCGAGCACCTTCGCGGGAGTCTCGGTGACGGCGCGGATGCAGTCCGTCAGCGGGACGCCGAGGTTCACGAACTTGGACACAACACGGGGAAGATCCCACATGGCGGGACTGTTGTGGAACACGGTCGGCGTGGCATCGCTGGAGATGATGTCCGGGGTGAGACCGGCTTCGAGGCATCTCTCTCCTGTGAGGAAGTTGAAGTTTTTGGATCCGTTTCCGACTTCCATGAGGACACCGCGGGCCTTCGCTTCAAGCATGCCGGAAAGTACCTCTTCGTTCTCCGCGGAGGTGTGCCCCTGCCCCTGGTAGGTGTGGCTCATGATATCACCGGGGCGCAGCATCGCAGCGATACGGTCCATGGATACCGGCGGATCTGTAGTGTGGACGCAGACCGACAGGCCAAGTTCTTCTCCCAGGCGGACCGCGTTCTCAAGGGGCCTTATTCCGAGCTCGCGGACAATACCTCTGCTCAGTCGGACCTTCAGGCCTGTGATCACTCCGGGGTACTCCCGGAGAAGACGCTTCATTTCTTCCGGCGCCATCAGACCGTCATCCAGAGGCTCCGCGATCCCTCTGCCGGGCTGTCCGACGGGGGAAATATTCAGGAATGCTGAGATCCGCGGAGTTTTTCCGAGCAGATCGCAGCAATACAGTGCCGGAAAATTCACCCATCCTGCGCTTCCCATGTCCGCAGCGGCTGTAACACCCGCAGAGAGCAGGAGATCCGCATTCATGCCGAAGGTGCTGCCGTGCCGGAACAAGTGGGTGTGAAAATCCACGAAGCCGGGGAACAGGTAGTTTCCTTCCGCGTCATATACGAAATGGGCCGAAGCAGGAGATGTCCCTGCGCTTTTGATCTCAGCGATCCTGCCGTTCCGGATGCCGACATCGGAAAGGGTCTCTTTTCCTGTGGAAAGATCCAGAAGAAGTGCGTTTGTGATCTGAAGATCCAGCATGATATGCTCCTTTGTTTTACTTTTTAAACCCTTGTTATAGGTTATCATACCGTGGAACAATTGACAAAGCAAACACGAATCAATTAAAATTCTGACAAGAAATGTTTGTCGGAGGCAAAGATGGATTCGATCACTTTATACTATTTTACAGAGCTGGCGAAGGACCTGAATATGCACCGCACTGCGGAGCGTGTCTTTGTGTCCCAGCAGACGATCTCCAATCACATCCAGAGACTGGAGGCGGAGCTGGGATGTACGCTGTTCGAGCGGAAGCCGTCGCTTATGCTGACCTACGCAGGACAGCAGGTGCTCATGTTCGCGGAAGATGTGGTGCGGGGCCGCAGAAATCTGCAGGACCGCCTGGCGGATATCGCCAGCGAGGAGAAAGGAAGCATCTGCTTCGGATCGAGCCGGCTCCGGCTTGACAGCTGTTTTCCGCAGATCCTTCCGCAGTTCTGGAAACAGTATCCGCAGGTGGAGCTGAAGCTGCGGGACGATATTGAACGGGAACTGGAGGATCTTGTCCGGAAGGGCGAGGTGGATCTCGGCGTGATCGTGAACGTAGAGGACGAGACAGACCTGATCAAAGAACACCTGATGGACGATCAGATCTATGTCTGCGTCCCGGACAGGCTTCTGCAGGAAGCACGCGGCGGCGAGGCGGACAGGATCCGGGAGCGGAGCATTACCGGCGTGGATCTCCGGGACCTGGAAGGCATCCCCTTCTGTATGATGGAAAACAAACTGGGGCGGGATGTACGCAGGTGTTTTGAAGAAGCGGGGCTTTCGCCGGAGATCCGGCTGACCGCGCCGTATATGCAGCTGACGGCTTCCATCGGTTTTACAGGAATGGCGGCATTTGTCTCGACCCAGATGGGGATCACCGCGAGAAGGGCGGAGCTTCCCCCGGATCTGAACATCTTCCCCCTGCACCACAGGGGTGAGCCGGTCCTGCATACGATCTACCTGATCCGGCACAGGAAACGCTATCTGCCGGTCTATACCCGGTATCTTGTGGAACTGACCCACCGCTATTTCGCGGAGATCGAGAGGAGACATATCGGAAGGGCGGCAGTCTCCCGGTCCTGAACTGCAGCACTATACTCAAGGAAGAAACAGCGCGTTTTCATGACGTGCTGTTTCTTTTTCTACAACCGACAAGAAATCGTTGTCGAAAACTGAAAATTTTCGTGTTAGACATTGTCTGAACGGTAAGATAGACTAAAATCAGGACAGCACCTGGATGACAGAGGAAATGGCAGCCATAGAGATTGACAATATATAAGTTGTTAAGAATAAAAAATTATTCTGTTAGACATTGTGATACCCGCCCTGTACACTGGAATTACAGAAAGGGAGGAAAGAGCCATGAGAGACGAATATCTGGAGAACCTGTTTCCGGCGTTTCTGGAAATCGGAAACGAAGAGCTGAGACAAAAGTCCGAAGCTGCCATGAGAATGGCGATGGAAGCAGGCGGCTGGGATGAAGAGACGCTTCACCTCTGCCCTGTGACACTGAACTGGGAAGGCTGCGACGTCAGCTGGATCGAACATGTAACGGATGTCACAGCGGCCTGCATCGGGGAATATGATCGTCTCGCGAAATACTACCGGCGCCACGGTGCAGAGTTTGACCGTGATACGGTGGCGGCGGGAGCCCTGCTCCACGATATCGGCAAGCTCACGGAGTTTGTGGTGAACGAAAAGAAAGAGCCGGTGCACGGCGGCAGCTTCGAGCTGATGCGTCACCCGCTTTCAGGAGCGATCCTGGCTGCAAAGGCGGGCCTTCCGGACAAGATCGTCCATCTGATCGCCACCCATTCCTTCGAGGGCGACCGGTCCTATCAGACAGCGGAGTCCGTATTCGTGCGGACCATCGACATGTTCGTATTCAACTGCTCGGTCAGAGGGCTGAAGAAGAAGTAAGGAACTGGAAACCGTTATTAAAACCGGACATGGAAAATGATCCGGAAAGGAAGGAGAAAAGTATGATGAAGAAATTAGGTGCATGTATTCTTGGAGCAGCTCTGATGGCAGGTGTTCTTGCAGGCTGCGGCGGCAGCTCTGCTCCCGCGACGACTGCAGCTCCGGCCCAGACCACGGCAGCAGCTGCAGCAGAGACGAAGGCAGCGGAAGCGGCTCCGGCCGGCGAAGCGAAGTGGCCCAGCGGCGCAGTGACGATCCTGGTCGGATTCGGCGCAGGCGGCTCCTCTGACCTGGGTGTCCGTTCTCTGGCGACCTACCTTGAGAAGGCTACCGGCGGCACCTTCGTGGTACAGAACGTGACCGGCGCCAACGGCTGGATGGCATGGGACCAGCTCCTGCACTCCGATGCAGACGGCAACACCCTGGCACTGGTCAACACCCCGGCTCTGTTCTATGACTACCTGGATCCCTCCCAGGGCCACAAGGAGACCATGGATGACTTTGACTTCATCTGCAACGAGGTCATGGACTACGGTGTCCTGGTCGCGAAGAAGGGCGCATACGCGGACCTCGCAGCGTTCATGGAAGCAGCCAAGGCAGAAGGCGGCCTGACTGTCGCAGACGTCGGCGCCAACGGCAACAAGCACATCGCTACGATCCAGGCTGGTATCGCGAACCCCGACTGCACCCTGACTCCGGTGCACCAGTCCGGTTTTGCTGACAACTACGCAGCTCTGCTGGGCGGCACGGTCGATGCAGTCTCCGCAGTTTACGGCGACATCACTTCCGTTATGGCAGACGGCGAGATCGACGTCCTCTGCGTTTTCAACAACGAGCGCATCGAGCAGCTTCCCGATGTCCCCACCTTTGAGGAAGCGGGCTTCGGCAAGGTCTACGAGCAGGTGACCCGCGGCTACATGATGCCGAAGGGCGTGGATCCGGCAATGAAGGAAGCCATCGTTGCCGCATTCAAGGAGGCGATCGCAAATGAAGACCACCTGAAGGAAATGGATGGCCTCGGCCTCATCCCGGCATACATGGATGGCCAGGAGTACATTGATTTCCTGAAGAGCCAGGAGGCGGACGTGACCGCCCTGAAGCCGGAACTGGGCTGGAACTAAACAGTACTTTGGCCGCGGTTCCCGGACAGGGACCGCGGCTTTCTGCAAATAAGGGCCGTAAAGGCCAGATAAGAGGAGTGTACTGATGAAGAAAAAATCAATAACTCCGGATATTGTGATCGCGGTATTCCTGCTTCTGGCCGCTGCGTTCCTGATGAGCCACGCCTTCACGGCGCAGAGTGCGGAAGCCAGGCAGTTCCCGGTGCTGATCCTCGGGATCTTTATGATCCTGGCGGCGGCGATGCTGGTGAACGGCATCAGGGCAATGAAAAATGAGGAAGCAGATGAGGAAAAGAACCGGGCTCTGTTCGGGCAGATGAAATACCCGATGCTCTGCTTCGTGTTCATCGTCCTCTATGTGGTGGCGGTGGATCTTGTGGGATTCATTATCCCGTCACTCATTTTTACCGCCGGTCTCATGTGGTTCAACTATGAGCGGAAGCCCCTGCCCCTGATCCTGGTCCCCTGCGGCCTGGTGGGTTTCCTCTATATCCTGTTCACTTTCATTCTGCATTCCAAGATGCCGTAAAGGAGGGAAAAAGAAATGTGGTCTACCGTTATATCGAATTTCCTCTCCTTTGAGAGCCTTATCGCACTGGTGATCGGCGTTGTGGGCGGCATGGTGATCGGCGCCCTGCCGGGCCTGAACGCCACCATGGCGATCTCCCTGCTGATCCCCATCACCTACACCATGTCCCCCTACGCGGCCTTTACCATGATGATGGCGGTCTATACCTCCGCGTTCTACGGCGGGTCCCTGACGGCGATCCTGATCCACACGCCGGGCACGCCCTCCTCGGCGGCGACAGCCGGCGACGGCTACGCGCTGACCCAGCAGGGCCGCGGCCTGGAGGCCATGGGCATGTCCACAGTGGCGTCCATGATCGGCGGCGTGATGTCCGGCATCGCGCTGCTGACCATCGCCCCGCTTCTTGGAAAGGTGACGCTCCTCTTCAGCGCGCCGGAATACTTCCTGGTGGTCATCCTGGGCCTCTCCATCATCGGCGGCCTGGGCGAGGAATCCCCCGTGAAGGGCTACCTCATGGGCGTGTTCGGTCTTCTTCTCGGAACCATCGGCACGGATACCATCACGGGCCAGCTGCGCTTTACCTTCGGAAACATGGGACTTTATTCCGGCATCTCCAC
>JAFSYO010000155.1 GCA_017449925.1 Stomatobaculum sp.
CGAGAGCCGGGCCGAAAGCCAGCTGGAAAAGGTTCAGAAGATCGCCTTGACGGAACTGGTCCCTTTCAGGAACCATCCATTTAAAGTCGTGGATGATGAGGCAATGCTGAGAACAACAGAGAGTATCGCCCAGTTCGGCGTCCTGACGCCGCTGATCGCAAGGCCGAACGAAGACGGTACCTACGAGATCATCTCCGGGCACCGCCGGGCGCATGCAGCTGCAGCCGCAGGCCTGACCGAAGTGCCGGTGATCGTAAGGGATATGGACGATGATGCCGCAGTCTGTCTGATGGTGGATTCCAATCTGCAGAGAGAAGAGATTCTCCCGAGTGAAAGGGCTTTTGCTTACAAGATGAAGGCAGAAGCTCTCAATCACCAAGGTCAGCGGTCAGATTTAACTTCTGTTCAAATTGAACAGAAGTCTACAAGGGAGCAACTTGCCTCTGAAGCAGGGCAAAGCCAGGCCACAATTTTCCGTTTCATCCGCCTCACCAACCTGATCCCCGAGCTCCTGGACATGGTCGACCGGAAACAGATCTCCTTTAATCCCGCGGTGGAACTCTCCTATCTCACCCCTGCGGAACAGGAGCAGTTGATCGATGCCATGGACTACACCCAGGCATCTCCCTCCCTCTCCCAGGCCCAGCGCCTGAAAAAACTGAGCCAGGAAGGCTCCTGCACCGGGGAAGCAATGCAGGATATTCTGGGAGAAGTCAAAAAGGGAGAACTGGAGCGGGTCGCCTTCAAAAGCGAACAGCTCAGAAAGTACTTTCCGAAATCCTACTCTCCCAAACAGATGCAGGACACCATCATCAAACTCCTGGAACAGTGGCAGAAAAAGCGCCAGCGGGACCAGGAACGCTGAAGCCGCATCGCACAACTGAATAAGCACCATGCAGTCTGCGTCTTTGAGCTCTCTCAGAGGCGTTTTCTTTTTACCCCAAAACCACGCAACCACACACAGAAGGAGAAACAAAGCTCATGAAAAACACCAGTAAGATCAGCAAGCTGACCAATGACCTGAAGAATTATCTCCGCCATATGGAGGCCTCCCGCCTCCAGAGACATCCCCAGGAGATCGAGATCGAATTTGAGATCGATGATGACGAGGCAATTGAGGAGGATGAGGACGATTCCCCGTCTGACTTCCTGCTCCGTGCCTCCGGCATGCTTCTCGACTGCTCCGTAATGGTGGCAAAAGCCGCTTTCCTGGTGACCCTTATGGAAAAGCAGGCGGAGAAAGAAGCAGAGGATGCCTGTGACTGCTGCCCGTACAGAGATGCACTCGAAACCAGCTGCGGCGCCGAATACGGCACCATGGTCCTCATCGCCCGCCCGGATGGTGACAATTCCGTCATGACCCTGAAGGAACTTACCGAGGAGATCGGAGATATCTTCGACGGCAGAGCCGGGGCCTGTGAGATCAAGCCTGTTCCCGGTGCGGAGGATCTTTACTACACGCTCCCGGAAAAGAAGCCCCTGAGGCGGAATGGCAATACCTACTACAGAGGGCCGGCAGTCATCTTCGGGATCAACGAGGACGCCGGCGAAGTCGTAAGCCCCAACGCGAAACAGCTCTATACTGCAGCCAGATATTTCGAAAACGCAGCAGAAACCATTAAGACCCGTGAAGACGGCGAGACAGCTGTCTTCTGCCTTGACTGAAGAAGGAGGTACTGAACTATGGCGATTCCGGCAACTTATGATGAATTCCTTGATCTTGCGAAGGATGCGGCCCATGCCATCGTGCCGAATGCGGAGATCACGACCCAGAAGGTGGAAAAACTGCAGGGGGAATCCTATGTGGGTCTCTCTGTAAGGCCTGAAAGAAGCAATGCTGCCGTAACCATGAACCTGCGCGGCATGTTTGAGGAGGTCCAGAAAAACCCGAAGCGCCTCGCGGCTGTGATGAGCGAATTTCTTTCCAGCCTTGATAATGCGATCCGGAACATTCCGAGGATCAACGCGGACCGCTTCCTGGATTATGACTATGTGAAAACGCAGCTTACGATGCAGATCATCCCGGTGGAACCGAACCGGGAAAGGCTTGCGCAGATCCCCCACAAGACCATTGAAGACATCGCCGTGGTCTATCGGATCGACGTAAGCGACGACTGGCACCAGAATGCCAGCACCCTTGTCACGAATCAGATGCTGGCCCAGTTCGGCGTCACCCCGGAACAGCTCCACCAGGACGCCGTGACCTCCCAGATGGAGCATTGTCCGCCGACGCTGAAAAACATGTCCGATGTAATGGCGGAAATGACCGGCAGTACGGACTTTATGGATATGCCCGAATCCCCCCTGTGGGTTGCGTCCGTCGAGGGCGGCGTTCACGGTGCTGCGGCAGTGCAGTTCCCGGAATTCATGCACCAGGCGGCAGAGACGCTGGGCGGCAATTTCTTTGTCCTCCCCTCTTCCATCCACGAATGCCTTTTTGTCCCTGACAACGGGGAATTCCGGCGCCCTCAGCTGGAAGAGATGGTCCGCGGCGTCAATGCCACGGAGGTCAGCGAAGCGGACTTCCTCTCTGACAGTGTCTACCATTACGATGCTGATGCCCGGATCTTCGAGAAGGCGGCGACCTTCGAGTCCAGAGTGGCGGAAGAGGCCGTGGCTTATGAGACCGGCGCTCCGGCATCACCTTCTGCAGAAAGCACGGAGGTTCAGAAGGAGACTATCACGGTCCTTCTGGTGGAACCGGAAAAGTATCCCCGCCCTGTGGAGATCGGTACGGAACTTAAGGACCTGCAGAAAGAGGTCGGCGGTTTCATCGAGACCTCTTATCCCTTTGCTGACAAAGCGTGCCTTATTCTGAACGACACCGGAAAGATCGACGGGCTTCCCCTGAACCGCGCCCTGCGGGACGATGACGGCACGATCTACGATGTCGTGGCAGGTCCCTTCCTGGTCGCCGGCCTTGCAGGCGACAGCTTCGGATCCCTTGCCCCGGAGCAGATGACAAAGTATGAGCAGCAGTTCCATCAGCCGGAGATGTTCATCCATATGGGGAAGGGCATCATGGCCCTGCCGATGCCTGATGATACGGTTGAAATGCTTGAGGAAAGGGCCAGGGCAGCTGAAAAGTCCGCCGGAAAGAACGGCCCGGAGAAAAAGGAAGACACGCCGGAAAAGAAGCAGCACAAGAAGCGCCAGAAGGAGGCGAGATGAAAGGAACCGAAGGGGGTGATGGACCTTGCAGGAGGAAGTTGAGAGCAGGACCGTGAACCTTGCGGTCACGACGACGAAGCTGGCAGCGAGGACGGTGATCGCGGCGGGACTCATGTATCTCCGGCACCGGGAAAAGGTGAAGGGACAGAAAGCCTCTGAGATCCCGTCCGGAAAACAGTCGGTCAAGGACCTGATCGGCCAGAACCAGGGCGTCTCCAGCATCGACATCGCAAAAACAGATCTCAGGGGTTTCGAAGGGGTGGCCCGGAAATACGGTGTTGACTATGCAATCCGGAAGGACCGCTCTGTGATCCCGCCGAAGTACCTGGTCTTTTTTAAAGCCAGGGATGCGGATGCCCTGACTGCAGCATTCAATGAATATTCGGCAAAAGTCATGAACCGATCCAGAAAGCCGAGCGTCCTGAAGCAGCTGAGGTCCATTGCGGCAAAGATCGCGGAGCTTCCCGGCAGGGTCGTGAACCGCGATAAGCAGAGGGAGCAGAGCCGATGAACAGCCAGAAGCTGAAGAAACACCTCATCCGGCTCCTTCCCTATATCATCCTTGGCCTTGTCTGCACCAACCTGGGAGAAGCGTGGCGCATGGCGGAAGGGGCGGATTTCGGGAACAGGCTGGTCTCCTGCTTTGGAATGATCGCTGCAGCCTTCGGGAACCCGCTCCCGAGCCTGCATCCCCTGGATCTGCTTGTCGGAACCATCTGCGGAGGAGGGCTGCGTCTCGCAGTCTTCCTCCGGGGTAAGAACGCGAAACATTACCGCCACAATGAAGAATACGGCTCCGCCAGGTGGGGGACACAGAAGGACATCGAACCCTTCATGGATCCGAAGTTCGAGAATAACGTGATCCTGACAAAGACAGAACGCCTGATGATGGGAAACCGCCCGAAGAACCCGGCGAATGCCCGCAACAAGAACGTGTTGATCGTCGGCGGATCCGGCTCCGGAAAGACCCGTTTCTGGATCCTCCCGAACCTTCTCCAGTTC
>JAFSYO010000156.1 GCA_017449925.1 Stomatobaculum sp.
CCGTAGGCGGGGATCAGGCGGACGGCGGTGGTCTTCTGGTTCACCATGCCGATGGCAGCTTCGTCCGCGATGATGCCCGATATGGTGGAAGCGGTGGTGTCACCGGGGATGGCGATCATGTCGAGACCCACGGAACATACGCAGGTCATGGCTTCCAGTTTCTCGATGGTCAGGGCGCCCTTCGACACGGCGTCGATCATGCCCTGGTCCTCGCTGACCGGGATAAAAGCGCCGCTCAAGCCCCCCACATAGGAGGATGCCATTACGCCGCCCTTTTTCACCTGATCGTTCAGCATGGCAAGAGCCGCCGTGGTGCCAGGAGCGCCGACGCATTCCAGTCCGATGGCTTCCAGAATCTCGGCCACAGAATCCCCCACCGCCGGGGTTGGCGCCAGGGAAAGGTCGATGATCCCGAAGGGGACGTTCAGGCGGGAGCTGGCTTCCTGTGCCACCAGCTGTCCGACTCTGGTGATCTTGAAGGCAGTTTTCTTGATGGTCTCGCAAAGCACTTCAAAGTTCTTGCCGCGGACTTTTTCCACCGCCGACTTCACGACGCCGGGACCGCTGACGCCGACGTTGATGACAGCATCACCCTCGGTGACGCCGTGGAAGGCGCCTGCCATGAAGGGGTTGTCGTCCGGCGCGTTGCAGAACACCACCAGTTTTGCACAGCCGAGGGACCCGTTGCCCTTCGTCTCTTCAGCAGTTTCTTTGATGATGCTTCCCATAAGGCGTACGGCATCCATATTCAGGCCGGCTTTTGTAGACCCGAGATTCACGGAACTGCACACCCGCTCGGTGCAGGCCAGGGCCTTAGGGATGGAGCGGATCAGAAGCCGGTCCGCCGTGGTCATGCTTTTGCTCACCAGGGCGGAATAGCCGCCGATAAAATTGACGCCGATCTCCTTTGCCGCCTTGTCCAGGGTCTTCGCTATGGTGACGAAGTCCTCCGGCGTGCGGCAGGCGGAGGCGCCCACCATGGCGATGGGCGTCACGGAGACGCGCTTGTTCACGATGGGGATGCCGAAATCCCGGCTGATGGCCTCGCCCGTCTCCACCAGCTTTCCGGCGTATTTCAGGATCTTCGCATAGATTTTTTCATTGACCGCGCTGAGGTCTGTGCCCGCGCAGTCCAGGAGACTGATTCCCATGGTGATGGTACGCACGTCCAGAAGGTCGTGGTCTATCATCTTGTTGGTCTCCATCACTTCGTACAAATTAAGCATTCGTATTACTCCTTTTTCAAAAATCCCTTTCAGCTGCCGGCAAGTAAACTTGCCGCAGTTTCAGGGTTTTTGCCCCTGATATTTCAGATCCTGTGCATGCTGGTGAAAATCTCTTCACGCTGCACACGGATATTTACGCCGATCTCTCCTCCGATGCGGTCCAGATCGGACATAACTTCCTCCAGCGGCTTGTCCGTGCCGCTCATATCCGCGATCATCATCATGTTGAAGTAATCCTGCACGATGGTCTGGTTGATGTCCAGAATATTGATGTTGGAACCTGCCAGGTAGGTACACACTTTGGCGATGATGCCCACAGTGTCCTTTCCCAGGACTGTGATGATTATCTTACCCATAGTATCTGTCTCCTTTTTCTGTCTCTGTTTCTGTTTTCCGTCATCCGGCCCGCTCAGAATTCCGTCACAGCCGAGACCATATCTCTTTTTGCCACTTCGATCCGGAAATCCGTGCCCCGGTACGGGCACGCTCCGGCGCTGATCTCCCATTTCACCGTCTCAAAGGCGAGCTCCGGAAGATTGTTTTCCTTGCTGAGATGCCCCAGGATGATCTTTTTCACATGATCGTTAAGGATCTCTGTCAGGAGCTTTCCCGCGCTCTCATTCGAAAGATGGCCAAAATCCCCGAGGATCCGCCGTTTCAGGGGATAGGGATAAGGTCCGGCCTCCAGCATCCGGATGTCGTGATTGCTTTCCAGGAGGATTGCGTCCAGCCCTTTCAGGCGGCAGATAATATCCTCTGTAAAATGTCCCATGTCCGTGGCGACCGCAGCCGCTTTGCCGCCGCTTTCGAACCGGTACGCCACCGGTTCCGCTGCGTCATGATCCACAGAAAAGGGGAATATCGTAAAATCACCGACAGAAAGAGCGTCGCCGGCCCGGATCACATGGATCAGTTCCTCCGGGATCCCGTAGAGGATCCCCTTTCTTTGGAGCGCCTGCAGCGTGCCCTCCGTCGCGTAAAGCGGCACTTCGTGCTTCCGGAGCAGGACGTTCAGTCCCTGCACATGGTCCGAATGCTCGTGGGTCAGTACCAGGGCGTTCAGGTCGTCCGCTTTGACGTCCACTTCCTTCAGCCCCTTCTCGATCCTGCGGTTCGAGATGCCCGCGTCCACAAGGACATGGGTCCTCTCAGTCCCGAGATAGATCGCGTTCCCGCTGCTTCCGCTGGAAAGACTTGCCATTCTCATACTGCTGCACCGGTCTTCATAAAACCTTCTTTACCTTTCTTTCCAGTCTCTCATCGATTCTCCGCATCAGGTCCTCCGGTGTCCCGGAGTTCTCCAGGACCCAGTCGGCCAGCGCTGTGTATGTATCATCCGCCGGCTGTTTCGCCATGATCTCATCGACCCGTTCCGAAGAATAGCCGCGGTCCTGCATCAGCCGCGCCCTGCGGATCTCCGCCGGCGTGAACACATACCAGATTTCATCGTACTTACTCTTTCGACCCGCGGAGGGAAGCGCTGTCTCCACGACGGTCAGTTCCGCTTTTGAGCTTTCCATTCTCCGGTCCACTTCGGCGTAGACCAGCGGATGGATCATGCTGTTCAGCTTCGCTAGCTTCTCCTTGTCCGCGTAAAGAAGATCTGCCATCTTCCCGCGGTCCAGCGTCCCGTCCTCCCGGACCACTGAGGGGCCCAGCAGTTCCTTCACTGCCAGGAATCCCTTCCGTCCCGGTTCGTACAGAAGGTGGGCGGTCTCATCCATTCCGATGATCTCCGCCCCGTATTTATTTTTCAGATACCCCAGCGCAACGCTCTTTCCGGAGCCGACGCCGCCGAAAATACACAGTTTCATCAGTGTGCCTCCAGCCAGGAATGTCCTTTGTGCGCATCCACTTCCAGCGGGACCTTCAGATCCGCCGCCTTCTTCATAGTATCTTTCAGAAGCTCCATTGTCCTGTCCGCATCCTTCTCAGACACCTCCACCAGAAGTTCATCGTGGATCTGGAGGACGATCTTCGCGTCCAGTCCTTCTTCCTTCAGGACCCGGTGCACCTGCACCATGGCGATCTTCATGATATCCGCCGCTGTTCCCTGGATGGGGGCATTCATGGCGACACGCTCACCAAAGGCCCTCTGCATAAAGTTGGAACTTTTCAGTTCCGGCACAGGACGGATACGTCCGAACAGAGTGCGGGTGTAACCAAGGTCCTGTGCCTCCCGGATCTGGCGGTCCAGGAATTCCTTGACCTTGGGATAGGTGCGGAAGTAATTATTGATATAATCCTTTGCCTCCGCGCGGGTGATGCTCAGGCCCTCCGAAAGTCCGAAAGCCGAAATGCCGTACACTACGCCGAAGTTCACCGCCTTCGCATTTCTCCTGAGCTGGGGAGTCACCTCTTCCAGCGGCACATGGAACACCTGGGAAGCAGTGGCGGCGTGAATATCCACCGCGTGGCTGTACGCGCTGATCAGGTTCTCGTCGCCTGACAGGGAGGCCAGCACCCGGAGCTCGATCTGGGAATAGTCGGCGTCCACGAACACGTAGCCGTCCTTCGGGACGAAAACGTCCCGGATACGGCTGCCCATCTCTGTGCGGATGGGGATGTTCTGCAGGTTCGGTTCAGTGGAGGAAATGCGGCCGGTGGCCGTTATAGTCTGGTTGAAGGTCCCGTGGATCCTTCCGTCCTCCGAAATATAAGCAGCAAGCCCCGTGGCGTAAGTGGAATTCAGTTTGGTCAGCGTCCTGTACTCCAGGATCTTCCGGACCACAGGATACTCCGGAGCCAGTTTTTCCAGAATGTCCGCCGCAGTGGAATACCCGCTCTTCGTCTTCTTTCCGCTGGGAAGCTTCATCTTTTCAAAAAGGATCTCTCCCAGCTGCTTCGGGGAATTGATATTGAATTTCTCTCCCGTCTCCGCGTAGATCTCCTCCTCTACTTTGGCAATTCCCTTCAGGAGTTCCTCCGCGAAAAGGTGCAGCCGGTCTCCGTCTACCTTCACTCCTTCCGCTTCCATGGCGGCAAGGGCGTAGACCAGAGGCATCTCCACCTCCGTAAAGAGACGTTCCATCCCGGTCTCCTGAAGCTTTTCCAGAAGCACCGGCCCCGCGGAGAAGGCAGTAAAAGAAGTCCATTCGTCGGAACGGACCGGATCTTCCTTCTGATTCGGGATCAGAAGGTCCAGGTAGTCCCGGGCCAGGTCCTCCGCCCGGTAGCTGTCCTTCAGCGGATTCAGAAGATAAGCCGCCACAGAGCAGTCCCGGATATTATTACGTTCCTCAAAACCGATCCGGTGGAGGATCGGTTTCAGATCGGTCACAAAGATCTCCGGCACCCTGTCGTAGAGCTTTCTTACGGCTCCCTCAAGATATGTTTCCGTCAGGGCGTTTTCCGGAAGCGTCTCCTCCGCTTCTCCGAAGGGCGTCTCTACGGTCACCGGCTCCGGGACCCGGAGCACAACGACCTCACCGGACGAGAAACAGAGAGAAAGGCCATGGGAGGTCAGCTGCAGGCCCAGGCGTTCCTCAGCCAGTGCTTTCTTCACCGTCTCCTCTGCCGCGTCTTCTGTCGTCACGATGACAAATTCCGGCTCGCCGGCTTTCTTTCCAGCGCTCTGCTTCGCGCTCTCATCGAAACGCTTCAGCATGGAGCGGAATTCCAGCCGCTTCATCTCTTCATAGGCTTCCGGTGTGTAGAGATTGCCGATCTCCATCTCCTCAAGACCGGTCTCCACCGGGGCATCCAGGCAGATGGTGGCAAGCCATTTGGAAAACTGCGCCATATCGTAGTGTTCTTCCAGAGCCTTTCTGGCCCGCGGCGGCTTCAGCTCATCCACGTGAGCGTATGCGTTTTCGATGGAATGGAATTCGGCGATGATGGCAGTGGCCGTTTTTTCGCCGATGGAAGGGACCCCCGGGATATTGTCGGAAGGGTCACCCATCAGCGCCTTCACGTCGATAAATTCGAGGGGCGTCACCTGATACTCCGCCTTCACATCCTCCGGACGGTAGTCGTAGATCTGGGTCTGGCCGCGTTTTGTTTTCGGTATGCGGATCAGGATATGTTCATCGGAAAGCTGCAAAAGATCGCGGTCCCCGGATACCACCGAGACCTCAAGTCCTTCCTTCTGGAAGCGCTTTGCCACTGTGCCGATGATATCGTCCGCTTCATATCCTTCTTTCGTAAGGATCGGGACGTTCATCTTCTGAAGCACTTCTTTCATCAGGGGGACCTGCTCCCTCAGCTCCTCCGGCATGGGCTTTCTGTTGCCCTTGTACTCCGGGTACTCCTTGTGCCGGAAAGTCGGCGCATGGAGGTCAAAGGCCACCGCCAGGTAGTCCGCGTTCTCGTCGTCCAGTATCTTAAAAAGGATATTCAGGAAACCGTACACCGCATTGGTGTGCAGTCCCGCGGAATTGGTCAGTGTGGGAATGCCGTAAAAGGCGCGGTTCAGAATGCTGTGTCCGTCGATCAGTACCAGTTTTTTCATATGAATCACCCGTTTTTCCAGAAAACGATCCGCAGCTCCAGAAGCAGTGTGCAAAGCACGCTCAGAAAGATCAGTGTATTGACAGAATAGCGGACGATACTCCAGCCCCGCGCTACCCTCAGGTGCTGATAAGCTGAACGGATGGCGCGCTCCATGGTCCCCTTGACATCAAAATCATCCGAGTCCGTATCAAGCATCCGCAGCCCTTCTACAATAAAGTAGTGGGTCTCCAGTTCCCTGCGGCAGCTTTCACATCCCCGGATATGGCTCAGGAACGCCTCCGTCTCGGCATCATCCAGTTCATTCTGTATGAATCCTGTAATTTTCTGTTCTGCGGTATAACAATCCATGAAACACCTCATTGTAAAAAGCCCGGAAAAGCGCAGAACGATCTCATCGCTTTCCCGGGTCCTTTGTCACTGCCGGCTGCGGGACTTGAACCCGCACGCGGTCACCCGCAACAGATTTTGAGTCTGCATCGTCTGCCATTCCGACAAGCCGGCCAGTCAGCTTTAGCAAGTATAGCAGAAATGGCTCACATCTTCAAGACTTTGGCAGACGCAGACCGGCATTCCGCCCAGCCCCCCCTCATAAAGAAGCATGGGGCCGAAACGGAGTTCCACGCTGCTCTTTCTGAGAGACAGCTTTCCGAAGAGATTCCCGGAGCCGGCACTTCCGCCGGATATTCCTGATTCCGCTTCCGGAGGAAGGAACACTTCGATCTTCTCCGGCGGAATACTAAGCCCCTGGCCCGTCATTTTCATAAAAGCTTCTTTCCAGGCCCAGATCACAGTAAAAGCCGCCGGCGGGAAACTGCTTTCCCGGATCCTCTTCCGCTCCTGTTCCGTGCAGCAGCGCTTCAGAAGCGCCTCCTGCGGATTCTGGATTTCCTGGATATCAATGCCCACCTCCCGGCCGGACACAGCGCAGACCGCAAAGTTCCCGCTGTGGGACAGGTTAAAGTGAAACTCAGGATTCTTTTCCAGAAACGGCTTCCCCTCCGCCGTTTTCTTGATCGCAGAAGGGAGGATGTTCCCCTCCTCCAGCGCGTCCAGGAGTGCCAGTCCGGCACAGAGACAGCGCTTCCTGTCCGCCTCCATCCGGAACCGCGAAGCTGCTCTCAGCCGTTCTTCCCACCCTGCCCTTTGAAGTCTTTCCGCGGCCTCTTGTTCCTGTTCAGTACCGCAGAGCATACTGATGTCATAGTAGTAGATGTCCATGAATAAACTCTAACATATCTTTCTGATTCTTCACTACTTTTTTAGGTTTTATTTAATGTTTGTTCACACTTCCTTCGTTTGTAAACGGTATAATGCAGAAGTAAACGAAAAATGCTGATTATGGAGGGTTATAAAGATGAAACTGTCCCGTAACACTGTCCGCGTTCTCGCAGTGACACTGATTGCCGGATCCTCTCTTTTCATAGCATCCTGCGGACAAAAAAAGGTCACCGAAGCCACGAATGCAGCAGCTGCGACCACCGCGGCTCCCATCATCAAAGAAACGGAAGCGCCTACCGAACCCGTGGCAGAGATCACTGCTCCTCCCGGAACTGAAAAGGAAGCCGAATCCTCTTCCGGAAAGCTGAAAACATCGATCGAGAAGTATGAAATGAACGGTATTTCCATCGAGTATCCGGTGGTCTCCGGTATGTCGAACAGCTCCCAGCAGGACAAGCTGAATGACCACCTGAAGGAAAACGCCCTGGCCATTATTAAGAACTATCCTGATTCCAAGGAGCCCCTGGATCAGGACCAGGACACGTTGGATGTTAAATGCACAGTTGTTTCCGCTGACAGCGGCCGCGTCACCGTCACCTATGAAGGATATTACAACATGAAAGGTGCCGCGCATCCCAACAACCTTTTCTACACCAACACCGTGGACGTAAAGTCCTTAAAGGACATCTCTCTGAAGGATGCCGCCGATCCCTACACCATGGCCGCCTACGCCCTCTCTGATGAGGTCGCTTTCAAGGCTGTGAACCAGGATGCTGTCAAGGCCCTCACAGAAGCCTTAAAGTCGGTCCAGAAGGACATGTCCATTGAGCAGTATCAGGAATGCCTTGAAAAAGCTGACTTCCCGCTGAAGAAGGGTTCCGACGGAAAGACCATCACCTGGCCCGCTTCCTTCAGCTATGAATCCGAAGGAACCCTGTACTACTCCATCCCCGTGCCCCACGTCCTCGGCGACTACATCATCGTCGAGTACGACATCACCACTAAATAAGCCCTTTCAGGTTACACCTTTCTCATACACCCCTGGTTTAAAAAACGTGCCTCTGCATCTTGCAGGGGCACGTTTTTTCTGGGTCTTCTGCAGTTTGCCGCCCCGGAGAGGAGCTCCTCGGAAGCTGATCGCCTGTGCCGGAGAGTTTCACCGCGCAGTGCGGCGCCGCGACGGCGACCACGGTTTGATGGAGCCCAAAGCGGCGTCCGCGTTGCTGCGCGGCGAAACCGACAGAACAGGCGCAGCTGCACGGGGGCTCCTCTTTCCGGGGCGGCACTTCAAACACAGAAAAAACGGGGCTGTGAATGATTCACAGCCCCGTTTGCGGGTCAGATCATATGGATCGGGCTTCTCAGTCCTTCTTTGTGCCGTCGTACAGGTCGACCAGCTTGGAAAGGTACTCGTAGCGGTCCATAGCATCCTGCTCGTTCTGCTGGAAGAGCTTCTCTGCTCTCTCCGGATTCTTCAGCATCAGGGAGTTGTAACGGACCTCGCCCATCAGGAACTCTCTGTAAGCTTCTCTGTTCGGAGCCTTGGAATCCAGGCTGAACTTCTTCTCAGCAGCCGGGTTGAAGCGGAAGTTGTTCCAGTAACCGCACTGCACTGCGAGCTTCTCCTCGGTGATGGACTTGCTCATGCCCTTCTTGATGCCGTGGTTGATGCAGGGAGCGTAAGCGAGGATCAGGGACGGACCCGGATAAGCCTCAGCCTCTGCCAGTGCCTTCACGGTCTGGTTCATGTCAGCGCCCATGCTGATCTGTGCGACATAGACATAGCCGTAGGTCATGGCGATGCCGGCCAGGTCTTTCTTCTTCACATCCTTACCGCCTGCAGCGAACTGTGCCACAGCGCCGGTCTTGGTAGCCTTGGAGGACTGGCCGCCGGTGTTGGAATAGACCTCGGTATCATAGACCATGATGTTGATGTCTCTGCCGGAAGCGAGCACGTGGTCCACGCCGCCGAAACCGATATCGTATGCCCAGCCGTCGCCGCCGAACACCCACTGGCTCTTCTTGTTCAGGTAATCCTTCTGTGCCGCGATCTCCTTCGCCGCGTCGCTTCCTTCAGCCTCGAGAGCCTCGACCAGAGCGTCAGTAGCCTTTCCGTTCAGGGCGCCGATATTGAAGGTATCCATCCACTCCTTGATCGCTGCCTTCAGAGCTTCGTCAGCGGTAGCAGCGCACAGAGCTTCGAGCTTTGTCTTCAGACCGTCGCGGATCGCGCGGGTTGCCAGCAGCATGCCGTATCCGAATTCCGCGTTGTCCTCGAACAGGGAGTTGTCCCATGCCGGGCCCTGGCCCTTGGCGTTGGTGGTGTACGGTGTGGACGGTGAGGAGTTGCCCCAGATGGAGGAGCAGCCTGTTGCGTTGGAGATGTACATTCTCTCACCGAACAGCTGGGTGATCAGCTTCGCGTAAGGAGTCTCGCCGCAGCCTGCGCATGCGCCGGAGAACTCAAGGAGCGGCTTCTTGAACTGGCTGCCCTTGATGGAAACTTCTTTGAACTTGTCGATGACATCCTGCTTGTCCGGGATCGTCACGCCATAGTCGAAGTATTTCTGCTTGTCATAGTTGTTGGCAAGCGGCTCCATAACGAGAGTCTTGTTCTTCATGTTGCCCGGGCAGACATTCGCGCAGCTTCCGCAGCCCGTGCAGTCCAGAACAGAGACGTTGATCTGGAACTTGTAGCCAGGCATCTGCTTCATGTCGACGATCTGTGCGCCTTCCGGAGCCTTGGCGGCCTCTTCTTCTGTCATGGCGACAGGACGGATGCAGGCGTGCGGGCAGACATAAGAGCACTGGCAGCACTGGATGCAGGTGGTGCTGTTCCATACCGGGACGTTGACAGCGATGCCGCGCTTCTCATAAGCTGCGGTGCCGCTGGGGGTCATACCGGACTTGTAATCCATGAACGCGGAGACCGGGAGGTTGTTTCCTTCCTGGGCATTGACTGCAGCCTGGACGGTGTTGACGAACTTCAGGGTCTTCTCCGGTCCGACAGTTGCATGCGTGAAGTCAAGGCCTTCGTCCTCAGCATCCTTCCAGCTCTCCGGGATCTCGACCTTGTGAGCGCCGTTGGCACCGGCGTCGATAGCGGCCCAGTTCTTCTGGACAACGTCCTCACCCTTAGCGCCGTAGCTCTTCTTCGCAGCGGCCTTCATCAGCTCAATGGCCTTTTCCTCGGGGATAATGCCGGTCAGCTTGAAGAATGCGGACTGAAGGATGGTGTTGATACGGGTCGGGCCCATGCCGGTCTCGATACCGATCTTGACGCCGTCGATGGTGTAGAAGTTGATCTTGTGGTCATAGATGAACTTCTTGACCTGACCGGGAAGCTGCTTCTCAAGCTCTTCGTCGGACCATGCGCAGTTCAGAAGGAAGGTTCCTCCGTCGACCAGCTCCTGGACCATGTTGTACTTACGGATGTAAGCCGGCATGTGGCAGGCAACGAAATTCGCCTGATGGATCAGGTAGGTGGACTTGATGGGCTTCTTGCCGAAGCGGAGGTGGGACATGGTCACGCCGCCGGACTTCTTGGAGTCATAGTCAAAGTACGCCTGAGCATACATATCGGTGTTGTCGCCGATGATCTTGATGGAGTTCTTGTTCGCACCGACAGTACCGTCTGCGCCGAGACCCCAGAACTTGCAGTTGGTGGTGCCTTCGGGAGTGGTGACCAGAGCCGGGCCGGTGGGCAGGGACAGGTTGGTAACATCGTCCACGATGTCAATGGTGAAGTGCTCCTTCGTCTCGTTATCAAACACAGCGACGATATCCTTCGGAGCAGTATCCTTGGAGCCGAGACCGTATCTGCCGCCTACTACCTTAGCGGTGCAGCCGTTAGCAGCCAGAGCAGCGACAACGTCGAGATACAGAGGCTCGCCGAGAGCGCCGGGCTCCTTGGTACGGTCGAGGACAGCGATCTTCTTAGCTGTAGCGGGGATAGCCGCGACGAGCTTGTCTGCGCGGAAGGGACGGTAGAGTCTTACCTTGACCAGACCGACCTTCTCGCCCTGAGCGTTCATGTAGTCGATGACCTCTTCCGCAACGTCGCAGATAGAGCCCATAGCGATGATGACGCGCTCAGCGTCGGGAGCGCCGTAGTAGTTGAACAGCTTATAGTCTGTGCCGAGCTTGGCGTTGACCTTGCCCATGTACTCTTCAACGATCTCGGGGAGAGCGTCGTAGTACTTGTTGCATGCCTCACGGTGCTGGAAGAAGATATCGCCGTTCTCGTGAGAGCCGCGCATGGTGGGATGCTCGGGGTTGAGAGCGCGCTTGCGGAACGCCTGGACAGCGTCCATATCGGTCATTTCCTTCAGGTCTTCATAG
>JAFSYO010000157.1 GCA_017449925.1 Stomatobaculum sp.
GAGATTTCTCCGAATCCACGTATATCAGAGTGGCCAATGCCGGGAACTGATACCCTAAAGCTCTTTTAAAATGCCTTCGGCAAAAATAAAACGTGATGATTCCTGTTAAGTTGCTACTTGACAATTGTCATTACATATCAGAACTTTCCGGCAGTGTGCGGAGTACACGAGGTCCTTTGCTATTAAAGGCGGGAATTACGCCGTCTCGTCCATATTCCCCGTATACAGCCTGTAGTAGCGTCCCTTCTGGGCCATCAGCTCATCGTGGCTGCCCCGCTCCACGATGCGCCCCTGCTCCAGCACCATGATGCAATCCGCGTTCCGGACTGTCGAAAGCCGGTGGGCGATCACAAATGTGGTGCGGCCCTTCATCAGGGAATCCATGCCCCTCTGGACCAGCTGCTCTGTCCTGGTGTCGATGGAACTGGTGGCTTCGTCCAGGATCAGCACCGGCGGATCTGCCACAGCCGCCCTGGCGATGGCCAGCAGCTGCCGCTGTCCCTGGGACAGACTGGAGCCATTCCCCCGGAGCACTGTCCGGTAACCGTCTGGAAGACGCCGGATGAATCCGTCCGCATTGGCGAGCTTCGCCGCAGCGATGCATTCCTCGTCCGTAGCCTCCAGCCGGCCGAACCGGATGTTGTCCATCACCGTGCCGGTGAAAAGATTCGTCTCCTGCAGAACCACGCCGAGACTCCGCCTGAGATCTGCCTTTTTGATCTTCGTAACATTGATGCCGTCGTAGCGGATCTTTCCGTCCTGGATCTCATAGAAGCGGTTGATTAGATTCGTGATGGTAGTCTTGCCCGCGCCGGTGGAGCCGACGAAGGCGATCTTCTGCCCCTTGTTGGCGAAGAGGCGGATGTCATGAAGGACCATTTTTTCCGGTACATAGCCGAAGTCGACGCCGTCCATGACGATATCTCCCTCCAGCCGCACGTAGTCGATGCTCCCGTCCGCCTGATGCTGATGCCTCCAGGCCCACAGGCCGGTCCTTTCCTTCGTCTCGGAAAGGGTTCCGTCCGGATTCTCCCTGGCGTTTACCAATGTGACGTACCCGTTGTCCATCTCCGGCTCCAGGTCCATCAGACTGTAAATGCGGTCCGCGCCGGCTGCTGCCATGGCGACGGCATTCATCTGCATGGAGATCTGAGAGAAGGGCCGGTTGAAATTCTTGTTCAGGGTCAGAAAAGAAACTAGGACGCCGATGGTCACGCCGAAGCGGCCGGTCACTGCGAAGGTCGCACCCAGCACCGCCACGATCACATAGTCCAGATTGCCCAGCTGGACCACGATGGGCATGAGGATGTTCGCCATGGTATTCGCCTTATCGCTGGCGGCCCGGAGCTCCTCATTCTTCTGCCGGAACTGGTCGATGCTCTTCTCCTCGTGGGAAAAGACCTTGATCACCTTCTGGCCGCTCATCATCTCTTCGATGAATCCGTTCACTGCTCCCAGGTGCCTCTGCTGCAGTCCGAAGAAACGGCTGGACTGGGCGGCGATCTTTCCGGAAGCGAACAGGATGCCGAAGGTCATAGAGACCGAGATCAGTGTCAGCGGGATATTCAGGATGCACATGCTGACAAAGACGCTGGCGATGCTGCACACGGAGTTGATGAGCTGCGGGAAGGACTGCCCGATGAACTGCCGCAGTGTGTCCGTATCGTTAGTGTAGATCGACATGATGTCGCCATGGGCATGGGTGTCGAAATAGCTGATGGGAAGCTTCTCCATGTGGGCAAAAAGATCTTCCCTGATACGGCGCATGGTCCCCTGCCCCACCTTTACCATCAGACGGTTGTAAGCGAATCCGGAGAACGCACCCGCAGAGTAGATCACCGCCATGGTGCGGAGCGCCCGGAACAGCGGTCCGAAATCCGGATCCGCCGTCTTTGTCATTGGAACGATATAGTCGTCGATCAGTCCCCTGAGGAACAGCGTTCCTTTTACGTCGGCCACCGCTGCTGCCGCAATGAAAAAGACCACCGCCAGAAGCGTTCCGCCGTAGGAACTGAAGATCATCCGGATCACGCGGTTCAGGTTGCCGGAGCCTGCGGCCTTCATGGCCTGGGAAACTGTCATGTGTCCCCGTCCCCGGGGCCCTCTTCCACCTGCCATGTCAGGCCTCCTTTCCCGGCGTCTGGTCAAAGTCGCCGCTGCCTTCCGCCTGGGCTTCCGCCACGCTGCGGTAGATCTCGTTGCTCTTCAGCAGTTCCTCGTGGGTGCCGAAGCCGCTGATGGCACCCTCGTCCAGTACCAGGATCCGGTCTGCGTCCTTCACGCCGGAGATCCGCTGGGAGATAATGAATTTCGTGGTGTCCGGAATCTTTTCCCGAAACGCCTTCCGGATGGAAGCGTCTGTCGCAGTGTCCACCGCGCTGGTGGAATCATCCAGGATCAGGATCTTCGGTTTTTTCAACAGTGCCCTGGCAATGCAGAGACGCTGCCGCTGCCCGCCGGACACATTGGCGCCGCCCTGTTCGATGTGAGTGTTGTATCCCTCCGGAAAACTCCGGATAAAATCGTCCGCACAGGCCTGGACACAGGCCTCCCGGCACTCCTCCTCCGTGGCGTTCTCATTGCCCCAGCGGAGATTCTCGTAGATGCTGCCGGAAAACAGGGTATTTTTCTGGAGCACCATGCCCACCGCGTCCCTGAGGGCCGTCAGATCATACTCCCGGACATTCCTGCCGCCCACCTTCACCTCGCCCTCCGAGGTGTCGTAGAGCCGCGGGATCAGACTCACCAGGGATGTCTTGGAAGAGCCGGTGCCGCCGATGATCCCGATGGTCTCCCCGCTCTTTATGTGCAGGTCGATGTCGCGCAGCACGTATTTTTTCTCCCACCCGGTGCCCCGGATGTCCGGATCCAGCCGCTCCGCTTCCTGCACAGTCATCTTTCCCTGCCGGACCGCCTCCTTCAGTTTCTGTTTCTCATGATAACGCTTCACTGCTTCTGGATTGTCCCAGTCCACCGGAGTTCTTCTCTTACCGTAGGAGAAGCTGACATTGCAGAAATCCACGCTGCCGTCCTTCACCTCCGTAACCGGATCCTTCGGGTTCCGGACAGAAGGGATCTCATTCAGCACCTCCGCGATGCGCCGTCCGCTGGCCAGAGACATGGAGATCATTACGAAGGCCATGGACAGGAACATGAGGGAGATCAGGATGTTCATCGTGTAGGAGAACAGGCTGGTCAGTTCACCCGTCGTCAGCCTCCCGGCGACGATCTCATGGGCCCCGTTCCAGGAAATGGCAATGATGCAGGTGTAGACCGTCAGCATCATCACGGGGAGGTTGCAGACGATAAACCCCTCCGCCTTTACAAACAGACGGTAGATCTCCTCTATGGCTTCGTTGAACTTTCCGATCTCGTAGTCTTCCCGGACAAAGCTCTTCACCACCCGGATCCCCGTGACGTTCTCCTGGACGCTGGCATTCAGGTCATCGTACTTCACAAAGACCCTGGAAAAAGCTTTTGTGGCATTCATCAGGATGAGAGTGAGGGCGCAGCCGAGGAAACCTGCCGCAGCCAGGAAGATCAACGAAAGCTTCGGACTGATGGAGATGGTCATGCAGAGCGCCAGGATCAGCATTGCGGGGGATCTCATCATCATACGGATCATCATCTGATAGGCATTCTGAACATTCGTGACGTCCGTAGTGAGCCTGGTGATCAGTCCTGCCGTAGAGTATTTGTCAATGTTGGAGAAAGAATAATTCTGGATGCTGACGTACATGGCATCTCTCAGGTTGTGAGCGAATCCGCTGGATGCCCTGGAAGCGAACCTGCCGCCCGCGACGCCGAACAGAAGGGCCATCAGGGCACAGAGAAGCATGAGGAGCCCATAGCGGTACACCGCCTGCAGGTCTCCCCTGGCGATTCCCTGGTCGATCAGCTTCGCCATGACATAGGGAATCAGGATATCCATTCCGGCTTCTCCCAGAACGGAGAGCATGGAAAGGATCGAGGCAGTCTTATACCGCCCGATATGTTTTGCGAGGGTTCTTACCACTGTGTAGACCTCCGAAACTTTATTTCTCCGGCGAAGTTAAAGGGACTGCGACGCCCGCAGCCCCTTTTTTAACTGATTTCCGCCGGTCACGCCAGGCTCAGCGCGACCTGCATCATATCCGTAAAACTGTTCTGTCTTTCTTCGGAAGACGTTGTCTCCCCGGTCAGAAGATGGTCGCTGATGGTGAGGACCGTCAGCGCTTTTGCGTTTCCGTAGGCCGCGTTGGTATAAAGCGCCGCGGCTTCCATTTCAATGGCGAGCACGCCCATGGAGGACCACTTCTTCGATGCCTCCGGTCCTTCCGCCGGTCCGTAGAACATGTCTGAAGAAAGAATGTTGCCCACTTTATAAGTAAGACCCATTTGCTCCGCCTTGTCCACGCCCTTCCGGAGAAGTTCGTAGGAGCACACCGGGGCGAATACGCCCGGAAGTTCCATCAATGCCGGGAAATTGGAGGTAGTGCAGGCGCCGAGGCCGAACACCAGGTCCCGGATATGCACATCCGGATGGATGGACCCTGCGGTCCCCACGCGGATCAGGTTCTTCACTCCGTAGAAATGGATCAGCTCGTAGGAGTAGATCCCCATAGACGGGCATCCCATGCCGGTGCCCATGACGGAGACCGGCTTCCCCTCGTAGGTTCCGGTGAAACCGAACATGTTCCTGACAGAGTTGAACTGCTTCACATCGGAAAGGAAATTCTCAGCGATGTACTTCGCCCGGAGCGGATCGCCCGGAAGAAGGATGGTCTCTGCGATCTCTCCGACCTTTGCCTCAATATGCGGAGTCGGGACATTTGACTTTGCGCCCATTTGAGCCTCCTCTTTTGAAATTATTATATACCACGGACCGCTTCGGGCTTTGTACCCTGGTATTACATATGTCCGTCGCGGAACATGGAGAACTGCTCCATGGGATAATTCTTCAGGTTCTCCAGCACCTTTCTGGTGTCAGCCTTCTTAAGCAGCGCTTCTCTGGAGCGCTTCAGCTCCAGCTCGGTCTTATGTCTGGAGGGGCCGCCGACGCAGCCGCCCGGGCAGGCCATGCCTTCGATGAAATCCTCGGGCAGGCGGCCGACCTTCAGGAGGGTCAGAGCCTTCTTGCACTCCGCGCCTCCGGCGCACTTTAAGAGCTTGATGTCGTCGATGTTCTCGCCTCTCTCCATCATGCACTCCAGGACCGCGTTCGCCACGCCGCCGCTGGTGGCAAAACGCTTGCCCCAGATAGAGGACTCCTGGTAGGTATCATCCACCGGCTCCAAATCCATATCCCTGGAAAGAAGCAGGGCGTGGAATTCGCCGTAGGTCATCGCGTAGTCGGCGTTGTCCGGAACTGACTTGTCCGCCGTCTCGGACTTCTTCGCCACGCACGGTCCGATGAACACGGTCACGCAGCCCGGATGCTGGGACTTCAGATATCTGGAGATAGCACACATAGGAGAAACCGTAGAGGACATGTTCTCTTCGTACTGCTTCGGGAAATGCTTCTTCAGCATGTTGATGAAGCCCGGGCAGCAGGAGGTGGTCATCTTTCTGCCCTCTTTTCTTGCCTCGGACCACTCCAGGGATTCATAGGCCGCGGTCATGTCGCCGCCGAGTCCCACTTCCACCATATCCTTGAATCCGAGTTTGATGCAGGCATCCTTGATGGAAGCCATGCTGATGTTCTCGCCGAACTGGCCCTCGGTGGCGGGGGCACACATCGCGTAGACTTCTTTTCCTGCCTTGATGGCTTTAATAATGTCCACCAGATAGGTCTTCGCGGAGATGGCGCCGAAAGGGCAGTTGTGGATGCAGTGTCCGCAGCTGATGCACTTCTTCTCGTCGATCACGCAGTAGCCGTACTCATCGTAGGAGATGGCGTCCACCGGACAGGACTTCTTGCAGGGGCGCTCCAGGTGCACGATAGCGCCGAAGGGGCAGGCGCTGGCGCACATGCCGCATTCCTTGCACTTCGTGGAATCGATGTGGGAGCGGAACTCGCCGATGGTAATGGCGCCGAAATGGCAGGCGCTCTTACACGGCTGGCCGAGGCACTTGCGGCAGTTGTCCGTAACGGAATAGGCGGAAAGCGGACACTCGTCGCAGGCAGGCTGGATCACCTGCACCATGTTGGTGGAATCAGGAGCATTGACGGGATTCAAGCCCTCCGCCAGACGGATCCTGTGGCGGACGATCTCCCTCTCTTTATAAATACAGCAGCGGCCCACTGCCGGTCTCGGCCCGGGCGCAATTCTGAAGACGATCTCCTCTTTATGCTGCTCGTCAAGCTGGTCGTCCCAGGCCAGCCTGCAGACATCCTCAATAATTTTATGCCTTACCTGGATCAGGGATACATCATTGGTGATCAAGACCTTTTCCTCCTCTGTTCATTATTCAGAAACAGTTATTAATATCATACCATAGCAGAAACAAAAAATCATTTACGAAAACGGAATTAGCGAATACAATGTTGTTACATCTATTGAATGTTCATCTGGAGGAAAAAACATGGGATATATGTCTGACATCGAAATCGCACAGTCCGTGAAGCCGATAAAGATCACCGAGATTGCAAAGACTGCGGGAGTAGATGAAAAGTATCTTGAACTCTACGGCAACTACAAGGCAAAAGTGGACTATCAGCTTCTCCGGGAGACAGACCGGAAGGACGGAAAGCTGATCCTGGTGACGGCTATCACCCCGACTCCGGCGGGAGAAGGAAAAACCACCACTTCCATCGGCCTGGCCGACGGACTCCGGAAGATCGGCAAGAATTCGATCCTTGCCCTGCGCGAGCCCTCTCTGGGACCGGTCTTCGGCGTCAAGGGCGGCGCGGCCGGCGGCGGCTGGGCCCAGGTGATCCCCATGGAGGACATTAACCTCCATTTCACCGGTGACTTCCACGCCATCGGCGCAGCAAACAATCTGATCGCAGCCATGCTGGACAACCATATCTACCAGAGCAACTCCCTGCGTGTGGACCCGAAGCGCGTCACCTGGAAACGCTGCGTCGACATGAACGACCGTCAGCTCCGGCAGATCGTGGACGGACTTGGCGTCCGCACCAACGGTGTGGCCAGGGAAGATGGCTACGACATCACTGTCGCTTCCGAGATCATGGCGGTCCTCTGCCTCTCCTCTTCCATCACGGATCTGAAGGAGCGTCTCGGCAGGACTGTCGTCGGATACACCTATGACAACGAACCCGTCACCGTCGACGACATTAAAGCCACCGGCGCGGCAGCGGCTCTTCTGAAGGATGCCATCAAGCCGAACCTGGTCCAGACCCTGGAAGGAACGCCGGCCTTTGTCCACGGCGGGCCCTTCGCGAATATCGCCCACGGATGCAACTCTGTCATCGCCACCCGCATGGCTCTGAAGCTGGGTGATTACTGCGTCACGGAGGCCGGCTTCGGCGCAGATCTCGGCGCAGAGAAATTCTGCGACATCAAGTGCCGCATGGCAGGCCTGAAGCCCGACGCCTGTGTAGTCGTGGCCACTGTCCGGGCGCTGAAGCATCACGGCGGCGTCGCCAAAGCGGATCTGAACAATGAGAATCTGGAAGCTCTGGAGAAAGGTCTTCCGAACCTCCTGCAGCACGTGGAGAACATGACGAAGGTCTACAACCTTCCCACCGTGGTCGCTATCAACCGCTTCCCCACCGACTCAGAGGCAGAGCTGGAGCTGGTCCGCACCAAAGTCGCGGAGCTCGGCTGCAACGTGGCCCTTTCCGAGGTCTGGGGCAAAGGCGGCGAAGGCGGCATCGAGCTCGCTAAGGAAGTGGTGCGCCTCTGCGATGAGAATCCGGAATCCCGCTTCACCTTCTCCTACGACAGCGACCTTTCCATCGAAGAGAAGCTCGACACCATTGTCCGCCGCATCTATCACGGCACCGGCGCCGCGCTGACCCCGAACGCGAAGAAGCAGGCCCAGCGTCTGACCGAGCTCGGCTACGGCAGCTGCCCCATCTGCATGGCGAAGACCCAGTACTCCTTCACCGACGACCAGAAGAAGCTCGGCGCGCCGAAGGACTTCGAAGTCACCGTCCGGAACCTGAAGATCGCCGCCGGCGCAGGGTTTATCGTGGCCCTCACCGGAGACATCATGACCATGCCCGGCCTTCCGAAGGTACCCGCCGCTGAAAAGATCGACATCAGCGAAGACGGCGTCATCTCCGGACTGTTCTAAATATTTTAATTCTTCAAACTGTTCTAAGTAATTAGTAAAACGGACGCGTACCTCACTGAGGTACGCGTCTATTTGTATTTGTGTTTTTTCCGGTAGTTTTGATTCGGCATACCCCTCCAGGGTATAATCCGCTTTAATCCCAGTTCCCTGACATACGAACCACAAAGAATCAATCATTGCATATGTCAAAATCAGCATTATTTTCTTTCAAAATCAGCTTCTTCCTAAATTTTGACATATGCATTTGAAATTATACTTGATTGTATATTTCATTGTATAAGTATTAAAGCAAACTACCTCATAGGATACCCCATACCACCTAAACCTTTGACATACGAAATCCCAATATTATTTGATTTCATATGCCGCCAGTAAATAGTGCTTATTTTCGTGACTGCTGACGTCAAACAGGATATAAAAATCCAATATCTCCAGGGTTTAGTATCTTCCAATCGGCGGGAGCACGCTGTCCGGCAGGGGGCATTCGTATTTGCCACCGTTCTTTAATAACGTCTCCACCTTTGCTTTTTCTATTCTTTCAGGATCGTTCATGACGCGGATGCAGGTGAGAGCCATCACCTCCGCCGCCCGAAGCAATCCTTTGTGGCCAATGGAAGAGCCTGCCTGTCCCGCCATCTGCCAGGTGTGGCCGATGTTGCCCACGCAGGCGCAGGCCACCCGGATCTCCGTCACAGGCACGGCGTAGCTCACATCTCCCACGTCCGTGGAACCGCCCTTCGGTTTTCCGTTCCGCGGATCATAGGGGAATACTTCGCTGTGCAGCGGTTTCTCCAGGATCTCCTCATAGCGGCCTCTTCCAAAGGTGTTCCTGATCTCCCGCCGTATATTTTCCAGAGAAAGATCATCGTAGGAATTCAGGAACTGCTTTGCCAGCGCGTAATCTTCTTCCCCCCACTCCGGCGCGCCAAGTTCCATAAGGCATTCGGAGGCGGTCTCCGCCAGAACACTGTTCTGGGAGAAGTCCGAGAATGCCATGGTGATCTCGTACTGCATCTCTGTTTCCGTCATGGTGGCCGCGCCCTCCGCGCACTTCACCACCCTGCGGAACAGTTCTTTTACTTCCGAGACCTTTCTTGCCCGGACCTCGTACTTGATCTTCGCGAAGGCCGGGACCACGTTGGGGGCGGACCCGCCGGCGTTGGCATAGGCATAGTGGATCCGCTGTCCGTCCGGGATGTGCTCCCTTAGGTAGTTGCAGCCCACGTTCATCAGCTCTGCAGCGTCCAGGGCGCTTCTTCCGAACCAAGGAGATCCTCCTGCGTGGGCAGCGATGCCTTTGAAGGAGAAATTCGCTCCCATAATGGCCGTACTTTCATCCGCAGAAATCTCGTTCAGAGTTGAGGGATGCCAGGTCACTGCGAAATCCACCCCGTCGAACACGCCCGCCCGCGCCATGAACTGTTTGGAACCGGCGCCCTCTTCTGCAGGACATCCGAAATAGATCACGGTCCCCTGGAGACTGTTTTCTTTCAGGTACTCCTTCACCGCAACGGCCGCAGCAGCGGAGGCAGCACCCAGGCAGCAGTGGCCGCAGCCGTGGCCCGGCGCGTTCTCTTTTATCGGCTTATGCTCTGGGATCCCCGGCTCCTGGGAAAGGCCGTCCAGGGCGTCGAATTCCCCCAGAAGACCGATCACCGGTTTCCCTTCCCCATAGACCGCCCGGAAACAGGTGGGCATTCCGGCGATGTTCTGCTCTACAGCAAATTCCTCTTTCGAAAGGAATCCGCAGAGTTCCTCCATGGAGCGGAACTCTTCGTAAGACAGCTCCGCATAGCGGCAGATGCTGTCAGAAACGCGGATCGTTTCCTCACCGATCCGCGCCACTGTTTTCTTTACAAATTCTGTATCTTTTCTGTTCATAAAAATCCGGTCTCTCTTCCTGTCTTCCCGGTCACTTCCGGTCTTTTTCTGTCTTCCGGTTCCCTCTTCGTTACAGCACCTTGCTGAGGAAGGAAATGGTCCTCTCGTTCTTCGGATGACTGAACACTTCCTCCGGCGTTCCTTCCTCTGCGATGATTCCGTCCGCGATGAACAGCACCCGGTCGCTCACCTCCCGGGCAAAGCCCATCTCATGGGTCACGATAAGGGTCGTCATGCCGGAATCCGACAGGCTTTTGATCACGTCCAGGACCTCTTTCACCATTTCCGGATCCAGGGCGCTGGTGGGTTCATCGAACAGGATGGCTTCCGGCTCCATGGCCAGGGCACGCACGATGGCAAGACGCTGCTTCTGTCCGCCCGAAAGTCTGGTGGGGTATTCAAAGGCTTTGTCTTCCAGTCCCACCCGCTCCAGGAGCGACAGGGCCTTTGCGTCCGCGTCCGCCTTCGGGACCCTCTTTTCCAGCACCGGCGCCAGAGTGATGTTCTCCATCACCGTAAGATGCGGGAACACATTGAAATGCTGGAACACCATGCCGATCTTCTGCCGGTACAGGGCGATGTTCTGCTTCTTGTTCATGATGTTCGTGCCGTTGAACCAGATGTTTCCTCTGGTGGGCTGCTCCAGCAGGTTCAGGCACCGCAGGAAGGTGGACTTTCCGCCGCCGGAGGGGCCAATGATGCTCACTGTCTCACCCCGCTGCACGCTGGTGCTGATTCCTTTCAGGACCTCGATGTTCCCGAAACTCTTGTAAAGGTCTTCCACCCGGAGGATCTCCTGGGTCTGCATCTTATCTGTCATTGGATTTCAGCCTCCTCTCCAGGACCGCCATCAGACGGGTAAGAATAAAGGACAGCGCCAGATAGATCATGCCGGAGATCATCAGCGACGGGATCGAAAGGAAGGTGGTGGACTGCACCGTCTTGTAAGCGGTGGTCAGCTCGTTGACAAAGAAAACGGAAGCCAGGGAGGTCTGTTTGATCTCCGTGATGAACTCATTCACCATGGCGGGCAGGATGTTCTTGATGGCCTGAGGCATTACGACCCGAGTCATGGTGTGGGCGGAGGTCATGCCCAGGGAGAGGGCCGCTTCCGTCTGGCCGGCATCCACCGCTTCGATACCGGAACGGATGATCTCCGCAATGTACGCTGCGGCGTTGAAGATCAGCGCGACGACGATGCATCCGGTGTCAGATAGCTCGATGGGGGATACCTTCGGAAGGAAGGACCAGAAGAAATAGATCTGAAGCAGCACCGGCGTTCCGCGGATGATCTCCAGATAGACGTTGACGAACCACTCGCCCGGCTTAAAGCGGGACAGCTTCAGGACCGCCAGCAGGGTGCCCAGCACCGTGCCCAGGGCCACCACGACAATGGATAGCCAGATAGTCCCGATGAGGCCCTGAATGTAGACAAAAGAGTATTTTGCCCATATTTTCGAGATATTTGTTAACATTGAACCCCTCCGTCACAAAGGAACCGGGCGGTCCGCTTCCTGCGGGCCGCCCGAAAGACTGCAGATATCAGACGCCGAGAGATGCTGCATATTCCTCATAAGTGGCAAACCACTCATCGATCTTGCCCTGGGAACGGAGATCCTCGATGCAGCAGTTGATGAAGGAGATCAGGGCTGTCTCGCCCTTCTGGGTCCCGATCCTGGTTCCGTCAAGCTCCTTCGGGAAATCAAAGCGGAATTCTTCCACGATGTACAGTCCCGGGTTCGCTTCGGCGTACAGAGAAGCGGATTCCACGGAAACGACAGCCGCGTCCGCCTTGCCTTCCTGGACAGTCAGGTACGCGTCGTTGGAGGAGGAGGTGCGCTTCACTTCTTTACAGGCAGCCTCGTCCACCTGCGCCTTGGAAAGAGCCTCCTGCAGGGAACCGCTCTGGTAGACGATGGTCTTGCCGGCAAGATCAGCCGGGCTCTTGATCACGTCCTTATCCTTTTCCTGGATCAGCAGGCTGTAGCCCTTGGTATCATTCGTGAAATAATAGCCCTCGGAGAGCTCCATGGCCTCAGCTCTTTCCGGCGTGTATGCAAGTCCGGAAATGGCGATGTCATACTTTCCGTCCGGGACACTGGAAAGCACCGCGGAGAACTCCAGCGGAACCACTTGCAGCTGGACGCCGAGCTTGTCCGCGATGAACTTCGCGATCTCAATGTCCGCGCCGACGTACTGCTCGTCGCCCTGCTTGGAGGAATCGATGAACTCATAGGGCGCAAAGTAGGGCTCTGTCGCCATCGTGAGAACACCCTTGTCAATGATCTTCTTCATGCGGCCTTCCGGAACGATACCGTAGTACTGCTGATCTCCGGCCTCTTCCTTTTTCTCCTCCGCCTTTGTTTCAGCTTCAGCAGCTTTGGTCTCCGCAGCGGCTGCTGCAGTCGTCTCCGCGGGAGCAGCTGTTGTCGCCGCAGGCGCCGCGGTAGTTGCAGCCGAAGAACCTCCGCATCCGGTCAGTGCGGTCATGCAGGCAAACACGGCTGCGATCCCTGCTGCTGTGATCTTGCTCATTTTCATCATAAACGGTACCTCCTGCCGCCTTTCTCCAGCGGCCATGAATTTAGGATATGAAACATAGTTATCCTACTATTATTTTCAGAACATTTCAATACTCTGAAGTGATAAATCTCTGATCCGGCGCCGCGTTATCCCGTTAAAGCAAAGAATATACTTTCTGAGTAAGTAAAATGAGCAGAAAAACCTTGGTTTTTCTGCTCATGAGAGATACGGGATTATATAATCCGGCAGCATCAAATAAGCCGGATCTGTTTATACCAGCTTCAGGGGCTCGGCGCCTTCACACCGGGAATCCAGCCATTCCACGGCGTCCTCCAGTCCTTCTTCGGTGTAGGGAAAGTCCTTGTATTCTTTTTTCTCCTCTTCCGTTTCCGAAAAGGCAAAGGGACCTTCCCAGATCCAGGCCCGGAGGGAGCGTTCGCCCCTCTTTTCCGGCGGCACGTAATGGACGTTTTCCAGCGGCTCCATGGCCAGCCGGTAGCACTTTGAACGGAAGCTTCCTGTAAAGGCTTCCCCGTACTCATAGTGCTCCAGGCTGTAAAAACGTTCTCTTTCCAAGACCCTCAAATCTTTCTTCAAACTCTATCCTCCAGTAAGTCGTTCTTCAGTCAGGTATTGTTCCGTCAATCGTCTTCCGGATCTTCTTCATCCATATCTTCCTCGTCCCCGTTTTCCTCCTGGGGCACGATATAGTCGTAGGAATGGCACTCCGGGATCTCTGTTACCTTCAGAAGATCCATGAGGTCCTCGGGCTCTGCGCCGGCGCAGAAAAAGATGTCCGCGATGGTAACTTCCCGGAAATCTTCGCTGTCCGCGCCTTCCGGCACTTCGTCGTATACTTCCCCGTTTTCATCCGCGTAGGCGTCATAGACCTCCAGCAGGGGGATCTCTTCGATCTCACGGCAGCCGCTGGCGACCAGCTTCCTGCAGGTCATCGGCTCCAGATCACATTCGATGTGGACAGCCGCTCCAGGGTTCATTTCAGAGCAGTAGGCCACATCGATCTCAAATTCCGAATTCAAGTACATGGCAAATTTGGCGATGATCACCTCCCGCACTTCCGCATCGGAAAGACTTCTTCCCACTTCGTCCTCGATCTCCTCCAGACCGAAATCGTACCAGACATCCTCAAAATACAGGTCCGCTGCATCCACCTCCGCGTCCTTGAACAGACCGTAGGGGATCAGCTTGGAGACCATTCCGTCGATATCCATTATCCCGTCTTCACGAAGTTCCTCGATCAGTGCCGCAGTCTCAGGTGTAACATCAAACTTTACTTCCATGTCTTCCTTTCCGGCGGAACGCAGGATTACCCGGGCCGCCGTAATTTATGATAAAATTATATATATATATATAGTATACTACAAATCGTCCAATCTGTTCAGCAACCCGCCGGATTATCCCAGGAGGAATCCTATGCGCGCCGTCAATCTTTATTTTTTGTCCGGTATTTCCAATGAGCGCCTCTTTTCCGACTATGAAAACATCCTGTCCGGCAGGAACGGTGTCACCCGGATCCGCCGGGCAGACCAGACTGCGCTGCGCTCTCTCCTGAAAGCGCTGAAAAAGAGCGGCCTGGAGGACCTGTCCCTGTATGAAGGTTTTTTCTTCTCCTTCGTCATCGACCACATCGGGAAAGAATTCGATCTCCTGAAGGTCCGTTCCGACAGGAGCGCCGTACTGAACATCGAATTGAAAAGCCAGGAGATCGAGCCTGATCGGATCGAAAAGCAGCTGCTGCAGAACAGATACTACCTGAACACTATCTCGTCAACGATCTGTTCTTTCACCTACGTTTCTTCCGACCGGCAGTTCTATACACTGGACCAGGAAGACAAGCTTGTGAAATGCAAGGCAGGGGATCTGATCGACGTCATGAAGACCTTCTCCTCCTTTGAGCCGGAGGACCTGTCCAGTTACTTCCATGCCTCCGACTTTATCATCTCCCCCGTCTCGGCGCCGGAGCGCTTCCTGAACCACCAGTATTTCCTGACGAACCAGCAGCTGTTCTACCGGAAGGAACTGCTGGGCGCTATAGGGGCCAAAAAAGAAGAGGCGTTGTTCCTCGGTATCACAGGGGAACCAGGCACCGGAAAAACGCTGCTTCTTTACGATATGGCGAAGACCCTGGGGGAAACGCACAAGGTCCTGCTGATCCACGGGGCGGCTCTTTCCCCGGGACACCTCGTTCTGAAGGACGCGATTCCTTCCGTCACACTTCTTTCCATCCGTGACGTGACTGCCGAACTCCTGGAGGAAAACAGCTTTGACATCATAATGGCGGACGAATCCCAGCGTCTGTACCAGGTGGGTTTCGACCTGATCGTGTCTCATACTCTGCAGCACAGCATCAGCTGCATCTTTGTCTATGACCCTTCCCAGGTCCTTTCCCTTCCCGAGAAGGAACGGGATATTTCCTCTCAGATCGAACTTCTTTGCGGGAAAAGCGTCTGTTCCCTTTCTTCAAAGCTCCGGACCAATCCGGAGGCAGCTGCCTTTGTGAACAATCTTTTCAACTTGAAATGCAGAACGGGTAAATACCGCTACGAGAACATCACCCTGTTAAGGGCCTCCTCCCCGGAAGAAGAACAGCGCCTTCTGGAGTACGTCACCAAAAAGGGCTATGTCTTCTGCGGCATGGGGAATATCAGGGATCTTATCGGCCAGGAATTTGACAAGGTCGTAGTCACGCTGGACAGCGGCTTTTTCTATGACAGCGCCGGTCTTCTCTCCTCCGTGCCCGTGAAGGACAGCTCCTGGCTGCCGGACCGCGTCCTGTTCCAGAACGTGTCCCGCTGCAGGGAGGACCTCTGCCTGATCGTCACGCAGAATGACCGCATTTTCAAAAAAATATGCGGCATCCTGCTGCCGCCCGGAAAATGAGCGCAGCAGAACGCCGCTGATATGATCCTGTCTATTTACTTTCTGTCCGTCACAAAGTGGATGTACTCAAATACCGCCTCTTCTGTGGGAAGCTGTGCCGTGTACATGTACTCGCCCATCTGGGGCCAGTTCATTTCCGGCATGGCTTCCTGCATCTTGATGCAGCTGCCGTATTTCTCCATGATCTCATCGTGGGAGTGTACGTACTCGTATTTGCTCCGGCGGCTGGCGTAAGCGCAGAACTGCTCCTGCTCCGCCTTCGGGAATCTCCGCTCGTTGAAAGCCACCATATCGGCCCAGATCTGATAAACATCCGTGGAGTGGCCGAAGTTGATCATGTCCGGGGTGTAGCCGCCGGCCGGGCGCATGTTCACTTCCAGTGCCACGAAATCTCCCTTCCGTCCCAGGCCCTTACGCCCCTTGGAAAGGCAGAAGAACTCCAGATGGACGAACCTGCTGCGGACGCCGAAGGCCTTCACGGTCTTCCGGCCCATAGCCTTCAGCTTTTCGGGGACCTCTGCGCAGGTGTAATAGGACAGATCCAGGTCTTTCAGCACAATATCCATAATGGACGGCGGGAAGTGAGTCATGTTCTCGAACAGCGGGTCTCCGTTGGCATCGATGATGGCGTCGTAGGAGCAGATATCTCCCTCGATGAACTCTTCCATGACATAGGGGACGCCGGGAAGTTCATTGAAGAAACGGTCCAGGTCCGCCTTTTTCGAAAGCTTCCATGTGTCGTTGGCGCCCACGCCGGTGTCCGGCTTCACAATAACAGGGTAGCCCACTTCTTCCAGGAACGCTTCCGCGGCTTCCTTCGTGGTGACCCGGGACTGGCGCGCTGTGGGGATCCCGTTGTCCTGATAGATCTTCTTCATCAGGGATTTTTTCTTGATAAAGTCGATCTGGTCCGACCTGACGCCGGTGGTAATATTGAAATCCGTGCGGAGCTTCGCGTCCTGCTCCAGCCAGAATTCGTTGTTGGACTCCACCCAGTCGATCCTTCCGTACTTGAAGCAGAAAAATCCGACGGCGCGGTACATCTGGTCGTAATCCATCATGCTGCTGACCTTATAGTACTCTGTCAGGCAGGCCTTCAGCGGCTCTTCCAGATCATCGTAGGGCGCGTCTCCGATTCCCAGAACATTGACCCCGTTCTTTTTCAGGCGGTCACAGAAGTTCCAGTAGGTATGCGGAAAATTCGGCGAAATGAAAATAAAGTTCATAGGCTCCCCCTTATTTATGGTTTCTTCTAACAATTTGAAATACCATTCCTGAAGCCTTCCGTCAAGCGCATGTATTAAAAATACGCAAATTTTTACCTCCGCTGTTCCGTAATCCGGAAAAAACGGATATCATATTTTCTATGAAAACATTTTTCGTCAATTTCTTTAATAAGCGGACCTGGGCGGCCGACCTGCTGGTCACGGTCGCGATCATGTTCGCAGCGTCAACAGTCTGTCTTCTGTTTGGGCGGATCGCCGAGACAGATACGCATGTTCCCCTGATCTTCGTCGTCGCGGTGCTGTGCGTGTCCCGCTTTACCCACGGGTATCTGTACGGCATCGTGTCTTCCGTTGCGGCGGTGATCGGCGTGAACTACGCATTCACCTTCCCGTATTTTAAACTGGATTTCTCAATGACCGGTTACCCCCTGACCTTTTTAGTCATGCTGACCGTGGCGATCATCGTCAGCGCCCTGACTTCCCGGGTCAAGGCCACCGAGCAGATACGTCTGGATATGGAGCGGGAAAAGATGCGCAGCAACCTGCTGCGTTCCATCTCCCATGACATCCGCACGCCGCTGACCTCCATCGCCGGATCCGCCGCTGCTGTTCTGGAAAACGAGGAGCAGCTCAGCGCAAACGAAAAAAGAGCCCTGATCAGTGATATCCGCAGCGAGGCGGAATGGCTGAACCAGATCGTGGAAAACATTCTTTCCATCACCCGCTTCAGCGGCTCGGCCGCGCAGCTGAATATGACACCGGAGCTCCCGGAGGAGATCGTGGAAGATGCCGTCAAGAATTTCAGGAAGCGTCACCCGGAAGTCCGCGTTTCCATTCAGCTTCCCGAGGAACCGATACTGGTGCCTATGGATCCGATTCTGATTGAACAGGTCTTCGTGAATATTCTTGAAAACGCTGTGATCCACGGAGAGAACACAGACAGAGTCGCTATCTCCGTGAAACAGGACAATGGATATGCTGTCTTCACCATTACAGACAACGGATGCGGTATCCCAGAGGATATCCTTCCCCACCTGTTCGACGGCACCCTTCCGCTGAATAAGAAAAAATCAGACAGCGGCCGCAGCATGCGGATCGGTCTTTCTGTGTGCAAGGCGATTATCGATGCCCATAATGGGAAAATGTCAGCCGTAAACAGGCCGGAAGGCGGCGCCTCTTTCTGTTTCGCGCTGCCCCTGGAGGAAATCAAAGATGGAGATTAAAGACAGGATCCTGATCGTGGAAGATGATCCCAGCATCATCAACCTTCTGACTGCCATTCTGAAAGCGAACAGTTACCAGACCATGACCGCAAAGACCGGCGCCGAGGCGGAGACCCTCCTGGCTTCCTGGTGCCCGGATATGGTGATCCTGGATCTCGGGCTTCCCGACATCGACGGCATCACGGTCCTGAAAAAACTCAGGACCTGGTCTTCCATGCCCGTCCTGGTGCTTTCCGCCCGCACCCATGAGCGGGACAAGGTCGAAGCCCTGGACCTGGGCGCGGACGATTATATCACCAAGCCCTTCGGCAGCTCCGAGCTCCTGGCGCGGATCCGCACCGCGCTCCGCCACCACCGCTCCGTAAGTTCCGGAGAGACGGGTCTGCAGAGCGGTATATTTAAGACCGGGGCTCTGACCATCGACTACAACAAACACCGGGTCTATGTGGACGGGAACGATGCGAATCTCACCCTCAATGAATTCCGCATCCTGGCTTTCCTCGGAAAATCCGCCGGCCGCGTCATCACCTACGACGCCATCATCCGGGAGATCTGGGGCCCGAACATGAAGAACGACAACCGGATCCTCCGGGTCAACATGGCGAACATCCGCAGGAAGATCGAAGAAGACCCGGCCCAGCCAAGGTACGTCTTCACGGAGATCGGCGTAGGCTACCGCATGGCGGATGCAGACTGAAAAATAAGAGTGAAACGTACCCGAAGGACATATTGTTCCCGTCGGAGGGTTTCACAAGCAGCGCGGCGCCGCGACGGCGACCACGATTTCATGGAGCCCAAAGCGGCGTCCGAATCGCTGCGCAGTGAAACCGACAGAGGGAACGTTGTCCTGAGGGCACCGCTCTTCTATTATCGCTGGACTCGTCCGGAGGCGTCGCCGCCGGCCAGTTTTTCGACCTCAGCGACAGTCACGCGGTTGAAATCGCCCTCGATGGAGTGCTTCAGAGCCGCAGCTGCCACTGCGAACTCGATGGCTGCCTGGGTGGAGTAGCCGCTCACCAGGGAGTAGATCAGGCCGCCGCCGACGGAATCGCCGCCGCCGACGCGGTCCACGATCCTCAGGTGGTATTCCTTGGAGAAGCAGTAGTTCTCGCCGTCATACAGCATGCCTGCCCAGTCGTTGTCACTGGCGGAGATGGAGGTACGCAAGGTGATAGCCACTTTCTCGAAGCCGAACTTCTCAGCGAGCTGGCGGGCCACGGACTTGTAGCCTTCTTTGTTCAGCTTGCCGCCGTAAATATCGTTGTTCTCAGGCTCGATGCCGAAGACATCCTTCGCGTCCTCTTCGTTGGCGATGCAGACGTCCACGTACTGGCAGAGGTCGGTCATGGCCTCGCGGGCTTCGGCCCTTGTCCACAGCTTGCCGCGGTAGTTCAGGTCGCAGGAGATCTTCACGCCGTGCGCCTTAGCTGCCTTGCATGCTTCGCGGCAGATTTCGACGACGTTCTTTCCGAGGGCGGGGGTGATGCCGGTGAAGTGGAACCAGCAGGCGCCCTCAAAGATCTCGTCCCAGTTGAAGTCCGCGGTGGTCGCTTCCTGGATCGCGGAGTGGGCGCGGTCGTAGATGCAGACGGAACCTCTCTGGGAGGCTCCCTTCTCCAGGAAGTAGATGCCGACTCTGTCGCCGCCGCGGGTGATCTTCGTGGTATCGACGCCGAAATAGCGGAGAGCGTTCACAGCTGCCTGGCCGATGGCGTGGGTCGGAAGCTTTGTGACATAGACGGAATCCAGCCCGTAGTTCGCGAGAGAGACAGCGACATTGGACTCGGCGCCGCCGAAGGTGGCCTGGAGCTGGTCGTCCTGGAAGAAACGATAGTAGCCGTTGGGCTGAAGGCGAAGCATGATCTCGCCGAAGGTGACAACTTTCTTGGACATTTTAGGGATCCTCCTGAGCGTTTTTTTTGATACGCACCCGACTCGGGATGCTGGTCTTAAATCAGTTTTTCGTAAGGTGGAAAGCGAAGCCGCCGATTTCGCCCTTCATGTAAATCAGAGTGGTGCGGCCCTTCGCGTCAGTCTTGCGGGAGCTTTCATCGAATTCGACGCCCTGGCGGCTCAGGTGGTATTCGGCGCGGTCCACGTTGCTGCAGCCGATTCCGATGTGGCCGTGGGTCCCGCGGGCGGGGCTCTTCTTGACTTCTGCGATGCTTCCTGCATAGAAGGAGGAGCCGTTGTCCTTGACAGGAAGTCCGAGCAGGCCTGCGATGGCTTTTGCGGTGGAAAGCGCGGCGCCCTCGTCAGCTTCGTTGATGCCGATGTGCTTCAGCTTCAGGTCCATCATGGTCTTTACGGCATCCTGGCAGATGGAAGTGATCTTGTCCCACTGCTCGCCTTCGATGAGGTCCTTCTTGACCATCCATGTGCCGCCGCAGGCAACGATCTGGTCAAAGTTCATGTAGGAGGAGAGGTTCTTTGTGTTGACGCCGCCGGTGGGCATCCACATGAGGTCATGGTAAGGGCCGGCCAGAGCCTTCAGCTTCTCGATACCGCCGTTCTGCTCTGCCGGGAAGAATTTGACAACGTCCAGTCCCATGGCCATGGCCTGTTCCATCTCACCTGCAGTGGCGGTGCCGGGGCACATCACGCCGCCCTTGTCCAGCACGTACCTGGTGATCTCCGGATTGAAGCCCGGGCTGACGATGAATTCACAGCCGGCGGCCATGGCGCGGTCCGCCTGGTCCTTGGTGAGCACGGTGCCTGCGCCGACACACATCTCGGGAACATTTTTGATCATGGCCTTGATGGCATCTTCCGCGGCTGCGGTGCGGAAAGTGACTTCCGCTGCCGGGAGACCGCCCTTCACCAGGGCCTTTGCCAGCGGGACAGCTTTCTCCGGGTCGTCGATGGCGATGACGGGTACGATTCCGATCCTGTACAGTTTTTTGATCACTTCGTTCATGATATTCTCCTCCGATCGAGTTATGGGATATTTCCAGCCTGAATCTATTATAACACAGCAGGCTATGTTGTTATCTGAGTCTATTGTAACACTTGTATACTAGAACGCAAGATGGAAAATTGACAAATTTAAAGCAAAGTATTCTAAATCCTTTGTGCTGGTATACTAGTGCATTAAAACGTTCCATAATTAAGCGGTTGATGGTATACTATGAATAATATCAGGAGCCGTGGAATTATGAATCAAGACTCGGACGGGGCAGTACTGAGAGAAGTGGCCGGGAACTGAAAGGCGGAGCATAAATGAAACTGGAAATACCTGAGCGGTATACGCGGGAGACGGGACGGGACTACGCCCTCCGCACACTGAAAATGAATATTACGAGTCTTTTGCTGGAGCCAGGCGTGATGGTAAGCGAGAACGAGCTGGCGGCGCAGATGGGACTCAGCAGGACCCCGGTGCGGGAAGCCCTCATCGAATTGTCCAAGGTGAAGATCGTGGAGATCTGGCCCCAGAAGGGCAGCGCTGTTTCGCTGATCGACTATGAGATGGTGGAGGAAGCCCAGTTCATGCGGGATACGCTGGAATGTGCGGTGGCGGAGCTGTGCTGCGGCATGGCGGAAGCGGAGGATGTGCTTCGGCTGCAGGAGAACATCGCCCGGCAGCGCATGCATGCGGCCTCCGGAGCAGCCAGCGAGCGTTTTCTGCGTCTGGACGACAGCTTCCATGAGATGCTGTTCGAAATTGCAAAGAAATCGCGGGTCTACAGCCTGATGAGCAGTCTCGCTATCCACTTCGACCGGGTGCGGAGCCTCACGTTGGAGGACATTAATGTAAAGAATGTGATACGGGACCATGAGGAGATCGCCGCGGCCGTGGAGGCGGGCGACCGGGAAAAGGCCAGGCGCGTCATGCAGAGGCACTTGAACCGTTTCCGGGTGGTAGAGGCACAGGTCCGGGAGAAGTATCCGGGATGGTTCGCCGGGGAGCCGAGGGGCGCCGGCAGGAGAGAGGAGGTCGCAGACCAGTGAAAGTCTGGGAAAAGACCCGGCTGGAAGTGTTATGGCAGAGCGGCAGTACGCCGTGGGAGGTATAAAGATAATTATGCTTGATTTCTGGAAGAACAAGAAAATACTGGTGACAGGACATACGGGGTTTAAGGGAAGCTGGCTCACAGAGGCTCTGCTCCTTGCAGGCGCGGATGTGACAGGCTACGCTCTGGAACCGCCCACGGACCCGTCGCTCTTTGAACTATTGAAGCTGAAGGACCGGATGCGGTCCGTGACGGGCGATATCCGGGACCTGGGACATCTCATGAAAGTGTTCCGGGAGACTGAACCGGAGTTCGTGCTTCACATGGCTGCCCAGCCTATCGTCCGCGTCTCCTACCGGGAACCTGTGGAAACCTACGGAACAAATGTAATGGGCACGGTGAATATCTGCGAATGCGTGCGGCAGTGCGGCAGCGTCCGCTCTTTCCTGAATGTCACCACGGACAAGGTCTACGAGAACGGAGAGAAGGGAACAGGCTTTGTGGAGACGGACCGTCTGGACGGCCATGATCCTTATTCCAATTCAAAGTCCTGCTCGGAGCTGGTGACCCACGGCTACACCCGGTCCTTCCTGAAGGAACAGGGCATCGCCGTCAGTACGGCGAGAGCGGGCAATGTGATCGGCGGCGGCGATTTTGCGCCGGACCGCATCGTCCCCGACTGCGTCAGGGCAGCGGAGACTGGGACCCCGCTGATCATCAGGAATCCGGATTCCGTGCGGCCCTACCAGCATGTGCTGGAGCCCGTGATGGTCTATCTGGAGATCCTGGAGAAACAGGCAGCGGATCCTTCCCTTGCCGGGGCTTACAATGTGGGACCGGATCTCTCAGACTGCGTCCGCACCGGGGAACTGGCACAGCTGTTTGGGAAAGCCTGGAACCGGGAAAGCGGCCCGGGGGAATTCCGGATCGAGATCCGTCCGGACGGAGGCCCCCACGAGGCCGGATTCCTGCGTCTCGAATGCGGAAAACTGAAGAAGACCTTCGGGTGGGAAGCCCGCTGGCATATCGATGAAGCGGTGGAGAAGACGGCAGACTGGTCCAGAGCCTGGCTTTGCGGTGAGGACATGATCCGCGTCACAGACGACCAGATCAGGGAGTTCCTCGCTCCGGCCGGGGAGAGATAACCCAGGATTCAAAGCCAATGGCCGAAAAAAGGACAAAAAACCTGAAAACAAAGCAATACCTAAAGAAGTAAAGACCACAGAAAAGCAAAGAAAAGGAAACAGAATGTTCGAGCATAAGACAGAAAAAGAAGCGCGGGAGGAGATCCTGGCGGCGGTGGCGGAGTACTGCGGCCGATTTCATAATCAGAACAAGGAATTTCATCCGGGGGACCGCATCAGTTACGCCTCCAGGGTCTACGATCAGGAAGAGATGGTAAATCTCGCGGACAGCGCCCTGGAATTCTGGCTGACCAGCGGCCGCTTTACCGCAGAGTTTGAGAAGAAATTCGGGGAATATCTGGGCGTGCCTTACGTTTCCCTGGTGAATTCAGGTTCCAGCGCGAATCTCTGCGCCTTTATGGCGCTGACTTCCCCGCTTTTAAAGGAGCGGCAGATCCGCCCGGGGGACGAGGTGATCACCGTGGCGGCGGGATTCCCCACTACCGTGACCCCCATGATCCAGTACGGGGCGGTTCCGGTGTTCGTGGACGTGACGATCCCGCAGTACAATATTGACGCGGACCGTCTGGAGGAGGCCCTCTCAGAGACGACGAAGGCAGTGATGATCGCCCATACGCTGGGAAATCCCTTTGATCTGGCGGCGGTGAAGTCCTTCTGCGTGAAGCACGGTCTCTGGCTGGTGGAGGACAACTGCGACGCGCTGGGAAGCACCTACACGCTGCGTGAAGATATTTCTGTACCGGAGTCCGGCACAGGCGCCGGAAGCAGGGCGGGCCGTCCGGCGGGAACTTATCTCACAGGTACAGTGGGCGATATCGGCACCTCCAGCTTTTATCCGCCGCATCACATGACTATGGGAGAGGGCGGCGCGGTCTATACCAGAGACCCGCTGCTGCACCGCATCATCCGCTCCATGCGGGACTGGGGCAGGGACTGTATGTGCCCCTCCGGTGTGGACAATCTTTGCGGACACCGCTTCGACGGGCAGTACGGAGAGCTGCCGAAGGGCTACGATCATAAATATGTATACTCCCACTTCGGATACAACCTGAAGGCCACTGACATGCAGGCGGCCATAGGCTGTGCCCAGCTGAAAAAATTCCCCTCTTTCGTGCAGCGCCGGAAGGAGAATTTCGCATATCTGAAGGATGCTTTGAAAGGGACGGAGGACCGGCTGATCCTTCCGGAGGCCTGCCCGGATTCCGACCCCAGCTGGTTCGGCTTCCTCATCACCTGCAGGGAAGACGTGGACCGGTCTCCGCTGGTGCGCTATATCGAGGAAAAAGGCGTGCAGACCCGCATGCTGTTCGCGGGCAATCTGATCAAGCATCCGTGCTTTGACCAGATGCGTGCAGAAGGAAAGGGCTACCGGGTCTCCGGGAGTCTCTCCATCACGGACCGTATTATGAAAGATACTTTCTGGGTCGGTGTTTATCCGGGCATGACGGAAGAAAAACTTTCGTATATGGCGGAGACCATCCGCGGCGGGCTTGCCCTGCTGTGACGCGGAGTCGCGATTTGAATAAGGAGGAACCTGTAATATGATCATCACCCAGACGCCGTTCCGAATGTCTTTTTTCGGGGGCGGGACCGATCTGCCTGCATTTTTTAACGAGCACGGCGGCGCCGTGATCTCCACCAGTTTTGACAAATACTGCTACGTGAACGTGCGGCATCTGCCCAGGTTCTTCGACTACAGTTCCGAGATCAGCTATTCAAAACTTGAGCGGGTCACGGATGTGAACGATATTCAGCATCCGGCAGTCAGGGAAGCCATGAAGTACCTCGACATGCGGGAGATCCGCCTGACCTACGAGGCGGACCTGCCGGCCCGGTCCGGTCTCGGCACCAGCTCCAGTTTTGCCGTGGGCATGCTGAACGCATTCTACGCCTTGAAGGGCAAGTATGCGGACAAGAAAAAGCTCGCGGACGATGCCATCTACCTGGAGCGCGTTCTCTGCAATGAGGCAGGCGGTCTCCAGGACCAGATCGCGGCGTCCTTCGGCGGTTTCAACCGCATCAACTTCCACGCCGACGGCTACACCGTGAATCCGGTCATCATTTCCCCGCAGAAAAAGAAGAAGCTGAACGACGGTCTGATGCTCTTCTTCACCGGTTTCTCCCGTTTCTCTTCCGATATCCAGAACGCCACCACCGGCGCGGTGAGGGACAAAACGGCTGAACTTATGGAAATGCTTTCTCTGGTGGATGAGGCGGAGAAGGTCCTTACCACGGGCCAGGACCTCAGTGAATTCGGCAGGCTGCTGGACCACACCTGGCGGCTGAAGCGGGGCATCACCTCCCGGATATCCACAGATTCCATCGACGGATTGTACGAAAAAGCCCTGGCGGCGGGGGCGCTGGGCGGAAAGCTCCTCGGCGCCGGCGGAGGCGGCTTCCTTCTTTTCTACGTGGAACCGGAGCGCCGGGAACATGTGCGGAAGGCGCTGGAGAACCTGCTTTACGTTCCCTTCGAATTTGAGAACGCAGGCACCAGGGTCATCTTCTACGATCCCGAAAGCTATGATCTTTCGGAAGCAAGATGATTCGTAACTTATAGAAGTACGGGAGGACAAGTCTCATGACAAAGAAAGAGATCCGACAGATCTACAATGACCTTCGCGAAGAGATGACCTCCGCGGAGTTCCTCGAACGTTCCGGTCTCCAGAAAGAGACCGTTGAAATGATTCTGAACCGGGAGTACTGGGAGGCGCAGATTGCCACTCTGTTTCCGATCCGGGAACGTCTTTCCTGCAAACGGATCTTTGAGACATGCCGCGCCACCATGTTCCTTCTCGGGCGCGAGCCGGAGGAGGGATGGATGTCCTTCACCTACAAGTATGTGTGCCATATCCTGTACCCGGAGAAGGAGTTCACGGAACAATATGGCCAGTACAGCGCCGGCGCGATGTACTTCCTGAATGTGCTGCGCTTCTTCTTTGACAGGGAGCGGGAAGCGCTGCCCTTCGAGCCTCTGAAGGATTTCGCCTTCCTTACGGAGGAGGAGTACGAGCAGTCTGAGAATGCCGAGGAATACCGGAGATTCCTGAAGTACTGGCACCAGGAATATGTTTACGAGATGATGCGTCTGAACTCGGAAGTCACGAAGTTCAAGACCCTGGAACACATCTCCGGGGTGCATTACGTTGCCATGACCATGGCCCGGGGGCTCCATGCCGCCGGATCGCCCGTGGACCTGGCGCTGGTCTCCGGCGCGGCGGCGTCCCATGACCTGGGCAAGTTCGGCTGCAAGCCGAATGAGAAGGTCCCCTTCATGCACTACTACTACACCGCCCTGTGGTCAGAGAGGCACAACCTTCCCTACATGGGCCATATTGCGGCGAACCACTCCACCTGGGACCTGGAGCCTGAAAATCTGTCCGTGGAATCCCTGTGTCTTATCTATTCCGATTTCCGCGTGAAGTCCAGCCGGGGACCGGACGGCGTGGAGATCACCCACATATCCACCTTAAAGGACGCGTTTGATGTCATCCTGCACAAATTCTTCAATGTGGACGAGAAGAAGGTCACCCGCTACCGCTTCGTCTACGCGAAGCTTCAGGATTTTGAGACCTATATGCGCGCCCACGGAGTAGACGTGGATCTGAACGGGAATCCGCCGGAACCGGAGGTGCTTCCTGTGCCCGGTCTCAGGACCCCGGAGCAGGTGGTGCAGTCCCTGGAGTTCATGGCCATCGAGCACAACATCGACGTCATGCACCAGATGACCGCGGAAAGGAGCTTTGGAAACCTGCTGGAAGCAGCCCGCAGCGAAAAGAACTGGAAGAATATCCGCGCCTATGTAAACGTCCTGGGAGAGTACTTTACCTACACGAACGACACCCAGAAGGAGCAGACCATCGCGTTCCTGTATGAACTTTTCATGCACAAGGAAGGTGAGGTCCGCGTGTATACCGCGCTGCTCATGGGGCAGGTCTTCGCCCGCTTCAACGCCGGATACCGGAAACGCCGTCCGGAGGGAATGAAGGACATCGCCCAGGAGAAGGTGCTGAACCTGTGGAAGCATTATCTGCAGATCATCATCCACCCGGATTACCGGCTGGTGGACATCCAGCAGCGCCGCATCCGCTCCCAGCTGAAGAACATCATGAAGTCGCTCCAGGAATATGTGGAGCCTTCGGATTTCCCGATGTTCATGGGCGCCCTGATGGAATGGTACCGGAATCCTGAGGGAAGGGAGATCGACGAGCAGTTCGTCATGATGAACAGCGTCGAGGTCTTCGAGCTCGAGCGGATGGAGAAGGAAGATGTGGAAGCGGTGGGCCGCTTCGCGCTGTTCTGCGCGAGGAGCGAAAACGAGGAAGTGAGGACCGCCGCCTGGCGCGCCCTCCGGATGATCTCGGAGTACGTGAGCAAGCCTGAAAGAAAAGAAGAGGAGCACGAGCTCTGGCAGGAGATCGCAGAGACCATTTCCGCCATTCCCACAGATGACTCCACTCTCTATACCTTCTTAAAGCACCGGATCTTCCGGAAACTCGGGCTGGATGTGTCGCATCAGGAGAAGCTTCTGTACGAACGGGAGATCCTGACCGACATCTTCCTGGACAACTTAAAGACAAAAACTCCCTGGGTCCAGCAGGCGGCGAACATCCGTCTCCTGGCAGACCAGGTGCTTCATGGAAACAACAGCCATGTGATGCAGATCGCCACGCATTTTTCCAACATGATCAAGGTGGGGCAGTACATGCTGGCCAGAGACGGCGCGGGACTGGCACTGCTGGAGATCATGCCCAGCCTCAGGGTGGACCAGAGAAATGAGATCGCTGTGGAAATGCTCCGGGGTCTGGATACAGGGGAAGCGGGTTATGCCCGCACCATCCCCAGGTGGCTCGGCAAGATCGCGCTATGGCTTCCGCCGGAGCAGCTGGATGAACTGATCCGTTCGATCTCCACCATGCTTTCGAACCCCTCGGAGCATGTGACCGTGGTGGCTCTTGACACTGTGGGAACGCTTCTGGAGAACTATCCTGCCTACCGCGGACGCTTCGAGGAGGATGACGAATCCTGGAGGAACCGCTGGAAGCGTATGCTCGGACTTCTGATGAGCGGCCTGGCGAACTACCGGGAACCGGTGCATCAGGAAGCGCTCCTGGTGCTGGGGCAGTCTGTCTTCGGCTCCGACATCCTGACCCGGGACGAAAAGCTGGATATTTTTTATGCTGTATACAGGAAGATATACTTCCTGCTGACGGAGTATTCCGGAGGAAGCCTGACGCATTATTACCGGGCGGCCAGCCTGACGAACCTCTACCGTTTTATCACTGAGCACCGTCTGCTGGACGGTCCCTTCGAGATGCGCTACCGCAATAAGGTGGCCTTCTTCCCGGGTACCTTCGACCCTTTTACCCTGTCCCACAAAGGCATCGCGAAGATGATCGCCGACATGGGTTTCGAAGTGTACCTTTCCGTGGACGAGTTCCGCTGGTCCAAACAGGCCCAGCCCCACTTCATCCGCCGGAAGATCGTCAGCATGAGCATTGCGGACGAGTTCCACGTCAACATCTTCCCCAGCGAGCTGCCCATCAACCCCGGAAATCCGGCAGATCTCCTGAGGCTGAAGGAGCTCTTCGGGGACAGGGAGCTCTACCTGGTGGTAGGATCGGACGTCGTGGCCCACGCTTCCTTCTACCGGCCGACCTCGGGGAACGAGGTGACCCGCTCCATGAACCACGTCGTGTTCCGCAGGGTCGGAGACAAGAACGCGGATTCCAAATACAACCGCGAGATGATGTCCGGCATCAAGGGAAAGGTCGTGGAGCTGGAGCTGCCCGAGAGCCTGGAGCATATCTCCTCCACCAGGATCCGCGAGAACATCGACATGAACCGGGACATTTCCAATCTGATCGACCCGGTGGCACAGGAGTATATCTACAGCAGGGGCCTGTACTTAAGGGAACCGGAGTACAAACCTATCATCCAGGCCCGGGCCATCACCTTTGAGGAGGTGCCGCAGCCCGGAACAAAGCTCCTGCAGGAGATCGGGGAGACGCTTCTTTCCGGAGAAGAAAAAAAGGACGAGATCATCCGGTCCATCCGGGAGTCCGGAGACCGGCTGCTCCTCCTCAGGAACAGCATGGACAGCAATTACCTGGCAGGTGCGGCCCGGATCCGGTATCTGGAGCCGAAGGACCTGTTCTCCGTCCTGAAGGACGTGCATCTCTGCGACATGGTGCGGAGAAACACCGCAGGCGAAGTACTGATGATCTCCGGCCTTTACTCCGGAAAGGATCCCATGATCCAGGATGTGGAGCAGCTGCTGCTTACTGAAGTGGTGATGCGTTCCTATCAGCACAGGGTCCACTATGCCTTTTTCCTTCCGGCGAACGATTACTGCCCGAACCGGGTCATCTCTGCTGTGGTGCGCCAGGGCTTCCTGAAGCCCCGGGAGGTGCCCCAGGAGGTGCCGCTTTATATGGTGGACATGCATGCGCCGCTCATCCTCCTCTCGGATATCGAGACGACCCTGAAGGAGCCCTTCTCCTCCAATAAGAGGGTGCTGAAGGTGATCCGGAAGGCGCAGCAGGACCTGCAGTACAGCATGACGAAGCTGTATCCTGGAAACCTGGTGATCTCCGTCTCCGCCACGGTGCTGTACCACCGCATGGTGGACAAGATCACCAAGGCGAACAACGTTCCGCCGGAGGTGGTGGAGCCGCGGCAGCTGGGAGAAAAGATGTGCGTACCCTTCGGAAAGATCCTCCGCAGCGCAGTGGTGCCGAATACGGTCACAAAGACCCTGCACACGGAGAAGATCTATGACGCGGATCTGACTTACTGCGCGGTCGAGGCATATCCGAACTATACACCGCTGCCCACCCAGGTAATGGCCATCAAATCCTACCGCCGTCCGGTGATCCTGGTGGACGACGCCATGAACCGCAGCGGCATCCGGATCTCCACCCTGGCCCCCCTGCTCCGGAAGGAGGGGGTGAACATCGAGAAATTCCTGGTGGGCATCCTTACGGGTTACGGCACGGACCTGCTGGCAGGCCTTGGTCTGGTGGCGGATTCCGTCTACTATGTGCCGAACTGCCGCAACTGGTGCTCCGAGTCGTCCCTGTATCCCTTCATCGGGGGAGACATGGTGCGGAGAAGCGCCGAGCGGCTTCCCGGACTGAACCTGGCCATCAATCTGATCCGGCCCTACACGGAGCCGCCGCTGCCCGGAGCGGACAATGACGCCCTCTTTGAGTACAGCGCCTGCTGCATCAGGAACGCCAGAGACGTCCTGCTGGTCTTGGAACAGGAATACAGGAAGATTTTCTCCCGGAACCTGACACTTTCCAGGCTCTCCGAGGCGGTGCACCTTCCCATGGTCCCGGACAAGGGGGACTGTGTGGATTATGACCCGAACCTTTCCGCGTCGGTCTATCTGGAGAATGATCTTCAGATGCTTTACCGGACCCGGGTGAACACGGCTGCAACGAAGAACCGCTACACCGGGCTGTGACTGTGCGGCGAACAGCTTCAAATAGATAAAGGAGAATCCGCATGACCAAAAAAGAGATACGCCAGATCTACATAGATCTCTGCGAGGAGATGACTTCAAAGGAGTTCCTCGAGGCGGCAGGTCTTGAAAAGGAAACGGTGGAAATGGTACTGAACCGGGAGTACTGGGAAGCACAGCTTGGCTCCCTGTTCCCCATCAAAAAGCGCCTCACCTGCAGGAAGCTCTACGAGGTGTGCCGCGCCACCATGTTCCTCCTGGGACGGGAACCGGAGGAAGGGTGGATGTCCTTCACCTACAAGTATGTCTGTCATATCCTGTACCCGGAACAGGCATTCACAGAAAAGTTCGGTCAGTACCGGGCCGGCGCCCTGTACTACCTGAACGTGCTGCGCTTCTTCTTTGACCGGGAGCGGAAGGCGGTGCCCTTTGACCCGCTGAAGGACTTCGGCTTCCTGGACGAGCCGGAGGGACAGACATTCGAGAACTTTGAGGAATACAGGAAGTTCCGCCGCATCTGGCACAAGCAGTATATCTATGAGATGATGCGCCTGAACGCCGAGGTCACGAAGTTCAAGACACTGGAGCATATTGCCGGCGTCCATTACGTAGCCATGACCATTGCCCGCGGCCTTTACGCGGCAGGCGCGCCCGTCGATCTGACGCTGGTCTCCGGCGCCGCGGCGGCCCACGACCTTGGAAAGTTCGGCTGCAAGCCGAATGAGAAGGTCCCCTATATGCATTACTTCTACACCGCCCTCTGGTCGGAGAGGAACAAGCTTCCCCACATCGGCCAGATCGCGGCGAACCACTCCACCTGGGATCTGGAGCCGGAGAATCTGACTGTGGAATCCCTCTGTCTGATCTACTCCGACTTCCGCGTGAAGTCGAGCCGCGGAAAGGACGGGGTGGAGATCACCCACATTTCCTCCATGGAGGACGCCTTCAGCGTCATCCTGAATAAGCTGGACAACGTCGATGCAAAAAAACACCGGCGCTACCGTTTCGTCCACGCGAAGCTCTCGGATTTTGAGGAGTATATGCGCACCCACGGGGTGGATGTGGACCTGAACGGGGATCCGCCGACGCCGGAGAAGCTTCCCCTGCCGGCTTTAAGGACTCCGGAACAGACGGTCAAGTCCCTGGTGCACATGACCATCGAGCACAATATGGACGTCATGCACCAGATGACAGCGGAGCAGAGTTTCGGGAATATCCTGGAGGCTGCCCGCAGCGAGAAGAACTGGAAGAACGTCCGCGCTTACCTGAATGTGCTGCAGCAGTACTTCGCCTATACCAGCGACCTCCAGAAGGAGCAGACCTTAAGCTTCCTCTACGAGCTCTTCATGAACCGGGACGGCGAGATCCGCGTCCAGGCGGCGGAGCTTCTGGGACAGGTCATCGCCCAGTTCAACGCCGGCTACCGGAAGAGAAGACCGGAGGGACTGGTGGACGCGGCTCAGGAGAAGATGCTGGCCCTCTGGAAGCATTACCTGGATATCACCATCCGTCCTGACCACCGCTTCATCGACCTGCTGCAGCGGCGCATCCGCTCCCAGCTGAAGAATATCGTGCAGTCGATGCTGGAATATGTGGACGCTTCGGATCTGCCCATGTTCATGGAAGCCCTGACCGACTGGTACCGGAATCCCTCCGGAAAGAAGGCGGCAGAGCAGTTCTGTCTTATGAACTGTGTGGAGGTCATTCCCTTCAGGCGGCTGGAGCTGGACAGCATCAACCGCATCGGCCGCTTTATCCTGGAATGCGCCCAGAGCGATGACGGAGAAGTGAGGACCGCGGCCTGGCGGGCGCTTCAGCTGATCACGGAATTCCTGTCGGATTTTGGCCTGACGGGAGAGGACCTTCCGGTGTGGAATGAGATCAAAGAAACCATTTCCGCCTTCCCGACGGATGACTCCACTCTTTACACGTTTTTAAAGTGCCGTATCTTCACCAATATGGGATTGGACACCTCCGCCCAGGAAAAAATCCTGTACGGACAGGATGTGGTGACAGAGATCTTCCTCGACAATTTAAAGACCAACACCCCCTGGGTGCAGGAGGCAGTGAACATCCGCCTGCTGGAAGACCAGGTGCTGCACGGGGACAATACCCACGCCCTGCATATCGCTACCCATCTTTCCAACATGATCAAGGTGGGCCAGTATATGCTGGTGCGGAACGACGCCGGCGAAGCCCTGGTGCATATCGCGCCCATCCTGCGGGTGGACCAGAGGAACGAGATCGCGGTGGAAATGCTCCGCGGTCTGGAGACCGGGGAGACGGACTATTCCCGCACCATCCCGCGGTGGCTGGGCCAGGTGGCTTTGTGGCTCCCCACCGAGCAGCTGGATGAACTGATCGGCTCCCTCGGCGCCATGCAGGCCAGTACTTCGGATCATGTGACAGCGGTGGCCCTGGATACCATCGGAACCATCCTGGAGTATTATCCGCAGTACGCGGATCGTTTTGAAGAAACAGAAGATGCGCGGACCGAACGCTGGAAACACCTCATCGGCCTTTTGCTCCGGGGCATGGCGAGCTACCGGGAGAAGGTCCGCCAGGAGGCGCTCCTTGTCATGGGCCAGTCGGTGTTCGGTTCCGAGCTTCTGACACGGCAGGAGAAAAAGGACATCTTCCTGGTGGCCTTCCGGAAGATCTGCTTCCAGCTGATCGAGAACCCGGGGGACGAGCTGACCCATTTCTACCGGGCGGCCTGCCTTTCCAGCCTGTACCGTTTCATCACCGAATACAAGCTTCTGGAGGGGAATCTGGAAGTACGCACCCGCGACAAAGTAGCCTTCTTCCCCGGCACCTTCGACCCCTTCACTCTGTCCCACAAGGGCATCGCGAAGATGATCAGCGACATGGGATTCGAAGTGTATCTGTCCGTGGACGAATTCTCCTGGTCCAAGCGGGCCCAGCCGCACTTTATCCGCCGCCAGATCGTCAACATGAGCATCGCGGACCAGTTCCACGTGAACCTGTTCCCCTATGAGCTGCCCCTGAACCCGGGCAGTCCCGAAGACCTCCGGAAACTGAAGACCTTGTTCCCGGATCGGGAGCTTTACATCGTGGTGGGCTCCGATGTCATCGCCCACGCTTCCTTCTACCGGAAGGACTTCGAGGATAATACCATCCGTTCCATGAACCACATAGCCTTCCGGCGGGTGGGAGACAAGGACGCGGATTCCCGGTACAACCGGGAGATGATGGAGGGCATCACCGGAAAGCTCATCGAGCTGGAACTGCCGGAGGATCTGGAGGAGATCTCCTCCACCAGGATCCGCGAGAACATCGACCAGAACCGGGATATCTCGAACCTGATCGACCCGGTGGTGCAGGAATACATCTACAACAACGGCCTGTACCTGCGTGAGCCGGAGTACAAGCCCATTATCCAGGCCCGGGCCATCGTCTACGAGGAAGTACCGCATCCCTATCCGGCGCTCCTGAAGGAAGTGGAGGAGACTCTCCTCTACGCGGAGGAGAGAAAGGCCCAGCTCATCAAGTCGATCCAGAACTCGGGGGACCGGCTGCTGCTCCTCAGGAACAACATGGACAACAACCGGCTGGTGGGCGCGGCCCGCGTCCGCTACCTTGGCCCGGACGGGCTTTTCTCCGTCCTGAAGGACGTGCATCTCTGCGACATGATCCAGCGCCGCACCGCCGGAGAAGTGCTGATGATCAGCGGTCTCTACGTGGAGAAGGATCCGATGATCTACGACGCGGAGACGCTGCTCCTGACGGAGGCCGTCATGCGGTCCTTTGAGTACCGCTGCGACTACGCCATCTTTTATCCCGAGGACGGCTACTGTCCGAACCGCGTGATCTCTGCCGTGATGCGGCAGGGCTTCTTGAAGCCGGAGGAGGCGCCCAAAGACGTGCCGCTCTTCGTTGCTGACATGCACGCGCCGCTTCTGCTTCTCGCCAACATGGAGACCACCCTGAAGGAACCCTTCTCCTCGAACGAGCGGGTCCTGAAGGTCATCCGGAAGGCGCAGCAGGACCTGCAGCACAGCATGGCGAAGCTCTATCCCGGAAACCTGGTGATCTCTGTCTCGGCGTCGGTCCTCTACCACCGCCTGGTGGACAAGATCACGATGCTGAACGATGTCCCGCGGGAACTGCAGGTGCCGCGGAAACTGGGAGAGATGATGTGCGTTCCCTTCGGAAAGATCCTCCGGGGGACCGTGGTGCCGAATACCGTGACCAAGACCCTGCACACGGACAAAGTCTACGATCCGGACCTGACTTCCTGCGCGGTGGAAGCGTATCCGAACTACACGCCGCTGCCCACCCAGGTGAAGGCCATCAAATCCTTCCGGCGGCCGGCGATCCTGGTGGACGATGTCATCAACCGCAGCGGCATCCGTATTTCCACCATTGCGCCGCTCCTCAGACAGGAGGGCGTGACGATCAAGAAATTCCTGCTGGGCATCATCACCGGCTACGGAAAAAATACCCTGGCCACCATGGATCTGGAAGGAGACTGGGTGTATTATGTGCCGAACATGCGGTACTGGTTCATGGAATCCTCCCTGTATCCCTTTATCGGCGGGGACCAGGTGCGGAGAAATTCTATGAAAGTAGCAGGCCTTACGCCGTCCATCAACCTGATCCGTCCCTACACCCAGCCGCCGCTCCACGACACCACCGACGAGGCGGTGTTCCGCTTCAGCGCCTGCTGCATCAAGAACGCGAGGGATGTGCTGTATGCCCTGGAGCAGGAGTATCGGAACATCTTCGCAAAGAACCTGACGCTGTCCCGGCTCTCCGAGGCGGTGAACCTGCCGCTGTGTCCTGACAGGGGCAACTGCCTGGATTATGACCCGAACCTTCCGGCCTCCGTCTACCTGGAGAGCGACCTTGAGATGCTGTACCGCTCCAGGGTGGATACCGTCGCCACGAAGCATATTTACACGGGGCGCTGACCGGCTGCGGGCAGAAAAAAAGAACAGTGGAGAAACAGAGATGTTTGACTTTTACAGAATCGGAAATGAGTTCTGCTTTACGAGGGAGGGGCAGCCGGCGCCCGAAGGGTCTGGGCCGGCGGCCCCGGAGGACCTTCTGGCTGCGTCCCGTCTCACCTTCCTCTTTTTCCGGGAGGCGGGAAGCTGCCGCGCGTCCTTTCTTGTGAATGACCTGGACTTTCTGTTCCAGGAGGAGGAAAGCGCGGCGTGGCTCAGCTCAAAGGAGCTCCGGAAGGGAGCCCGGACGGGGGCGGAAGCCCTTGAAAAGCCGGAATATGCCGGAGAGAAGGAACTGCTGCTGGGCTTCCTGAAGAAGGGAAAGCTCCGGGCGGTGAATGCCTGCCAGCCCGGCTGGGAAGAGATCCTGAAGGAAGGTCAGGGAAATGCCGCCGCGGCCGCGGGTCCGGCGTTCCTTCCGGCGGGGAAAAAGAAAGTGAATATTCTCGCCATCGGCGACGTGGGGTCCAACCTGCTGACGGGGCTGCACCTCCTTGGCGGGGACTGCATCTCGGAGATCGGCATCTGCGACCTGGATGAAAAGGTCACCGCCAGGTGGGCCTTTGAGCAGAACCAGATCGCCTATCCCTGGGATTACGACCGTCTTCCGGAGGTCCGCGCCATTCCCGCGGAGCAGCTGTTCGACGCTGACGTGGTGGTATTCGTCGCTTCCAAGGGCATTCCTCCGGTGGGCAGCGGCGTAAAGGACGTCCGGATGTACCAGTTTGAAAACAACCGGAAGATCGTCGGCATGTACGCGCGGCAGGCGAGGAAATGCGGTTTCAAAGGCATGTTCTGCCAGGTGTCGGACCCGGTGGATCCCCTGGCGAAGACGGCTCTTCTGGAAAGCAACCGGAACGAAGACGGGGAGCTTGACTGGAAGGGACTCCGCCCGGAACAGATCCAGGGCTTCGGCCTCGGCGTCATGAACGCCCGGGCCGCCTACTATGCGAAGAGAGATCCCCGCTTTGCCGGATTCCTCACCGAGGGCCGTTCTTTCGGCCCCCACGGACAGGAACTGGTGATCGCGGATTCTATTGAGAACTACGACGACGAACTGTCCCGGGAGCTGACGCAGAAGGTCGTGACCGCGAACCTGGAGATGCGCGCGCTGGGCTTCAAACCCTTTGTAGCGCCGGCCTTCTCCTCGGGCGCGCTGTCTATCCTGCTGATGCTGCAGGGCGAGTGGCACTGCGGCTCCGTGTATCTCGGGGGCGCTTTCATGGGCGTGAAGAACCGCTACACTCCGGAGGGACTGGAGACCGAGGTGCTGCCCCTGCCGGAGAAACTGTTCGAGCGCATCCGGCTGGCGGAGGAAACGCTGAAGTCGATCTGCTGATATATTCAAGTCCCGCTTGCGGGACTTGAGTGCTAAAAGAGGTTTTGAGATATGAATGATCCACAGCTGCTGACGGTGGTCTTTCCCCAGGAAGAGGCGGGAGAGATCAGCGGGAGACTTGAGGAAGTGCTGAAGCTGGCACTGGACGGCGTAAGGAATATCGTTCTTACCTCCGCGGAGGAGACCCGCCGGTATTTTCTGGAGGGAGAACAGCCCCCGGGGCGGTTCCGGCCGGTCCTGTTCGTGGTGGCGCTGGGCCGGGACGGAGTCAATCTGGAATATATGAAGCTGCTCCGGGTCCTGCGGGAGAACAGGACCCTTCTGGACGGCTGCGCCGGAGGGGTGGTCACGGACGGAGAGAGCGACCTTTATACCAAGGCGGTCTCCAGGGAGCTGGTATTCACGGCGAACCAGTCGGGCTGCGCCTTTGTGGGGCGCCCGCTGGTGGAGGGGACCAGGACGCTGTCGAATTTTTCGGTGGTGGCCCAGATCCTTTCCACGGACGAGGAGACGGCTTACTGCCGGAGCGCCGCGGAGCTTGTGAGGGAGGTCCTTGCGTTTACCCGCCGCGGCGGCGCAGGGGCAGGAGATCATTTCCTGGGCAGCGGCGGCAGTGTCCACACGGTTTCGGAAGAAGCGGATGAAGCCGTTCCGGCGCACGCGGCAGATGGCCGGAAAAAGATCCTGGTGCTGCACGCTTCCATCCGGAAGACCTCCAACACCCTGGCCCTCTGGAACAGAACGGAGGAGTTCCTGAAGGACGCTCCCCTGGACATCCGGACCATCAGCCTCCAGAACGGGACGCTGTACGACTGCGCGGGCTGTCCCTACCGCACCTGCCTCCACTACGGAGAGCAGGGCAGCTGCTTCTACGGTGGCGTCATGGCGGAGGAAGTGTACCCGGCGGTCCGGGAAGCGGACGCCATCGTGATGCTCTGCGCCAACTACAACGACGCCCTTTCCGCCAACCTCACGGCCTTCATCAACCGCCTGACGGCCCTGTTCCGGCAGGTGCGCTTCTACGACAAAGCGCTGTTCGCGGTGGTGGTCTCAGGCTATTCCGGCAGCGATATCGTGGCGGAACAGCTCATCGCCGCGCTGAATATGAACAAGACATTTTTCTTGCCGCCCCGCTTCGCCCTGCTGGAAACGGCAAACAACGCGGGGCAGGCGATGAAGCTTCCCGGGATTGAAGATCGGATCCGGGTCTTTGCGGAGAATATCAAAAAAACTCTCATACAGCAGGGATAGATTTCCAACTGTCGGGCAGTGTGCGATGCAGTCGGAAATTCTATCCACATAGTTCAGAGAAAGGAGGACAGTATGGGGCAAAGCTATGATTTCCGCCCTTGGCGGACCAATCTGCTGATCGGAGCTGTCACCGCGCTGTCTTCCCAGTTATACCTTTTCGTTTTCATAAACAATTTCCGCATTTCCCCTTCCGTCATCCTGCTGCCTGTCCTTCTGATGACGGTCGGCCGCCAGCTTTCGACCATCGGGATATGCTCCATTACGGCGCTGATCGTGTTCCTGTTCAGGATCCTGCTCCTTGAAGTGGACGGGAGCATGCCGGAACAGACGATCCTCCAGGTGATCCCCGGCGCCCTGTATTATGTTTTTTACGGGGTGCTGTTCCGGATCCAGATTCCCAGGAAGCGGACCGCCTCCTACACGCAGGCGGTGATAGCGTCCTTTTACTGCGATTTCGGTGCGAACCTGACGGAGATCGCTTTCAGGAACCTGACCCTGGGCGGAGAAGTTCCGACGCTGAACCAGCTGGGGCTGCTGATCCTGGTGGCAGTGATGCGGAGCCTTCTGGCTGCGGTGCTTTTCAATATGCTGGAAAACTACAGAGCCATGCAGGTCCGGGACATCCAGGAGCAGCGCTACCAGAGCATGTTCATGGTGATCACTAGTCTGAAAAGCGAACTCTACCTGATGCGGAAGAATACGGAGGAGATCGAGCAGGTCATGGGCAATGCCTACCGCCTGCATGAGCTGGCGGAGCAGAGGCAGGTGCCGGAGGAAGTCCGTCAGATGACCCTTGGCATTGCCAGGGATGTCCATGAGATTAAAAAAGGGTATATCAGGATCATGGACGGCCTGGAGAGCACGATCAATGCGGAGAATGAAGAGGAGCGGATGACCTTCCGGGAGATCCTGGAGATCCTGGAGGGCATCGCGAAGACGAGGGTACGGAAACTGGAACTGGATATCAGTTTCCTCTTTGACTGCAGAGACAATTTTGTCACCACAGATCATTACGCCCTCATGACGATCCTCCGGAACCTGGTGTCCAATGCCATCGAAGCCATCGAAGGCGACCGCCGCTCCGGCGAGATCACGGTGCGGGAGCGCCTCAGGACAGCAGAACAGGCAAAAGAAGGGGAAAAATCCTGCTTCGTCCTGGAGGTGGAGGACAATGGCCCCGGGATCTCGGAAAAGCAGCTGAAAAAGATCTTCCGCATGGGCTATTCTACGAAATTTGACGGAAAGACGGGAAACATTTACCGCGGTGTCGGCCTGGCAGGGGTGAAACAGACCGTGGAGGACTATTTCGGCGGATGCATCGAAGTAGAGTCAGAGCCGGGGGAGAGGACCTGTTTCCGGATCCTGATCCCGGAAGAAAAGCTGAAGCTGCCGGAGACATAGAAAGGAAAATGATCCGGGGACCGGGGCGATGAACAGATACTAAACGAAAAAAACGGGGGACTGCATGGGCATCTATATTATAGAAGACGACGAGACCATGATCGAGATCCTGGAGGACCTGATCGAGGACTACGAGATTGGAGAAGTGGTAGGAAGTTCCACGGATCCTTCCGAGGCCCTTCTTCAGGTGCCGGCCATGCGGCCGGACATCATTCTGATCGACTTCCTGATGCCGGGTAAGGACGGCGCCCAGCTGGTGAAGGAACTGAAAGAGGCAGGATGCGCAGCAAAATTTATTATGGTGTCCCAGGTCTCTTCCAAGGATATGATCGGTAAGGCCTATGACGCGGGGATCGAATTTTTTATTTCGAAACCCATCAATCTGATCGAAGTAAGATCCGTGCTGGGCACGGTGACCCAGCAGATCAAAAATGAACGGACCGTAGCCCAGCTGAGAAACCTGTTCATGAATGAGATCGGTTTTGAGGACGGGAAGGGCGCAGTGTCTGGCGGGAAGCCTGCAGGCGCTCCGGCGGTCCGGGGGATGCAGCAGGGGATGCCTCCCGCGGAAACGCATCAGGGTTTCGCACCTCAGGGGACGCCGGCCCAGAAGGCTCCGGAGGAACCTGCGGAAGACGAATTTACGCGGAACGTGGAGCAGATCCTGGTGCGCCTTGGCATGGCGGGAGAAAAAGGAAGCGCCGACATCGTCCACGTCTGTACCTATTTAAATAAGAAAGGAATGTCCATGCGCCGGGAGAATGTCCGGAACATCTGCGGAAAGCTTTCCGACGCGCCGAAGAGCATGGAGCAGCGCATGCGCCGCGCCGTACAGACCGGCCTCACGAATCTCGCCCACCTGGGCATCGAGGATTTCATGAACGATACCTTCACGGAGTACTCCAGCACCCTGTTCCTGTTTGAAGAGGTGCGGGCGGAGATGGATTATGTCCGCGGGAAGCGATCCTACGGCGGTAAAGTCAGCCTGAAGAAGTTCATCGAGAGCCTCATGCTGCAGGCAGAACGGCCGATCAATGTATGAGATCGATTTGTTCATAAATTTTTTTGACTTTTTGAAACTTTCTGAAACTTTCTGAAGCCTCCTTTTTATACTTTGTTCAGATTTGGATACCAAAGTATGAAGAGGAGGTTTTGTTATGAAAAGGTTGTTAACTGGCATAGCAGTTGTCATGGCTTCAGTGATGATGCTCGCCGGCTGCGGTACTGCTGCAAAGCCCACCGCCCCCGCTCCGAGCGTTCCTGCTGCGACGGAGAATGGACTCAAGTTCACCACCGGCGGAGAACAGGGTACCTATTACCGATTCGGCGGCGTTCTGGCAGGAAAGATTTCGGAGGCCAACGGCACGGCACTGAATGTGGTCTCTTCCGAAGGTTCCAAGGCAAATATTGAGGCCTTGCAGAGCGGCGCTGCGAAGATCGGCTTCGCGCAGTCCGACGTTCTCGGCTACGCCGTGGAAGGAACCAGGCTGTTCGACAAGAAGGCAGACAAGATTTCTGCTATCGCAGAACTTTACAAAGAACAGGTCCAGATCGTCACCATGGACCCGGCCCTGAAGACGGTAGAGGATCTGAAGGGCAAGAACGTCTCCATCGGCGCGGCAGGATCCGGCGTGTACTTCAACGCAGTGGATGTTCTGGAAGCCTACGGCATGACCGAGCGGGATGTTAACCCCACCTACCAGTCCTTCGGCGATTCCGCAGATGCCCTGCAGAGCGGCAAGCTGGACGCGGCTTTCGTCGTGGCCGGCGCACCGACCTCCGCCCTTTCCGGACTGGCAGCCACCACCGATATCTACCTCATCAGCCTGGATGAAGAGCACATCAACAAGCTGATCCAGAAGAACCCCGCCTACAGTCAGGCTGTGATCAGCAGCAAGACCTACAACACCAGCAGCGATGTTACGACCGTGGCAGTCGGCGCCGTCCTGGTCGCGAATGACGACGTTTCCGAGGATGATGTCTACAAAGTGATCTCCGGAATCTATGAGAACATGGATGCCATTACCAAAGCGCATTCCAAGGGCGCGGAGCTGAACCTGATCACTGCATCTTCCGTCAAGTCCATTCCGTATCACAAGGGCGCGGCGAAGTACTACAGCGAAAAGGGAATCACGGTTCCGACAAAGTAAAGCATTTACACGGAATGATCAGACCATAAACAAGCTTTGGAAAGGGGAAAATCATGAACGTTATTGAATTGAATATGTACCAGGCTGCCGGCCTGGCGGTCTTCATGCTGGTGATCGGCCGCATGCTTGTCGCAAGAATCGAGTTCCTGAGAAGATACTGCATCCCCGCTCCTGTCGTGGGCGGCCTCATCTTCGCTATCCTCCACGTGATCTTAAGGTCCATGGGCATCCTTGAGTTCAACATGGACACCACTCTTCAGACAGTCTTCATGACAGCGTTCTTCTGCTCCGTCGGATACATGGCAGCTTTCGGCGAGCTGAAGAAAGGCGGCATCGGCGTCGTGAAGTTCCTGATCCTCGCGATCCTCATGTGCTGCATTCAGGACCTGGTCGGCGGCTTCGGCGCGAAGATCTTCGGCCTTGACGGAAGACTGGGCCTTGCAATGGCTTCCATCCCGCTGGTCGGCGGACACGGAACCGCAGGTTCCTTCGGTCCCTTCCTTGAGGACATGGGCGTTGCCAACGCCACCACAGTCGCTGTCGCGGCAGCAACCTACGGCCTTATCTCCGGCTGTATGATCGGCGGACCGATCGCAACCTCGAAGATCAGAAAGTTCAACCTGAAGTCCAAAGGCATTGAGAGTGACGGAACTGTGGAAATGAAGACCGCAGAAGTCGCTGTGGACGCAAGCTCCGGCGCAATGGATGAAGACAACCTGATGGATGCCGCGATCTACATCGCCATCGCGGTCGGCCTCGGCACCGTCGTCGCGGCTCTCCTCGGCAAGATCATCACCCTGCCCGGCTACATCGGCGCGATGATCGTCGGCGCAGCAATCCGCAACATCCAGGAAGCCCGCGGCGTGAAGATGCCCATGGGCGAGATGGGCGCCCTCGGCAACATCTGCCTGTCCATCTTCCTCGGCCTGGCCATGATCAACCTGAAGCTGTGGCAGCTGGTCAGCCTGGCGCTTCCGATGATTGTCATCCTGGTGATCCAGACTGTGATCATGTATTTCTATGCTTCCTACGTCGTGTTCAACGTCATGGGACGCGACTACGACGCAGCGACCATCTCCTCCGGCTTCTGCGGATTCGGAATGGGCGCCACCCCGAACGCCATGGCGAACATGCAGGCTATTACCAACAACTACGGTCCGGCACCCGTCGCTTTCATGATCGTGCCGCTGGTAGGCTCCCTGTTCATCGACTTCTTCAACGCAGCTATCATCACCGCATTTGCAAACTTCCTGTAAAAGCGTTGCCGTGCGGCCAGGCAGACGGAGGGCTTGCCCGCCAGGCTGCCTGGACATACGGCAACCTGAAGTGGATGAGGAAGGAGCGCGGCAGCGCGGATTCCGAATCCATTTCAGCAATCGCGGGAACGCGAAGCGCGAAGCGATTGCGCAGCTTTTATAATAATTAACAAGAATCATCGAAGGGGCAGCATCTCCTTCATGAGATAAAGCATCAGCAATTGTTTTCAGAGGGTACATTTTAATCAAAGGAGGACATTATTATGAGCAATTATGTCGAGAGAGTCATCGCTGAAGTTAAGGAAAAGTACGCAACCGAGCCGGAATTCGTACAGACTGTCGAAGAAGTTTATTCTTCTGTCAGCCCGCTGATCGAGGCACATCCGGAGTACGAAGAGAATGCGATCCTTGAGAGAATGGTCATCCCGGAGAGAGTCGTGATGTTCCGTGTTCCGTGGGAGGATGACAAGGGCGATCTTCACGTCAACACCGGCTACAGAGTCCAGTACAACAGCGCGATCGGACCGTACAAGGGCGGCCTCCGTTTTGCTCCTTCCGTAAATATGTCCATCATCAAGTTCCTGGGCTTCGAGCAGACCTTTAAGGATGCTCTGTCCACCCTGCCGATCGGCGGCGCAAAGGGCGGATCCGACTTCGATCCGAACGGCAAGTCCGACAAGGAAGTCCAGAGATTCTGCGCATCCTTCATGCAGGGCCTGTTCCGCTTCATCGGACCGGATGTTGACTGCCCGGCAGGCGACCTGGGTGTCGGCGCCCGTGAGATCGGCTATCTGTTCGGCGCATGGAGAAGACTGACCGGTTCCTATGCGAACGGCGCTCTTTCCGGCAAGGACCCGCTGTTCGGCGGCTCCGCATTCCGTCCGGAAGCTACCGGCTTCGGCGCAGTTTACTATCTTGAGGAAGTCCTGAAGCACGAGAACGATCCGATCGAGGGCAAGAGAGTTGCTCTGGCCGGCTTCGGAAACGTCTCCTGGGGTGTCGCCAGAAAGCTCGCCGAGCTCGGCGCGAAGGCTGTTACCCTGTCCGGCCCGGACGGCTACATCTATGATCCGGACGGCATCACCACCGACGAGAAGATCGAGTACATGCTCGAGATGAGAGCTTCCGGCCGCAACAAAGTTCAGGATTATGCTGACAAGTTCGGCGTTGAGTTCTTCCCGGGCCAGAAGCCGTGGGGCCAGAAGGGCGTCGACATCATCATGCCGTGCGCTACCCAGAACGATGTCAACATGGACGAGGCTAAGAAGATCGTCGCCAACGGCGTGAAGTACTACATCGAAGTCGCTAACATGCCCACCACCAACGATGCTCTCCGTTTCCTGATGGATCAGAAGAACATGATCGTTGCTCCGTCCAAGGCAGTCAACTGCGGC
>JAFSYO010000158.1 GCA_017449925.1 Stomatobaculum sp.
AATCCGTACCGATGGCGAGGATGCTTTCCGTCAGATACTCTTTCCAGGCCTTTCTGCCCGAGGGACTGGTATAGTCCCAGAAAGCGCCCGGGCCGCCCCACCATCTGCCGACGGCGTATTGTGCGGGGTCTTTACTGTCCTTTACAAAAACGTCCTTCGCGCAGAAGGCATCAAACCATGGATGGCTGAGCAGGACGCCTGGCTTGACATTGGGCACATTCTGCACCCCCCTCGCGTTCATCGCCGCGAAAAACGCCTGCGGATCCCGGAACTTTTCTCTGTTCCAGGTGAAGACACAGCGTTTGCCGTTCTGATTTGTATAACCGGAGGAGAGATGGAATCCGTCGATCGGAAAACCCTCCTCCCGTGCGGTGTCGACAAAGCCGAGCACAGCCTCATCGCAGTCCTTCTCAAGCTCCGGATAGTACATGGAGGAGCCCTGATACCCCAGAGCCCGCTTCGGCAACAGGGCCGGGCGGCCGGTCAGGAGGGTATAGTTATCAAGCACACGCCTGATCGTAATCCCCCCGAGCAGGAAGAGATCGATATCTCCCCCGTCAGCCTGCCAGTAGGTGTAGCGGGGCCAGTAATTGCTCTTCTCCCTGCCCATGTGGAATACGGATTCATAAAAATTGTGATAAAAGACACCCACTGCCTTCTTTGTATCGCGGTCAAGGCGGATGTAGAAGGGGATGTGCTTGTAGAGCGTGTCGGCCTTCGCCGCGTCATAGCCCATGGAGTCCGTGGCACGCTCCCGCAGGAATTCTCCGTTTTTATTGAGCAGACCCGTTTTCTCCCCGAAGCCGTAGAAGCAGTCATCCTCCTTCATGCGGCTGTAGGCGGTGACACGTCGGTTTGAATCCAGCGTAAAGGGGCAGCCGGCAAGCGTGGCATAGAGTTCCGCCCCTTCCGCGTCAAAGAGACGCAGACAGATGGGATTGCGGTCAATCTCCAGCCGCAGGGCGGCAGACCGGAAGACAAGGGTCTTCTCCCCTTCTTCGAATACCGGTTCGACCGGCTCGACACGCGTCCGCTCCCCTTCAAGCAGCGGATCAAGGCGGTCTGCCCAGGCCGTTGTGGCAAGCACATAGCTCTCCTCCGCAAACTCCTTGTCGAAGGAGGCGCGCACGCGGACAATCTCATCGGTGACGAAAAGGATCTTCAGGTCAGCGTTGTCCGTATGGACAAGAAAAGCTTTCCCGATGCGATCCAGCCCGGTAATTCTGGTACAGATATCCATAAAACAGCTCCCATAACTCAAAGATAAAACACTTTCTGGCGCAGCCGCCCGGCACAGGCCTCGTCAGGAAGGTCATTCTGCGTCCTCTACCTTCACGCGGACGCAGAAGACAAAGACAGGCTTTCCCCGGCTGTGATCCACCCGGTACAGGTACGCCGTGCTGTCACTCTGCGCATGCAGCCCGCTTTCCCGGAGGAAAGTGCGGATCAACTCAAGCTTCTCCCGCCTGATGAAATACAGGTCCTCTACCTCCAGAAAGAAACTGGCATACCGCCCTCTGGGGAAAATGCTGACGTTCTCCGGAACCGGACACTCCTCTTCCTTCAGGATATTGTCATAGGTACCGAGGCCAAGGCGAACCGGTACAAGCTCCGGCAGGGTTTCCGCCTCGAAATACTGATGTCCAATGCAG
>JAFSYO010000159.1 GCA_017449925.1 Stomatobaculum sp.
CGGCGCCGCGACGGCGACCACGATTTCATGGAGCCCAAAGCGGCGCCCGAATCGCTGCGAAGTGAAACCGACAGAGGGAACACAGTCCTGAGGGTACGCTTCACTCTATTATTTTCACCTTCTGCTCTGTCCCGAAGCTGTCCTTGATACCGGGGGTAATGAGCAGTTCGTTATCGTCTGTGTAGAGCACTGCCTCGAAGCCATCCTGTTCCGCGCGGGCGGCGCAGTACTTCTGCGCCTTCTCCGTCCCCATGATATACAGGGAAGTGGAAAGGATGTCCGCCAGCGTTCCGTCTGCCGAAACGATGGTCACAGACTTCAGTCCTTTTTTCGCGGGGTATCCAGTCTCCGGGTCGATGATATGATGGAATATCTGTCCGTCTGCTTCAAAGAATCGCTCGTACCCGCCGGATGTAATGGCTGCCTTATCCTCGATGGAAAGGACGCCGATCCTGTTCTCTCCGTCGTCAGGATCTTCGATGGCGATGCGCCAGAGCGTCCCGTCCGGCTTCCGTCCCAAAGTCTGCACATTTCCGCCCAGGTTTACCAGGCCGCTGGTCACGCCGCAGCTCCGGTAGATGTCCATCAGGCGGGTGGAGGTATATCCCTTCGCCGACCCGCCGAGATCGATCTTCATCCCCTTCTTCCGGAAGGATATCTTGCCGGTCGCAGCGTCAAATTCAATGTCCTCCGGGTCGCAGAGGGGCAGGAGCTGTTCCAGCACCCCGTCCGCGGGGATATGCTGCTCTTCTTCCGTAAATCCCCAGGCTTCCATGACCGGGTAGATCGCGATATCGAAGGCCCCGTCCGTGGTCTCCCACATTTCCAGGGACCGTCCCACCAGTTCCCTGACGTCTCCGGACAGCATCCCGCTGCCCGTCCGGTTCAGTTTACCGATCTCGCTCTCTTCATTACCGGTGGAAAGAAGCGCGTCCAGCCGCTGGATCTCTTCAGAAGCTTTCTGCACCGCCTCTTCTGCCCCCTGCCCGTAAGCTGTCAGGGACATGACGGTATCCATCGCGAACAACGTGCACTGTGCCGGTTCCGCGCCTGCTCCCTTCACTCCTGTTCCCCCGGTCAGGCCGCAGCTGCAGAGCAGGGCCGCCGCGGTGAAAGCCGTTATTATTTTTTTCAAGCAATGATTTCCTGACATTTTTATCTTTTTTGTTCTTCCAAATCGCTGCAACAGGCGATCAGTTTTATATGAGGGCAACAAACTACATAGTTCCAAACATCCTGTCGCCGGCATCGCCGATGCCCGGGATGATATAGCCGTCCTGATTAATCTGGCTGTCCACCGCCGCACAGTAGATCTCCACGTTCGGGTGGCGCTTCAGCACCAGGTCGATGCCCTGCTGCACCGCCACCAGGCAGAGCAGCTTCACCTGATAGCACCGGTAATTCTCCAGCATCTGCACCGCCATGTCCGTAGTCTCTCCCGTGGCAAGCATCGGTTCCAGAAGCAGCACCTGGCGGTGACCGATGTCCTGCGGCATTTTGCAGTAATACCGGACCAGTTCCCCCGTCTCCTCATCTTTGTAGATACCGATGTGTCCCACCTTGGCGGAAGGCACCAGGGACAGAACGCCGTCCAGCATTCCGAGGCCAGACCGGAGGATCACCACCGCGGCCAGAGTCTTTCCTTCAATCTCCTGGGCGCTGATCACCCCGAAGGGCGTTTCCACAGACCGTTCTCCCATAGGGATATCCCTGGTGGCTTCATAGCAGAGCAGGGAAGTCATCTCTTCCACGCATTTTCTGAAATCCTTGGTCCCGGTATGCTTGTTCCTGAGCTGGAAAAGCTTATGTTCAAGAAGCGGATGCTGTATCAGATGAAATCTGTCCATGTAATCCATATCTATGCTCCTTTCAGCCGCAGATATCCATGACTACTTCATAGAGGATGCGGATGCTGTTCCGCAGATCTTTTTCCAGAACATTCTCCTGCAGGCTGTGGCTCACGCCTCCCACACAGGGAATAAAGATCATGGCCGTGGGCGCAAGCTTTGCCACGTTCATGGCGTCGTGCCCGGCTCCGCTGGGCATCCAGCGGCAGGACAGCCCTGTTTTCCTGCAGTTCCTTTCAATGATCTCTCCGAGACTGTGGTCCAGCGGCACCGGCGATTCGTCCGAAAGCAGAGTCTCCTCTACCTTTACACCGCGCTCTTCCTCCAGCCCGCAGATAAACTGACGCATTCCGTCCCGGATCCGCTCCATACTGTCCCGCCGGATCCCGCGTATATCCACGAACAGTTCACATTTACCGGGAACCACGTTCAGGGCCTGGTGCGGCACATTGATCTTACCCACGGTGGCCACGGACTTGTTAACGGATTCCTTCCGGCCCAGCCGCTCGATCTCCGTGATCAGCAGCGCGGCGGCGGCCAAGGCGTCGTGGCGAAGCCCCATGGGGCAGGCTCCCGAGTGGTCGCTGTGGCCGATGATGTCCAGCTTCAGCCGGATGGGCGCAGCGATGGATTCCACGATCCCGATATCCGTGCCGGAGGATTCCAGCACCGGTCCCTGCTCAATGTGCAGTTCGATAAATCCATAAATGTTTTTCAGATGCTCCCGGCGCTCTTCCAGAGAATCCGGGGAGTACCTGAGCCTGGAGAGGAATTCCACCGGAGTGTGTCCCTGGGAATCCTTGTAATTCATCAGCTTCTCCGGCGTCGTGAATCCGCAGGCAAGCTTGCTTCCTATGGTGGACAGGTTGAAACGGCTGGATTCTTCGCAGCTGAAGGCCACCATTTCCACCGTCCTCCTGTGGGAGATCTTATTGTCCACAAGATAACGCATGACCTGGAAACCCGCCATCACTCCCAGGACACCGTCATATTTTCCGCCGTTCGGCACCGTATCCAGATGTGAACCGATCAGCAGAGGAGGAAGGTCCGGATCTGTTCCCGGCTTGGAAAACCATAGATTCTCCGCGGCATCAAGATAACACTGCAGCCGCAGTCCGTATGCCCGGTTCAGAAGCTCCGTTCTCGCCGCGAAATCATAGTCGGTGAAGGCCAGGCGCTCCAGCCCTCCTTCTTCGTTCAGTCCGACCGTCGAGATGACTTTGTAATCACTCATCCACTTGTTGAAATCGTAATCCATGAAAGCTCCTCCTCTTGCAAGAGATCATTTCCGTACAAGGAATCACATCTATCCAAGAAAGTTTGATTATATCACATTTTCAGTGTGCTTTAAGAACTTCGATGCAAAATCCTTACATCTCTGTAAGAAAGATTCAGAAAAAAGGGACATTGTTCGTCATTTTCCTGTTGTATCATGAGTACAGATAAAAAAGCAAAGGAGGCCTGGTACAATGATGACATACGTGATCTGTTCTATCCTGTTCTTTTCTGTTACTGTTTCGGCCAGTGCTTCCCTGGGAGCCTGAGTCAGACGAAATTTCCGCATCCTGCTCAGGCAGGATGTTTTAATACCGCGCCCTGCTTCGGCAGGGTGTTTTTTTTTTGTGTGAGGAACACCGGGCGAAGGGTGAGTTCAGGACAAACTGTTGATGCTGGTTTTGTACTGAAAAATCAGCATTGTGGGAAACCAGTCCGGGGGTTACAATAAATAGGACACTCAATTATATTTTTCATCATACCAGGAGGTATTGTATGGATCCCAAAGCTATGTTCAAGCTGTCCTACGGCCTGTTCGTCCTCACCGCCCGCGAGGGAGAAAAGGACAACGGCTGCATCACAAACACCGCAATTCAGGTGACATCTGAGCCGAACCGCATCAGCATCGCCGTCAATAAAGCGAACTACACCCACGGCATGGTGCTCCGCACAGGGAAATTCAATGTTTCCATCCTGAGCCAGGAGGCTTCCTTCGACACGTTCAAGCACTTCGGATTCCAGTCCGGACGGGACGTGGACAAGTTCGCGGACTTCACCGCCTGCAAGCGCGCGGAGAACGGAATCTACATCATCACGGAAGGCACCAATGCTTATATTTCCGCGGAAGTAGAGCAGACGGTGGACCTGGGCACCCACACCCTCTTCATCGCCAAAGTGACGGATCTTGATGTCCTGAGCAATGTCTCCTCAGCAACCTATGAATATTACCAGAATAACATCAAGCCGAAGCCCGCAGCACCCGCCGCTTCTGCAGGAAAGACCGTCTGGCGCTGCACAGTCTGCGGATACATTTATGATGGTGATCCCATTCCCGCAGACTTCATCTGCCCGCTCTGCAAGCATCCGGCCAGCGATTTCGAGAAGGTGACGCAGTAAGGAAGAAGGGCCGCAAGGCTGCTGCGTAATTCAAAGATATAACAAAGTTCAAATTCATATCAAATATACGGAGCTGCCGCACAAGTAAGTGCGGCAGTCTCTCTTTATTCTGGATCCATATATGCAGTCCCGGTTGTGCTGTAGTCCTGTTTCCGGTATACCCCCCAGGGGTATAAATTACTGGATTTTAATTCCCTGACATACGAAACAGGAAAAAATGATTGTTGTGTATGTCACAGCTATCTGATTTTACTTCGTATATTTACCTCCATTTCAAATTTTGACATACGCAGCGGACATTTTTATTGATTGTGTGTGTCGTTGTACAGGTTCCAAAGCAATACCCCTTCCAGCATACCCCTTTCTGTTCTGACTTATGACATACGAAAAACCATTTTCTTTGTATTTCGTATGTCGCGGACACTTTAAATAGAGTGTTATTTACAAAAAAAAAGCCGCCCACTAACTTACTTAGTGAGCAGCCCTGTATATTATTACCGGAACAGCACGTCGATCACTTCGCTGACGGAGGCTACTCCGATGCAGCGGATGCCTTCCGGCACTTTGACCCTGGGAAGGCAGGACTTCGGGAGGATACAGGTGGTGAAGCCAAGCTTTGCCGCTTCTCTCACCCGGTACTCTGCCATGGTGACAGATCGCACCTCCCCGGAGAGGCCGACCTCCCCGAACAGAAGGGTATGCTCTTCCACCGGGATGTCACGGTAGGAAGAGATCAGGGCTGATACCACTGCCAGATCCATCGCCGGTTCGTTCATCCGCATGCCGCCGGCTACGTTGACATAGGCATCATAGTGAGACAGGGGAAGTCGGCAGCGCTTTTCCAGCACCGCCATCAGGAGGTTCACCCGGTTGTAGTCGATACCTGCTGCAGTGCGCCGGGGCATCCCGAAGGCGGTCTCCGTCACCAGGGCCTGTACCTCCACGAGGATAGGCCGCGTTCCTTCCATGGAACATGCCGCAACGGCCCCGCTGGCACCGACAGGGCGTCCCTCCAGCATATATTCCGAAGGATTCGGCACTTCTGCGAGCCCTTCTCCGGTCATTTCAAATACTCCGATCTCGTTCGTGGAGCCGAAGCGGTTCTTCACTGCTCTGAGGATCCGGTAAGAGGCTGTGCGTTCTCCTTCGAAATACAGAACCGTGTCCACCATATGCTCCAGCACCCGGGGACCGGCCACCTGACCTTCCTTTGTCACGTGGCCGATGATAAAGACTGCGATGCCGCTGCCCTTGGCGATCTGCATCAGGAGGCTGGTGGATTCCCGCACCTGCCCCACGGATCCCGGCGCAGAAGCGATCTCCTCGCAGTACATGGTCTGGATGGAGTCGATCACCACGGCATCGGGCTTCTCCTGATCGATCGTCTCCCGGATCACATCCAGGTTCGTCTCGCTTAAGAACTTCAGCTGTCCCGTCAGAGTACCGATGCGGGCCGCCCGCATTTTGATCTGTTTCAGCGACTCCTCCCCGGAGACGTAGAGCACCTTCTTTCCGCCTGCGGCGAAATTCCGGCACACCTGAAGAAGGATCGTGGATTTTCCGATCCCGGGGTCGCCTCCCACCAGCACCATAGACCCGGCAACCGTTCCGCCGCCCAGGACCCGGTCCAGTTCGGCAAAGCCCGTACTGAACCGCTCCTCTCCGTCCATGGGGATCTCTTCCAGGCTGACCGGCGCGGCAGAGCCACGGAGCCCTCCGGCAGAGCCACGGAGCCCTCCGGAAGCGCCGTTCCCCCGGGAAGGCCTGATCTTTCCTGTGGGTTCCTCTACCATGGTATTCCACGCTTTGCAGGCGGGACATTGTCCCGCCCACTTCACAGATTCATATCCGCACTCACTGCAGAAAAAACCGGTCGTTTTCTTCATGACTGTGATTGATTCACCGCATCCTTTACTTTCTTTTTCCTGCCTCTGGTCCGCACCGGCTTCTCTTCCATTCTGCGGAAAACGAGATGCCTGTCTTCCGGCCGTTCTTCCTCAGCCACACGGACATCCACCTCGTCGCCTTCCCGGACGTCTCCGTTCAGCAGAGCTTCCGCAAGGTGGTCCTCCATTTCTGTCTGGATGGCCCGTTTCAGAGGTCTTGCGCCGTATTTCGGATCGTAACCCTTGTCGATCAGGAACTCCTTCGCTTCATCGGACACGATCAGGCGAAGATCCATCTGGGTCTCTGTGCGCTTCCGGATCCCGTTCAGCAGGATCTCCACGATCTCATGCATGTGGTCGCGGTTCAGCTGGTGGAACACGATGGTCTCGTCGATGCGGTTCAGGAACTCCGGTTTGAAGATGCGCCTCACCTCGTCCATCACGTTGTCCTTCATATTCTTGTAATCTGTGTCGGCGCTTTCCCTGGCGGCAAAGCCCAGGACCTTCGGCGCGACGATACGTGCCGCACCGGCATTGCTGGTCATGATGATGATGGTGTTCTTAAAATCGATCCTGCGGCCCTGGGCGTCTGTGATGTGTCCGTCGTCCAGAACCTGAAGAAGGATATTGAATACATCGGGGTGCGCTTTTTCGATCTCGTCAAAGAGGATCACGGAATAGGGATTCCGCCGGACCTTCTCCGAAAGCTGTCCTCCTTCGTCGTAGCCCACATATCCGGGCGGGGAGCCGACCATCTTGGAAACGCTGTGCTTCTCCATGTATTCGCTCATGTCGACGCGGATCAGCGCCTGCTCAGTCCCGAACATGGCTTCCGCCAGGGCTTTGCAGAGTTCTGTCTTTCCGACGCCGGTGGGTCCGAGGAACAGGAAGGAACCGATGGGACGATGAGGATCCTTCAGTCCTACGCGGCCGCGGCGGATCGCCTTCGCCACTGCCCGGACCGCTTCCTCCTGACCGACCACGCGCTCATGGAGCACACTTTCCAGCTTTTTCAGCCGCTCGTTATCCTCTTCTGTCAGTTTCTGTACCGGGATCCTGGTCCATGCTGCCACTACATCGGCGATCTCGCCTTCATCCACCACCAGCCTCCGGGTGGATTTGTCTTTCTCCCACTTTTCCCGGATCTTCGCGATCTTCGCCTGTTTTTTCTCCTGGCGCTTCTTCAGATCGCCGGCCCTTTCGAATTCTTCAGCCTTGACGGCAGCTTCTTTCTGTTTTTCCAGCTTTCCGATGTCCTCAGTCAGCTCTTTGATCTCCGGCGGCTCCATATAGCCTTGCAGCCGTGTGCGGGACGCAGCCTCGTCGATCAGGTCGATGGCCTTGTCCGGCAGGAAGCGGTCGCTGATGTAGCGGGCGGAAAGATGCACCGCCGCCTCCACAGCCTGGTCGGTGATGGTCACCTTGTGGTGCTGTTCGTAGCGCGGACGCAGTCCGTACAGAATGCTGACGGACTCCTCCTCGGAGGGTTCCTCCACCGTAATAGGCTGGAACCTGCGCTCCAGGGCAGCATCCTTCTCGATATACTTCCGGTATTCCTCGATGGTGGTGGCGCCGATCAGCTGCAGTTCTCCCCTGGCCAGGGAAGGCTTCAGGATATTGCTGGCATCCATGGCGCCCTCAGCGCCGCCGGCGCCGATGATGGTGTGTATCTCGTCGATGAACAGAAGCACGTTTCCGGACTGCATGACTTCCTGAAGGACCCGTTTAATGCGCTCTTCAAACTCGCCGCGGTACTTGGAACCTGCGATCATTCCGGAAAGGTCCAGTATGACCACCCTCTTTCCAAGGATCGTCTCCGGCACATCTCCCGCAACGATCAGCTGGGCCAGGCCCTCCACCACCGCAGTCTTTCCTACTCCGGGCTCGCCGATCAGGCAGGGATTATTCTTCGTTCTTCTGGAAAGGATCTGCATCACCCGCTGCATTTCCATGGTGCGTCCGATGACCGGGTCCAGTCTGCCGGCCTTCGCGAGCTCTGTCAGGTCTCTGGAATACTGGTCCAGGGTGGGAGTGCGGGAATCCTGGGCGGCGCTGCTCTGGGGGCCTTTCGTTCTGCCCGCCGTCTCCTGGGCGGGCGCTCCGCCATCCTCCCCCATGGAGCCCAGGATGTCCACGTACATCTTCTGGATATTGATCCCCATGGTATACAGGATCTTGCTGGCCACGCAGGCCTTCTCCCGGAGAATTGAGATCAGGATATGCTCCGTCCCGATCTGGGGCGATTTGAAGCGTTCCGCTTCGTGATGACTGTTGTCCAGGGCTCTCCTGGCCATGGGCGTGTACTGCGGCTCGTCCTGGATCGCCACGTTCTTCGGGGGAGTGATCAGACGGTCCATCAGCTCCAGGACCCTCTTCTCCGTCACTTCGTTCTCTTCCAGGACCCGGGCGGCCACGCCGCTCCCCTGGCGCATCAGCCCCAGGAGAAGGTGCTCCGTTCCAATGTAATTATTATGGACATTCCGCGCCGCCTCATAGGCAAGCCGGATCGCGTCCCGCGCCTGTTTGGTAAAATAATCCGCCATTTAAGACAAAACCTCCTTTAATTCCGGCAGTTCTTTTCGAATATAATCCGCCCGGACAGCATCGATCTTTTCTCTGTCCACCGGTCCCTCTGCAGAGGCGATCAGGTTGGAGGGCTGAACGCCGAGGTACAGACGGTACATGCTGCAAGGCTCCTCGGTCTTTACGATCCCGTCTGTGATCCCTGCCATGACCTGGGAAATATAGTTCAGTGAATCCTTGAGTGAAAGCTTTCTGGCATACTTCAAAAGGCCGAAAGCCTTGAAGGCCTCGTCCACTCTCTCCAGCCGATGGGTCTCCAGAGACTTCCTCCGCACCTGGTTTTCCTCGTTGTTCAGTCTGGAGGCCACTTTCGTGACCAGGTCCAGTATCTCCTTCTCCGACAGCCCCAGTGTCTTTGCGTTCGCAATGTCGTAAAGAGCGCCCGGGTTCTCTTTTTCAGATCTGTAGACTCCGCGGATCGTGACGCCAAAGCGGGTAAGCGACTCCAAAAGCTTTGGGAACTGTTTCCCTGTGGAAAGGGCCGGCAGGTGCACGACCACATTTGCCCGCATCCCGGTCCCGACGTTCGTCGGGAAAGACGTAAGATAGCCGTACCGGTCGCTGAAGGCGTAATTCACATGTTCATTGATACAGTCGTCCAGACGGCTCGCCTTTTCCCAGAGCTGATACAGCCGGTTGTTCGGTGCCAGAAGCTGCATCCTGATATGATCATCTCCATTCAGCACGAGGGAAATATCTTCGCTCTCCGAGAGCATCAGTCCCACGGGGGCTTTCCTGTCTACGATTCCCGCATTGAACACCCTGCGCTCCCGCATGGCCATCCTGTTCACTTCAGGAATCTGGGCCACCATTGTACTGTAGAATGGCTCTCCTGCGGCTTTCTCCAGTCCGCCCAGTTCATTCCTCAGGCGCTGGATCATCTCTCCCGCTTCCGCCACCGTCAGTTTGTTCGGGAATTTGTAATCCTGCCAGTTCCGCGCCAGCCGGATCCTGCTGGAAATATAGTTGTTGCCGGATTCCATACGGACCTGTTCATACCACTTAAGCATCCCGGCCGTCCTCCTTTTCCAGTTTCCGGATGAGGTCGCGGTACTCCGCGGCTTTCTCGTAGGCTTCCTCAAAGATCGCCTGGCGGAGCTTGACCTTCAGGTCCCTGAGCTCCTCTTCCCGGCTGCGTTCTGCCGCCGGAACACCCTCCGGAGTTTTTTCCGCAGGTTTCGCTTCTGTTCCGCCGGGAAGTTCGGCCGTCAGGCTTTCCGGGACCATTTTCAGCCCGTATTTCGGCCTTTTCCCCTTGTGTGTCTCATTCCCCTGCAGATGTTTGATGCTGTCCCGCATCAGAAGATCGAACATTTCATAGCAGTCGGGACATCCGAACCGGGAGTTCTCCACGAACTCCTGATAGCTGGTCCCGCAGTTGGGGCAGACGATCTGCGCATAGTTCTTGTCTTCCTCTACCTCTTCCTCCCCCAGCAGGGTTGAAAGGATCTTCGCGAAGGGGAAATCCCCGTCAAAAAGGGCAGAGACCTGACCGAAACCAGTCTCCTTTGCGCACTGGGCACAGAGACTGTGCTCCTGCCGCACTCCGTTCACCACTTCAATATACTGGATCGTTGCTTCTCTTATCTTGCATCTTTCGCAGAGCATCTTATTCATCCTCCGATCGATATCCGCAGTTCGTCAGTGCATTGTAAAGTTCGTCCACCAGCTGGTGCGCGTCCTGCCTGCTGACTCCGTTGCAGATGCCTCTGGCCAGAACGACTGAAAGCTCCCGGCGCATCTGTTCCAGGACACGGAGCTTATTCACATCCACGCTGATCACCGCGCCTTTTCTGCGGTCCAGCTTGATAAAGCCCTCCTGCCTCAGGATCGTATACGCCTTGTTGACTGTATGCATATTGATGCCAACAGCATCTGCCATCTGGCGCACAGAAGGAAGGCTGTCTCCTTCATGGATCCTCTCCATGGCGATTCCCAGGATGATCTGATTCATCAGCTGCACATAAAACGCTTCATCACTGTTAAAGTCTATGAAAATCTCCATATTTACACCTCTGTGCTCCCAGCAAGTTACATGTGTTATATTGATTATATAACAATATAGAGCTCCCGTCAATTCAAGACTCGTCTGTAAGTCTTGTATACCCGTGAGCATAAGAACAGGGGCCCCGCTTTAATCGCGGCAGCCCCTGTATTATTCATAGAGACAAATCCTTCGCGGCCTCAGATCTCCAGATCCTCAAAGCCGTCGTCATCGTCCTCATCTTTCTTTGCCTCTTCTTCCACCGTCTCCTCCACCTGGACAAAGTCCTCCGGAACAGGTGCATCTTCGATACTGGCATCATCAAAGGAAATCTCTTCTCCAATCTCCTCTTCTTCCGGTTCAGAGACGGGTTCCTCCTCAAGGAGTTCTTTTTCGGGAGACGGAACGTATTGTCTGCGCTCCGGTCTCTCTTCCCTGATCTCCGGGCGCTCTTCCGCCGGTCTTCCGCCCTTCTTTGCCGCCAGGAGCACCGCCACCAGGGCCAGGACTGCGGCAAGCGCGCCCAGCACCAGTGTGAGGATACCTCTGTCATGGTATTTCTTCTTCAGTTCTTCCAGTTCCGTCGGATCCTCTGCAGGGGTCTCGGTCTGGACCGCAACACTCTTTTCATTGAAGTAGCGCTGAATGGTCTTTTCCTTCAGATCAAAGCGATAGAAATCCTTGTTTCCTTCCGCGTTCATTCCGTAGAAGACACAGAAGTTCTGTCCCTGGTCCTCCTTGCCGATCCAGCCATCCACCATTTTCCCGTTCAGATTCAGGCGGCTCGCCGTCAGCTCTTCCGGAACTGCGGATTCATCCAGCGGCACTGCCGTGATGGTCTTCGCGTTCATGCCGACTTCCACATAGGGAAGCCACACATCCTGATCCTTGTCATACAAGAACAGATCGCCGGTGCCGCCCTCCGCCAGCAGGTACATAAGATGCAGCTGGTCGTTGGGTCCCTTTCCTGCCATCACATTTCCGCCGCGGAATGAGAAGTCCTCGGCCTCATAGCCTCTGGGCAGCAGGGAAGCGTCGAAACTCGCAGTCACTTCGTACTTGACGCCGTCGATCTCCACTCCGAGATCCGACGGTGCCTGCGGTTCCGCAGTTTCAGCTGCCGCACTTTCTTCGCCCGAAGGTGCAGCTGTCTCACCGGCTTCTCCGCTCACTGTGATATGAGAACTGCCGGTGTGGCCCATGGTCGCGATCTTTCCGTCCCTGTCATACAGTTCCGCAGATGTGATCTTGATGTCCGTCTCCCCGCCCTTCAGCGGACGGAAACGAAGTCCGTAATACCATTCCTTATCGGTCGTCGTGAGCTGCCCGGAGACGCGGAGAGATCCTGCGCCGCCCTGGGTCATGTCTCCGCTTACGAACTCTAACGCGGAGGCATCATATTCCAGCATGATGTTGGCGGTTCCCAGCGGCTCTCCGCTGGTGGACTCTACATGCATAGAAACTGTCACTTCCTTGCCCACTTCCGCGGAAGGATCCGTGAAGGCGATCCTGGCAGTCATGGCAAACGCCGGAAAAGCAGCCAGCATACTGACCGCCGCAGCTGCCGCAATCATTTTTGCGGCGCCGATCATCTTTTTCATAATCATGGTTTCCCCCAAATAGTTTATTTAGACCTGCTCATATTCCCTGTCAGCCTGAAGGCGATACCAGCTGGACCGTTCCGGATGTGCCGCCGGATGTACCGGTTCCGCTCTGCTCCTGAGGTGCCGGCGATGCTGCTCCGGGACCGCCTGCCGGGCTGTCTTCGTAACCGGAGACTCCCGGTCCGCCGCCGGGAGAAATCCCGCCGCCGGTCTGTCCGCCGGTCTGTCCGCCGGCTTGACGGATCACCCGGATCGTGTATGTCCTGACATCACCGTTCTCAGCCCGGACCCGCACCGGGATCTCGGTCTGATCGGAAGAAAGGCTGATAGTTCCGGTCCCCTCCACTGCAGTGGTGGAGGCGATGGCGGATGCCTGCACCGTCACACTTCCGACAGAGGTATCAACAGTCAGGCTGTAAACCTCTGTATCCAGATTGAAGGCAGGCTCCATAGAAAAGCCGCTGACAGAAAGCGCAGAAAGTTTGTTGTTCGGATTCCCGTCACCGGTGGGAGCCGCGGCGGGCTGCTCCGGCATACCGGTGTATACCGGGATGCGGAACACCAGCGGGAGCTGACGCAGTTCTGCGCTGTAGGCTTCGCTGAGGATCCGTCCCTCCGCAGCACCTCCGTCCACATTTGTCATGTACTGGTGCTGGTAGCGGTTCTTATCGGTGACATTGTACTTCTTCAGATAGAACGTATCCTGCCCGTCCTGGATGTAATTCTCTCCGTAGAACCTGGCCCCTCCGGTGATGGATGCCTGGATGCTGTTCCAGGGTCTTCCGTAAGAACCGGACTGGGAGGCCCACCAGAGTCCTCTGGTGGTGGCGTCCATGGACCCGTCCGCAAAGGCCTGAACATTGAAGAAGTTGTAGACTCCGGGATAGGTGCTGTTGGAGCCGCTGATCAGGCCGCTTCTGCCCTGGCGTCCCTGCTCCTGGATGATCATGGCCGTAAGGACGTAGGGATTCACACCGGACTCCCTGGCTGCGTTCATAATAATGTCAATGTAGTTGACTCCTCCGGAACTCCCTCCGGAAGATGTATAGGAGCCGGAACTTCCGCTTCCGGACGGTCCCCCGGATGCCCCGGGTCCGCCTGATTCACCCGGCCCGCTGATGATCTTTGCCTGGGGCGCGCCAGTGATGACGCCGATGGTCTGTGCCTCTGAACCTTCCGGCACAGAATTGACCATTTCCTGGGAAGGGGCTGCAAGCTCTGCTCCGTCCTGAAGCCAGGAGGAAGGGGCCGCGGTCTCAGCAGCCGGGCTTCCTGTCTCCGGCGCAGGACTTCCCGTCTCAGGAGCAGGACTTCCTATATCCGGCGCGGAAGCGCCGGCGTCGGGCACCGGCCCGGTTCCGGGCTGACTGCCGCTTCCGGATGCAGTCCCTTCCATGAAGCTTCCCTTTGCCAGGATCTCAACTCCGGCGGCACTTTGACTTCCTTCGTTGTAGCTTTGCTGCAGGAACTGGAAAATATAGGTCGGATCAAGGAAATTCCTGGGATCCATATAATAGCGGATCACGGCGTCACTGGCGGCGACCCATTTGCTGGAATCAAAGCCGGGCCAGTAGTTCCGGCCCCAGTCGAAGGCGCCCTTCGCCGTGGATTTCCAGGAGGATCTGCTGTCCTTGTCCACCAGATTGCGCCCTGTCACGGATTCATTCTGGATGACTTCTTCCCAGCCGATCCCGATGTGCTGGGCCTTGAAGATCCAGGACGGATACTGGGCGTGGACGCTTCTCAGTCTTTCTTTATAGGATTCCGGAAAGCCTTCCGCAGCCAGCCGGTTCTCAAAATCTCCGTCATAGGAATAATTGGCCTGGACCTCCAGGAAGGATTTCTGGACAAAACCGCTCCCGCCGCTGAAGGTAATGGCCGCCCAGGCCTTCCCGTCCTGTCCGGTGACTTCGTCCGTCACCGTCACGGAGGTACCCTGAAACAGCGTGTTGATCTTCCCATATCCCGTTCCCGGGCCGCCGCGGACATTCAGTTCGTCTGCCTTGACTGTGGCGTTCTGCGCTGTATAAGCGTATACGGCAGACGGCTTCATGAATCCCCCCGGCAGTGACGATACAGCCAGAAACAGCGCAAGAACACCTGCCGCCAGTTTTTTTGTTCTGAGTTTTATCATAAGAATAGTATCGGCACCTCCGCGCGCGGAATGCGCCGTCTGAGTGTAGATCGGCCGGTAACACGACTTCTCCGATAATCATAAGTCTCTGTCATTATAATAATTTGGTGCCGAACGGTCAACATAATACAAAAAATCGTAAAGGAAAACAAAGATCAAAGTCCGTCCCGGGGCCGACAAAAAGACCGCCGGTTTTTGACCCGGCGGTCTTCTTAATTATCATATAACGATTCAGTTTCAGCAGGGATACGCCTTGGAGGCAGTGTCGGCCTTGGAAATATCCATGCCGGTCTTCTGGGCCTGGCGCCACTTGAAGAAATCCAGCGCGACAGTCGGGAACAGCGCGTAGGAAAGCACGTCCTCGTCCTGCATCTTCCAGGGGGCAATCTCCTGTTCATACTTCGGAAGCTGCGGCTCGATCAGGTCTGCCGGACGGCAGGTAATCGGCTCCTCGCCCTTCAGGATCATCTTCTGGACTTCCGGATTGATGGGACGCACGCACTGGCCGAACTCGCCGTGCACCAGCTTGTAGGACTCCTTCGGGACCATCTTATAGCGCTGCTTGGTCAGCACGTTCATGACGGCCTGGGTTCCGACGATCTGGGAGGACGGAGTGACTAACGGCGGCTGTCCGAAGTCGTCGCGCACTCTTGCGACCTCTTCCAGCACATCGTCCAGCAGGTCCGCCTTGTGGGCTTCTGTCAGCTGCTTCAGGAGGTTGGACAGCATGCCGCCCGGGACCTGATAGCGCAGCGTGTTGATGTTCACGCCCAGCATCTTCGGGCTCAGGAGGCCGTTCTCGATGTACTTCTCACGGATGGGCGTCCAGTACTTCGCGATTTCCGTCAGCTTCGGGACATCCAGGCCGGTATCGTAGGGAGTGCCCTTCAGTGTCTGCACAATAACTTCAGTGGCGGGCTGGGAGGTTCCCAGTGCCAGCGGGGAGATGGCGCAGTCCAGAATATCCGCGCCCGCTTCCACTGCCTTCAGCTGCGTCATGGACGCGACGCCGGAGGTGTAGTGGGTATGGATATCGATGGGAAGCTTCGTGGACGCCTTCAGGGTCTTCACCAGATCATAGGCGTCATAGGGGGTCAGAAGACCCGCCATGTCCTTGATGCAGATGGAATCCGCGCCCATTTCCTCGATGCGCTTCGCGATGTCCGCCCAGTACTCCAGGGTATAGGCCTCGCCCAGGGTGTAGGACAGGGCGATCTGTGCCTCCGCGCCTTCCTTCTTGCAGGCGTTCACCGCGGTCTGGAGGTTGCGGAGATCGTTCAGGCAGTCGAAAATACGGATGATATCAATGCCGTTCGCCACGGACTTCTGCACGAAGTACTCGACTACATCGTCCGCGTAGTGGTTGTATCCGAGAATGTTCTGTCCGCGGAACAGCATCTGGAGCTTGGTCTTCTTGAAGCCTTTCTTTAAAAGGCGCAGTCTCTCCCACGGATCCTCGTTCAGGAAACGCAGGCAGGAATCGAAGGTGGCGCCGCCCCAGCACTCCACCGAGCGGTACCCGATCTCATCCATTTTGTCGATGATCGGCAGCATTTCGTCTGTCGTCATTCTGGTCGCAAACAGGGACTGGTGCGCGTCACGCAGCACCGTCTCCACGATCTGGACCGGTTTTTTCTGTACATTATCCATGTAAATATTCTCCTCTTTGCATAAGGGATCTTAAAAGCCTTATTTTACGCCATAGATCGCCATGAAAGCGCCGGCTGCGACTGCTGTTCCGATGACGCCCGCCACATTGGGTCCCATGGCGTGCATCAGGAGGAAGTTCGTGCGATCCGCCTCGGCGCCCACCTTCTGGGAGACGCGGGCAGACATCGGGACCGCGGAAACACCTGCGGATCCGATCAGCGGATTGATCTTCTGTTTCAGGAACAGGTTCATGATCTTTGCCAGGACCAGGCCTGCGGCTGTACCGAAGGCAAAAGCGATCAGGCCCAGGACGACGATCTTCAGAGTATCGGCTTTCAGGAATCTCTCCGCACTGGTGGTAGCTCCGACAGAAGTTCCCAGAAGGATAACGACGATGTACATCAGAGCATTGCTGGCGGTTTCAGTCAGCTGGTGAACAACGCCGCTCTCGCGGAACAGGTTGCCGAGCATCAGCATTCCGACCAGCGGTGCAGTGGTCGGCAGGATCAGGCAGACCACGATCGTAACGACGATGGGGAACAGGATCTTCTCCAGCTTGGAGACCGGGCGAAGCTGCGCCATCTTGATCTTCCGCTCTTCTTCCGTTGTCAGCAGCTTCATGATGGGCGGCTGGATGATCGGCACAAGGGACATGTAGGAATACGCCGCCACTGCAATGGCGCCCATGTATTCCGTCTGACCCAGCTTACCTGCGAGGAAGATGGAGGTCGGTCCGTCAGCGCCGCCGATGATGGAGATCGCCGCAGCAGCCTTTCCGTTGAAGCCCATCAGGATCGCCATGAAGTACGCCGCATATACGCCGAACTGCGCTGCCGCGCCCAGAAGGAAGCTCATGGGGTTCGCGATCAGCGGTCCAAAATCCGTCATGGCACCAACGCCCATGAAAATCAGGGACGGAAGGATACTTGCTTCATCGAGCATGTAGAAATAATAAAGCAGGCCTCCGTTTCCGGTCTCGGATTTTGCCGGATTCATCATAATATCCGGATAGATGTTCACCAGCAGCATACCGAAGGCAATCGGCACCAGAAGCAGCGGCTCGAACCCCTTTGCGATCGCAAGGTAGAGAAAGATCAGAGCCACGATGATCATGATGATGTTGCCCGGGGTGATGGAGAAGAATGCGGACTGATGAACAAGGTTTGAAAACGTATTTGCCATCTTATTAAACTCCTCCGTTCAGACAATAGGTTACTGTTGATCCGGTCGATCGTCAGAGCGATCAGTTCAGGGTCGCCAGAACCTCTCCTGCCTCAACGGCCTGTCCGACGGTGACGTTCATGCTGGCAATGGTGCCGCCCTCAGGAGCAACGATCTCGTTCTCCATCTTCATCGCCTCGAGGATGATGATGACTGCGCCTGCTTCAACAGTGTCGCCTACATTCTTTTCGATGCTCAGGATCTTGCCGGGCATCGGGGACTCGACGGTGATGCCGCCGGCTGCGCCTGCGGGAGCTGCGGGAGCGGGTGCCGGAGCCGGAGCGGGTGCTGCGGCCGGAGCGGGTGCCGGAGCAGCGTAGACAGGAGCCTGCGGGATGGTCACGACCGGAGCGGCCTGTGCGCCTGCAGTAATGCCTTCTTCAACCTGGACAACGTAAGTCTGACCGTTCACAGTGATGGTATAGTTTTTCATGATATTTCCTCCTGATTTTGTAATCTGAATCGGATTTCCCGTTTTTATACTACGATTTGTTCGGATTTCTTATCTTCTCCTTCCGGAGACTCTCCGGATGGAACGTACCACCAGACCATCCGGTCCGGCATTGTTGCCCTCGAATTCCTGGATCGCCGCGGTGATCACTGCGATCAGCTGCGGATCCGGCGCTTCAGAAGCTGCGATGGCTGCGGCAAGCACTGCGAGCAGCTGGCCGTCCATGACAGGCTCTGCCGGTGCTGCTGCCTCGACGGCCGGTGCCTCTTCAGGCTCATCGCCCTCGATCAGCTTGACGACAGTTCCCTCCGGGAGCTGCGCCATTGCCGCGCGGACCGCATCTGCGGAGATCCGCTTTGAGACATTCTTTGAAACTGCGGGAAGCTTCTTCGCGGCTTCCACTTTTGCGTAGTAGGCTTCCTCTTCCTTCTTGACCTTTTCCTGCGCGACCGACCATGCGTTCACGTGCTTGAACTGGGAGATGATGAAGGAGATGAAGATCAGGACGCAGAAGACGGTTCCCATACCTACGACCAGGTTGAAAGCGCCCGACTGCATCTTCTCGCCGACCGTCTGGTTCTTGTCGAAGGTCAGCTGAGTGTAAGCTCCGGTCTCCACATTGAGGCCCAGCGTCGCCCTTGCGGTGCGTCCGCTCTCGCAGGTGAGTTCAAAGGAACTGATATACCCGTCTTCGGTTTCCCTGACCTCTCCCTCGCTCACGGATTTCACCGGTCCGATGTCCTCCGTCAGCTCCTTCAGAGACTGCAGTCCCTTCGCCAGGACGGTCTGCTTCTGGGCTTCGAACTCCGCGATGTACATATCCATCATCCCGGCGTCCATTCCCGTGATCTCCTGCATGACCTGGCGGCTCATCTGCAGCATGTACTCAGCCTCTTCGGATTTCGCATCCGCTGCCAGTGCTGTCAGCGGAACGATCAGCCCGAAGGTGACGCAGAGCAGTACAGAGAGGAGAAATTTTTTCATTTTCTGCTTCATGCCTGCACCTCGCTTAAACCGTACCGTGTTTCTTTACGGGACGATCCTCTCTTTTGGTGAACAGCATCTCCAGCGCGGCGATGATCCTCTTCCTTGTGACCTGCGGCTCAATGATATCATCGACGAGCCCGCGCTTCGCGGCGCCGAGGGCGCTTCCCTGCAGCTCGGTATACGCAGCGACTTTCTCCTGATAGAACGCGCCGCGGTTCTCCGCTGTTTCAAGTTCCTCGGCGTACATGACCTTGACGGCATTTCCGGCTTCCATGAGAGCGATCTTCGCCTGCGGCCACGCGTATACGACGTCCGCGCCAAGCGCCTTGGATCCGAAGATGCTGTACATGGTTCCGTAAGCCTCTCCCGTGATCACGGTGACCTTAGGGACAGTCGCGTTCGCATAGGCACATGCCAGGGCTGCGCCGGACTTCGCTCCGAACAGCTCTGTGTTCTCCGTCTTCTTCATTCCGGAGGCATCCAGGAAAGTGACGACCGGGATATTGAAAGCATCGCAGAAGTTCACGAACTTCGCGGCTTTCTCAAGGCCCTTCCAGCAGGCTTCCTTTCCTGCGCTCGCCACGACGCCTGCCGTGCAGCCGTTCAGGCGGATAAATGCGGTAACAACGGAAGCTCCATAAGTGCTTCCCGGCTCACAGACAAAACCGTCATCGGAAACAGCCTTCAGAAGCGCTGCGGCGTCTGCTCCTTCGATCTCCGGCACCAGTCTGTTCAGGTTGTCCTCGCACTCGGAGTAGGACAGATCGTCTTCGTTGTTTGCCGGAAGAATGGAGACCAGGGTACGGATCCCTTCGTAGATCTCCTGCTCGGTTCCCGCGAAATCCGCAGTGCCGCTCTTTCCGGTCTGGAAGGCTGCGGAAGCAGTATCCAGCTCCTTCTCAGTGCTTCCGGCAACGGCATTCGGAGAATGGATGAACAGCTTTCCTTTTTCCGTCTCGATGAAGGTGAAGTCCGCGATTGCGGCGCTCACCGCCATACTTCCGCCGCAGACGCCGAACACTGCCTGGATCTGGGGGACTACACCATTTGCTACAGCCTGGCAGCAATACAGTTCACCTACAGCGTTCAGAGCGTCCGAGGCTTCCTGCAGCCGAAGACCGGAACAGTCGATCAGTCCGATGACGGGAGCTCCCATCTTCAGAGCCTGATCATACAGGTTCGAGATCTTCTTCGCATGCATTTCTCCGACGGAACCGCCGAGGACCGCGGGATCCTGGCTGTAAATAAAGACCAGCTTGTCTTCAATGGTCCCGTAGCCCGTCACTACGCCGTCAGCCGGCGTATCACGGTCAGCAAGATTAAAATCTGTGCTGCGCGCGGTGACGTATGCGCCGAGCTCCACGAAGCTGTCTTTATCCAGCAC
>JAFSYO010000160.1 GCA_017449925.1 Stomatobaculum sp.
ACAACGCAGATCACGAAGTTTACCAGGTCGCCGGCAAGTCCTGCCTTCAGGGCCATAGGGACGCGGGTCAGGAACTCCAGGTTTCCGAAGGAATGGAGCCTTAAGTGGATAATACCGGCCATCGCGAAGGCGCAGCCCTGGAGGATCGCGTAGATCACATAGAGCGGCAGCGCGCAGAACATGAACATGAACTCCAGAGGTTCCGTGACACCGGTCAGGAAGACCGCCGCCGCGGTTGAGATCATCATGGACTTGTACTTTGCCCTGTGCTCCGGCTCCACCCGGCGGTAGATCGCCAGGGCGACGCCCAGAAGGAGACCTGTGGCGCCGATCATCTGGCCCACCTTGAAGCGGGCAGGCGTCACTGTGGTGAGGAGGTTCGTATAGGCAGCGGTATCGCCCGCGTTCTTAAAGTTGATGAGATCCGTGATCCAGGCGAGCCACAGCGGATCCTGTCCGAACACCTGGGTCCCGGCGCTGCTTCCCGTGAGGATCGTGTAGGTGCCGCCGAAGGAGGTATAGTTCATGGGAATGGTCAGCATGTGGTGCAGACCGAAGGGGAGCAGCAGACGCTCCAGGGTACCGTAGATAAACGGGGCAAGAACGGGAGAGGTGGAGCTGGAGTTCGCGATCCACACGCCGAAATCATTGATGCCGCCCTGGACCACCGGCCACACTACGCTTAAGACGATCGCCGTGACCGCGGAGTAGAAGATCACCACCAGGGGAACAAATCTCTTGCCGTTAAAGAAGGACAGCGCGTCCGGAAGCTTCCGGAAGTTGTAGTACTTGTTGTATGCGTTGGCGCCCACAAAGCCGGCGATGATGCCGACGAACACGCCCATGTTCAAAGCAGGTCTCCCCAGGATGTCGACAAAGTAATCCTTTACCAGGATCTCTTTTCCGAACAGCGTGTGCGTGATCGCCGCCGGATCATCCAGCATGGCCGAGCTCACGCCCAGCATGGCGCCGGTGACAACATTGATGAGACAGAAAGCGATCACTGCGGCAAAAGCGCCTCCTGCCTTCTCCTTCGCCCAGGAACCGCCGATGGCGGCAGCAAAAAGGATGTGCAGGTTTCCGATGATCGCCCAGCCGAGCTGGGCCATGGTGTTGCCTGCCATGAGGCCGAATCCTGCCGGGAAGCACATCATCAGAATGTTGCCGAGACTGATCATCAGGCCTGCGGCAGGCATGACTGCGATCACAGTCATGAGGGATTTGCCGAGCTTCTGCAGGAAGTCAAAGTCGATGGGGAGCTTCTTTTTTGCAGCGAGAGTCGTCTCCGCTGCCTTGCCGGCAGGCTGCGCGTTGGAAGGATCCGCTTTCTGCACAGCACTCTCTGAGCCGGCCGCTGCCGCCTCCGCGCTGAGTTCTGCCGTCATGATCTCTTCCCCGTGACGGATCTCTCCTGTCTTAACAGAGAGGCTTCCCTCTTCCGCCCCGTCTGTCACCAGCACCGGCGTCACTGTGTTGATGCCCTTCGACTTCAGGAAGTCCATATCCGCCACGCAGAGGAGCTGACCCGCTTTCACTCTGTCCCCCACCTTCACCTTCGGGGAAAACCCTTCTCCCTTCAGGTTCACGGTCTCAAGCCCGAAGTGGACGATCATTTCAATTCCTTCGTCGGAACGGATGCCGTAAGCATGCAGGCTCTCCGGAATGGCGACAATCTCGCCGTCCAGCGGGCTGCAGATGTTCCCGTTTTCAGGAATCACGGCTGCGCCATCCCCCAGCACCTTTTCCGCAAAAACCTCATCCGGCACTTCCTCCAGCGGTATTACTCTTCCGTCCAGCGGGGACAGTATCGACATCCTGCTCATTTCCTGCTCATTTCCTGCTCCATTCTGTTCATTTCCTTTCTCTTTAAATGTTTTTATCACTCTGTTTCGTTTTGTTGCTGAAAACAGAATATCATTTATTGCATTTGAATGCAAGCACTTTTTCTGGTTTTTCGCAAAAAATTTAATGCAACAAAACGGCATTTGTTGCATTATGGTTTCGCTCTGATTTCAGGAAACATTTGACTTGTTGCTGTGACTGGTTTACAATATTGTTATGAAACAGCTCCTTCGGAGCGGAACCATTTAAGAAAAGAAAGGATGCATATGTCCGTCACCGTAAGAGATGTGGCTAGAGCCGCAGGCGTATCCGCCTCCACCGTGTCACGCACCATCACAAACCAGGCGTCGATCAGCGCCGCCACGAAGGAGAAGGTCAGGAAAGCAATGCAGGAACTGGGCTATGTTCCTCCGAAACAAAAACAGAATATATCCTCCGGCGCAGTTCGCGATACAAAAATATCCGGCGGAGCCGCGGCGCTTCAGCGCCCGGCTTTCCGCCGGATCGGGATCGTGCTTCCTCCTGTCCACAGCAAGATGCAGGAAGATTCATTTTTTCTTGAAGTGATCAAGGGGATCAGCAGCTGCTGCAACCAGAGATCCTGCTCTGTCTCCCTTGTGAACGGCAGTTCTACGGAAGAACTTCGCTCCGCCGTACACTCCCTGCTTTCAAACAGCGCTCCCGACGGAATGATCCTGCTCTATTCCCGCAAAAATGATCCTGTAACAGAGGACCTTCTCTCCTCCGGAGTGCCTTTCATCCTGGTGGGTAAATCCGCCTCCGGAGACGAAAACCAGAGTTATATTGACAATGACAACATCGCTGCGGCAAGGGAAGCCACCGCTTATCTCGCAGGACTTGGGCACACAAGGATCGGTTTCTTAAGCAGCCGCTCTGAAGAACAGTTCAATGCGGACCGCAGGGCGGGCTACCTTCTGGCCCTTGCGGAGCATGCTCTGCCTATACGCCCGGAGTGGATCCTGGAATCTGACGGGACGAAGGAAAGAACCGAAGAGCTTCTCAGTCAGTTCTTCTCCCTTCCAGAGCTCCCCTCGGCGCTTCTTGCGGCAGATGATCTCCTCGCGGCGCTCACCATGCGGCAGGCCTCGATGAAAAGCCTGAAAATTCCGGAGGATCTCTCCATTATATCCTTCAACGATTCCCTGCTCTCGCGGGTCACGCTCCCTGCGCTGACCTCCGTGGATGTGCAGGCAGAGCGCCTTGGGATTGAAGCCGCGGCGCAGCTTCTTATGCGGCTGGATCACCCGGACCTGCCGGCGAACAAAGTGATCGTCCCCCATCGTCTGGTGGTCAGAGAAAGCTGTATTGCCATCAGTGCGCCCTGACAAAAACTGTATCCCTGTTTTTCCACTTTATACTGTAATTTCAAACGCCAGGATCCTCTCCCGCGTATCCCCGGGAAACAGATCAGAACAGTCTTCTTCATCATAAAAACACAGCGCTTCCTGCCCCATCAGCCAGGAAACATAGTCATCAGAAGGATAATAGAACATCAGAAGCATATGCCGGGGAAAGGCATACCACGACTCCAGGATCCTGCTTACCGCGGATTGAAGCACCTTTACGGAAAACGGATTGAAGAAGAAAAACCGGTCCGCATCTTTTGGCACCTGGTAACGCTCCGCGCTTTCCCTGAAAAAAGAAACCTCGCCGGAACCCGTACAGGAAGCGAGGTTTGTTTTTGCCCCGGCAATGAAATTTTCGGAAAAATCAATTCCGATGCAGCTGCATCCTGTCCGGTCCGCCAGATAGAAGCAGACTCTTCCTTTTCCGCACCCATAGTCGAGAAGGCAGTTTTCCCTCCGGATCCATCCGCTTTCGGCAAGCCGGCCCAGCACGGTATAGGGCGTCGGCTCGTACGGGAAATGATGCGCGTCCTCCAGAGAATCATCCCTCCCCGAAGTACAGATATTCAGTTTCTTGTCCCAGTTCTGTTCGGAGATCATGGTTTACACTCCACGCCGTCCATGTCAAATGAGTTCTATCGTATCGATATTATTATAATATCGCTGTCAAATTTTACACCGGGAAAGCCAAGGATTGATGCATGTTTTGACATCAGCCCTGATATAATACAGACAACAGGAACGAAAGAGCTCGTTCTCATAGATAAACCTCCTCCTTTTTACCTCCGGCCCGCCGAACCGGAGGTTTTTCTATGTCTCAGCCGATCTGACTTAACCGATCTGATTCGGATTCTTCAAAAAATACTGCACCAGATAATTGATCGCCCTGCTTGTCTTCACATACTTGAACCAGGTGATCTTCGGTTTGATGTCTTCATCGGGAACAATGGTGATGGTGTCGCCCTCATTCAGCCTGGTATACGCCGGAAGCTGCGTCCTGGAATCATCGATCATCGCGTAATGAAAATGATATCCGAGTGCACTGTGAATATAGAACGCGAAATCCAGCACCGTCGCCCCTTTATCGATGATCAGCGAGGATCCGTCCTTGCGGAAGACTTTAATTTTTTCATTGTAAGTGTCGCGGGGCTCAAATTCGTCAACGTTGGTTATGGAGAGGGAACTGTCAGAGTCTATGATATTGCCGTAGAGGTAACGCTGGAAATCCGTTTCGGTGCGGACAAAAAGCCTGTAAAGATTGTCCGTCTCATCGGAGATAACGAAATATCCGGTATCTTTATATGTGGTAAGGCAGTGTTTGATCAGATAGAACCCCTTCCGGGAGAGGGCTTTATCAAAATATTCGAAAAAGATATCGTTGGGGCGAATGCTGGAATTGTCCTCAGAAAGCTTGTCACTTACGATCAGCGTAAGGTCATAGAGGGGAATATTGTCCTTGCAGAGAAGCGCGTGCCACTCGTTTTTGATATTTTCCGCCAGGCGGCTTACCTGGTTGAAAATGCTGATGCACGAGCAGTTCCGGTATTTGAAATTGATAATATAGCGGTGATAACGGTCAAGTTCGCTGGTCTCGTAGTTATGGTGATGATCAAACACACTGGAGAGGATGTCGAGGGATTCCTGACTCTTCCAGCTGTTGGCAGTACAGAGCTGCCCATACTGCTTTTTGATCTCTTCATACTTCGCCGGGTGCTCTGCCCTGAAACAGAGCTCTTCCAGAGCATCCACAAAATTGTATGCATTCATGAGCCTGGCCATAGGGATGATAATCTCACGGGTATGCTGCGCTTTCGGGATGCGTTTTTCTTCTTTTACTCCGGAAAGCGTACTGAGATTGTCGATCCGGTCAGCGATCTTCACGTACAGTGCCAGATCGCTCATTTTTTTCTGGAGCCGCGCGTCAGAAAGGAGATCCTTCTGCGCCTTGGTCAGGGCCTGATCCGCAAAGTCCTTGTCGCTCAGGGCGGTAACAGCATCGACGATCTTCGCTGCATTTCCCCCGAACTTCTCCTCTATCTCAGAAAGAGGGGTATCGCAGTCTTCTACCACATCATGCAAAAGAGCGGCAATAACAGCGTCGCTCTTAAGCCTCCAGGCGGCGACCATCCTTGCTGCCCGGAGGGGGTGGTTGATATAGGGTTCTCCTGTTCCTCGGACCATTCCGGCATGCTTTAAAGCAGCGTAGTGATAGGCCCTTTTGATATCCTTATTTCCGTCGTCCTTGTGGTTTCTGCTGTAGATCTGAAGGATCTCATCGATCGTCACGTGCATCTCGTATTTCATTGGATCACCTCCCCCTCGGCAAAGACATTTATTTTTTCGGCTCTTTGATGGATGCTGCTTTGATCGCGTGGTACCATTCGTCGTCGTCTCTCTCGGAGATCTTGGCGACCCTGAACATGTTCCTTTCCAGACTCTTCTTGATATACCTCTCAAGTGTAGACTGAACAACGATCGACTTCTGGTGCTCCGTGAGATTCTGATTCGGTTCCTCCGAATCGACGTAAAGCGCCTTGAAATTCCGGATCATTTCCTCTGTCTCGGCTGCCGCCTTGAAGTTTGGATAGTTCAGCAGAAGGCACTCATGGATCTCTTCAGCTGAAATGGTCAAAGGATATCTTGACAGACCTGCGAACTGGATCACCGGCGCCCGTTCCCTGCCCTTTGACACGGAATTGATGGTGCCGATCCCGCCGGTGTAATTCTCCTTGTTGTTGTCAACGCGGTGAAGGATGAGCAGCGCCTTGTCGGTGTTCGTGTGGGTCATGCTTACATAAGCGTGCTCCTGTGTCAGTTCGAAATTGCCATAGTAAGCAGTATCCGGATACTTGCCGATATGGTCAATGATCCTGGAGGGTTCCCGGATACTCTCCAGTGTTTTCTTTACCAGGGTAACGGTTTCCCTGTCCTTGATCCCAAGCAAGGCTGCACAGCTGAACTCCGGGACATCAAGGCTTGAGGGGTTTTCATATATGAAGAGCACCCCGTAAAGAACGGAATCTCTGGGAGGCTGGGAATCTCTTCCTTTATACTTGCTGGTATCAAAATAATACACGAAGTAGAGACCGCAGTATTTATGATAGGCAGTCATCATACTGCTGTCGATCATCGATTTCCTGCTGGGAAGGGCGCCGGAAGAGGGGTTGATGCTCTTGGTGAGAAAGTCATCGATGGAAATATCGTAAAGGTTTTTCAGCGCCACGAAGAATCCCACATTTGGAATGCGCCGTCCTTTGCAGTAATCTGTCATGGAGGCGGGAGCAACTCCTAATTTCTGCGCGAGTTCCCTTTGGGTCGTCCCGTTCTGAGTTATCAGCTGTTTCAGGTTTGAAGAAATGATGGTACCAAGATCCTGGTTTGAGTCAGACGACTGATACTGAGACTGATTATCTGTGCCCATAGATTCACCTCCTTGTAGTTTTTTATAGGATGATTATATTGCTCCTGCTGGCAATGGAAAATCTCAGGTTTCTGAATAATTCGATATTTACACATCATTTGTTTCTATGTTTTAAATTATCGTGGTTTTTCACTGAATGTCAAATGGATTTCACTTCATTTCCTGCCTGTTTTTCATATTTAAAGCAAAAAAATTCTGGATTTCCAAATTTAAAGATTCGGAAATCCAGAATTATTCAGCATTTCTATTGCAGCAGGTCTGGAACCAGATGTCCTTTTTTTCACTGGGGCACATAGGGGATGATGCCGCCCTCCTCAAAGGTGTAGGCTTCGCTGTACACCGCCGCCGCCATGTCGAGGAGCGGCATCGCCGCCACCGCACCGGTGCCCTCTCCAAGGCGCAGCCCCGCCGTGATGAGAGACCGCTTTCCCAGTGCTTCCAGCACCCGGCCCGCGCCCGGTTCCGCACTGACATGACTCGCCAGCATGGCCTGTTTCGCTTCCGGGCAGAGACCCGTCGCTGCCAGCGCCGCCGCCGCGCAGGGGAATCCGTCGATCAGCGCCGGGATCCTGCAGGCAGCGGCGCCGAGGAATACGCCGCACATCCCCGCCAGTTCAAAGCCGCCGACTTTTGACAGCACATCCAGCGGGTCTCCAGGGTCCGGATGGTTTACCTCGATTGCCTTGCGGATCGCGGCGATCTTTCTCCGCACCCCTTCCTCCGACAGTCCGGCGCCCCGACCGGTCACCACTTCTATCGGCAGGCCCAGGAAAACGGAGGCCAGTGCAGACGCTGCCGTCGTATTTCCGATTCCCATTTCCCCGACAGCAAGAAGCCCGGTCCCCCGCCGTTTTTCTTCTTCCGCGAGCCGTATTCCCATAAGAACTGCCTGCGCTGCCTGCTCCCGGGACATGGCCGGTCCCTTCGTGAAATCCTCGGTTCCGTTCCCGACGCGGCAGTCCGTGATCTTTTCCTTCCCAGAATCTTCTTCCGGACGGAAATCCCGGATCCCCATATCCACCGGCACCACCCGGCAGCCGGCCCGCACTGCCATACGGCACACTGCCGTTCGCCCCAGCGCCAGCTGCCTCGCCACCGCCGCGGTCACACTGCTGTCCGTCTGGCTGACTCCCTGAGCCGTGACTCCGTGGTCCGCACAGAGCACCAGAACGCACTTTTTTGAGATATTCACCTCCGGGCTGCCGGTCAGCGCAGCGATATCCTCCACCGCACTTTCCAGAAGCCCCAGGCTTCCCAGCGGCTTCGCGCAGGCGTTCCACCTGGCACGGGCCTTCCCCCGGGCATCCTCATCCGGCGGAACAATGCGCGATATCACCTGCAGCAGACATTCCTCCGCTTCCGTCATCTTTGTCATTTATCAAAGACCCTTTCTTCTTTCGTTCCCTTATCAGATCTACGGTCAGGAGCTCTCCCCTGCCGCTTCCTTCGCGATGACCAGCGTAAAGTACCCGGGTCTTTCCGGAAGCTCCTCCGCCCCGCGGCACACCTGTTCCCCTTCCATGCCGCATTTTATCACCGCAGAGACGTCCCGTCCGCTCCGCTTCATCATCTCCTTCAGCTCCCCCGCCAGGTTCGAGGCCTTCATCAGGACGCAGGTCCCGGGAAGCTTCAGGAACTCCGGCTCCTCTTTATAATACACCCCGGGGATCACGTGAAGCTGCTCATCCCACTCGGCCAGAGGGATCTGCAGCCGCGCCGCGGCCGCACAGAAAGAAGGCACCCCGCTCACCACTTCCACCGGATATCCCTCTTCCTTCAAGAGCTTCAAAAAATAGCTGAAGGAGCAGTAGATCGTCGGATCCCCCAGGGTCAGATAGACCACATCCTCTCCCCGGTCAAGCACCTCCTTCAGCGCTTCCGCGCCCATCCTGTGGGCTTCCCCGATCAGGCTCCTGTCCGTCGCCATGGGCACCGAAAGCCCCAGCAGCTTCTTCTCTTTTAATTCCGGCACCGCCTGCACCGCGATTCTGTAGGCAGTCGATTCCTCCGGCCGGCTCCCCGGCACGGCAATAACCTCGGTCTCCCGGATCAGCCGGGCCGCCTTCAAAGTCATGAGCTCCGGATCCCCCGGACCCACGCCCACGCCGTATAAAGTACCTTTCATATCATCTTCCTTTCTGTCTGCAGACCCATCATAGCACAAAATATTTCGCGAAAAAAATATTCCAAAAATAAAACCTGCGCCTCTTTTCATGTGTCAAGTACATGAACGGGCCGATAATGTCGCTTCGAAAGAAAGGAGGAACAACATGACATTAGGCCGGATCATCAAATACATCGCGGATAACTATGTATATGATCTTCAAAGAATGGAGGCCGGGAAAAATGAGTTGATTTGTTACATTAAGAAGCAGGCAGATGAAAAAGATGGGGCAGATGCCTCTGGAGATTAATTTGTTGTATACTTGTGAAAAACAATCTGACAAGCAGGAGAATACTATTATGGACAGAAAAAGGTCCTTCATATTTTCAGCAGTGTTATTAGCGGCGGCTCTTATGGGCTGCGGCCATCAGCATCAATGGGCGGAGGCAAACTGCAAGTCCCCGGCGACCTGTATGATCTGCGGGGAAACCGAGGGAGAGACAGGCGATCACGTATGGAAAGATGCCACTTGTACAGAGCCACGGTTGTGTACAATATGCGGAAAGACAGAAGGCGCTGCTTTGGGACATAAATGGGCGGCGGCGACAACGGAAAAGCCGAAAACCTGCTCAGTATGCGGGGAAACCGAGGGAGAGGCGCTGAAGAAGGCAATTGTATCAGACTGGGCATATCCGGGAATCTGGTATATAAGTGATCGTTACCTTATAGTAAAGTCTCCTGACAAAAAAGTATTCCTGATTGATTATGATGGCAACAGGATTCCGAAAGGGGCATTTTCTGAAGACATTGAAATAATATGGGATATTGCGTATTTAAACATGCAGGACGGCTGTTTTATCTGCAGAGTCGACAAGGAAGATGGAACGTACAGATCATATCTGATCGATAAGGATTTGAATGTTCTGATCAATTTCAACGATCCAAAGGGATATATTGAGGAGTATAGGGATAACTGCTGGAAAGCTCACTATCCGGCAGAAAACAGAATTGTCTATTATCCAATGATGCCTGAAAACAAGGAGCTTAAAGGGGTTTCCTTTAGTCTGGATGAATATAATTGGATATCTCCTGTCAGTTACGGGTGTTTTCTGTACAACAGAAATTATCTTTTATCAGATGATGATAACCCCCTCGGGTCTTTTCGGATCATGCCATCTGATTATAACTTCTTGTTGACGGGAAGAAGGTACAGAGTGAAAAAAGAAGATGTTTTTGTCTTTAATAATGCTGTCAGCGAGGAAGGATGGACTTCCGCAAAAATCGGCAGCTGGGAAAAGAATCCGGAAAAGGAAGGGAATTATGTATTTAAAGAGACAAGTTATGGTTTTTACAATATAAAGACAAATGAGTACATACCGGCCCCTCCGGGCGTTATTGCGTTTGGTTTCCATGCGGGCACAAACGGCTGCATTAGTTTTTCTGTGGTCAATGGCCTTGCGACACTATCAGAAACAACTGACCCGTTCTTATACAGAGTCTTTAACCTGTACACCGGTGAGTATGAGACAAAAGAACAATATCTGCATTTAGAGCTTAGTCCCCACCGGAATCTTCTGGTGCAAAACACAGACGGAAAATGGGGGTATCTTAACAGTTCAGACTTCCTTCATGAGGGAGAGTGGTACGATGATGCTTCAAGCTTCTGTAACGGGTATGCACTGATCAATAAAAACGGGAGAGAATTCCTGATCAATGAAGAACTGGAAATAGTATCTGAAGGTTTTGACGGGAAAAGCGCCTACACTGCATTTACGGATTATCAGGTTTTTCGGAAGGAAGAAATGGGTGCGGTTTTTAACGTATATGACGGGGAGAACTATCACCTGGTCCGGTTTGAATGATCAGGACACAGGTTCTTTTATGAAATAATCTTAAAATCTCAGATGAGGTATCAGGAAATGGATAAACAGTATATTGCGGCACTGGTTCTGAGAGCAAAAAAAAATGATCAGACGGCATGGTCAGATCTTTATGAATATAGCTACAAGAGTCTTTACTTCATAGCAATGGAGTTTATGAAAAACAGGACGGATGCCGAGGATGCCCAGCAGGAGGCTTTCTTCAAGATCGTCAGAAATCTTGAGCAGCTTGAGGAGCCGGAAAAATTTCTGGCCTGGGCAAAACAAGTCACAACCAATACCTGTCTTAATCTGGTCCGGAAAAAAAGAGATTTCACATTCACCGAAGTGGAGGAACGTGCCGGCCTGGATGACATGGATATCAGCCTGGAATTGGAAGATGTATCCGTGGACTTCCGGCCGGAAGAACAAATGGAAATTAAAGAGACATCCCGACTCGTCCGTGAAATGATGAACGAGTTGCCGGATGACCAGAGAGTTTCTCTTGATCTCCTATATGGATCAGAGCTAAGTGTTAAAGAGATCGCAGAAGCAATGGAATGCTCTGTAAATACTGTAAAAAGCCGGTTGAGGTATGGGCGAAACACGATTGAAGATAAGGTCGAGCAGCTTCGTAAAAAGGGAACGAAGCTCTTTGCGCTCCCGGTGGCAGCGATTATCCAAATCCTTTGCAGGCGGGAGCTGGAATCGTATGCGGCGGAGTTTATTCCTCAGTCCCTCTTGTCAAGACTGAAGGAAGAAATTGATCATTCTGTGGTCAATAATCAAAGCCCGGGGAAATCCTTGGCAGAAAGCGGATATGTTGAAAGAAAGGCCGAAATCCATGTTTCAAATTCTGGAAAACCGGCAGCATCCGGCATTCCATTAGCGGTAAAAATACTGGCAGGAGTTTTGACAGTTGCCTTTATAGGAACGGGAGCAGTATTTGCAACCAACATCGTTTTCCGCAGTAATTCCGAATCCGGGCTCACAGAAACGATCCAGCCGTCAGAAGAGGTGATGACAGCTGAAGAGAGTATCTCTGAAGCAACGGTTGAAACAGCAGTGGAAAGCCTGCCTGCTGACAAGACGGAAAACAGAAACCCGAATACAGTCGGGGGATATGGGATCCCGGTGCGGCAGATCTATGCAGATTACAATTATTACAAACAGCCTGAGTTGAAGAAGAGCGACATCGAACCGGAAGCAGAAAGGACTGGCAACAAGCGCGAGACAGAAAAGGCTCCTGCCAAAGTCCCTGAAACTTCAGCAGAGACCCTTCCTGCGGAAACAGTGTCGAGTGAAACTGCCGAGGGGATTCCCGGTAATGGAGGAAGCGATAACCATCAGGAGAATCAGCAGCCTGAGGCCCAGACGCAGGAGAGCGTTCAGGAATCAACGGCAGCGGAGACAGAAGCACAGACGAATACTTCAATAGGATTCCAGGTAAGTATTGGCTCTGAGGGGGCAGAAGTAAATGACTGGCTCGGGAATTCCGTGTCCGAAGGCGCCGGAGGCATCGGCATACTGCAGGATGGAACCCGTGTGATCATTGACGCCAATGGAAACGCCTACGATTTTAACGGGAATCCGCTGCCCGATATAAATATTTCTGATTAAAACAGTTATAAGCATTTTTTTAATATTTTTAAAACCTCCTCCGGATTTCATGTGTCCTGAATACAGAGGGAAACCTGACACACAAGAATGAAGGGGGAGTTTACAAATGAAATATTCAACATCTGCAGCAAAACGTATCATTGCCACGACAACAGCAGTCATTTTAGCCCTGACAAGTCCAGGGGAATCTTTTGCCGGAGAATGGCATTTCGAAACCAAGGATCACTTGCGTACCACCTGGCTGACCCAGGATCAGTACAGACAGTTCATTGAAGTGATCCATACATCTGTAGAAAAAGGCTTCGACAGTTCTGATATATTCTTTGACACAGGAATCAAATATGATTCCGTTGAAGATGCCGAAGCGGCAGCTCATATACTCACAACCTTGTGTCCTGATCATGGAGTTATCCTGGATGTGAGTTATGGATACGAAAAAATCAGGCTCAGTTCTGTCGAAGGATCATCTTACAGATTCACGTACTCCGGATACGACGAAGGCACATACGGCAAAATATTTGCGTGCTGGAATCCTGATGTTAATGCGGAAGAATGTATTTATAAGATGGATCAGATGATCCGAGTTTTAGACTCTGTGGCTGAACAGGCTCGAGGCGGCGTTGTCGAAAAATGCAGGTACTTCAACGACTGGCTTTCCGAAAGAATTACCTATGATAAGACAGAGACTCGATATTCCATGTATTACGGTCTCTGCGAGGGGACAAGCGTCTGCCAGGGCTATTCGCAGGCATTCTTCTGGTTGTGCTTCAAGTCCGGTATAGATGCAGCAGGGATGCCTGTCATTACAGAATTTTCCAAAGATGGCTTGGCAGACCATGAAAGGAACGCAGTACTGATCGACGGAATCTGGAAAATGGTCGACGTCACATGGAACGATACAGACCCGGGAATACGATATGATTATTTTTTGACACCTATGAGTGAAGAGTGGCAGGAATTCCTGAACAGCCCCTATATGGTAATAGTATAATGCGTTGGATACCTCTTATTATCTGTAATAAAAGAGGCCCGTATATACTGCAAGGAAAGGAAAAGATCATGAAAAAAACAGTTTGCTCGATTCTTACAATCTTAATGATCTCATCAATGAGTTTAAAAGCATCTGCATTTGAAGGTATTGTTTATTACAGCCGGGACGGGCAGATTCATGTGAGCGCAGCCGAATATTCCACCACATATTCCGGAAACTGGTTCCGCACATTCAGCGGAGACTGGTATTGTCTTGACGAAGACGGCTATCTGCTCCACGACTGCTGGGCCGGAAATTATTATCTTGGAAGCGACGGAAGCATGCTCACAAATACGGTGACCCCGGACGGTTATGTAGTAGGCGCTGATGGCGCATGGACCGGGAGACGAGGGCATACCAATTCCGGAAGCGGAAGGGATCTGTCTTATGCCTCATATTTCCGGAAAAAGGGTCTTCTGTGGAACTCCCATGGGGGATATTATCAGTTTCCGGAAATCAATGCCGTACCAGGCACCATGACCGCTCATGACGATTGTTTTGAAATCAAAGGGGTAACTGTCTTCATTCCATATGAATATGCCACAGAAGAACAGGCACGGGCTGTACTTGCGGATACTGATAACGCTGAAATCCGAGCTTTTGGCAGCGGCATGGTATGTCAGAACGATAGTGGTACTTACAGTATCTATGGTGATGACTACTCCATTTTCGATTATCCGGTTTGGGCGGGAAGTGTATATGTACGTAAGGATGCTCTGCTGCAACGGTTTAACTATCAGACCGGGACTGTTTCTGAGGAATCCTTCGCTGCAGCATATGCAAGACGCTCTAAAGCAAATGATTTTTATGGAATTCACTTTGTTGTAAGCGAGGTTGATGCGGATGGATATATTGTAAAAATGCACGAGGTCCAATGGGGGTAAGTTCCCGAGGTGCCGGACTGCTCAGAGTCATCTCGCAGGCGTTTCCCCACAGCAACTTCACGATACGGATTTCAGACCGGTACACAGGTCCTTTTGTGCTATTGACACCGGCCGTGTCTGTCTTATATAAAAGAAATAATCCGGCGCTTTCACTCCTGGAGTGCCGGACAGCATCTCGGCGTCACCTTGCCGGAAATGTCCCACAGACTTTGCCGGCTCCTTAAGGAGGGTATCATATGACAGCAAACAGAATGACAGCAGATCTCAGCACCCTGGACGTGGTGCGCTGCGGACTATTCACCGCGCTGATGGCAGTCGGCGCCTTCATCAAGATCATGATCCCCGTGGGGGTGTTCCAGGTCACCTTCAGCCTGCAGTTTCTGTTCGCGCTGCTCGCCGGAATGCTGCTCGGATCCCGGAAGGGCTTCTACAGCGTCACCGCATACCTGATCATCGGCCTTGCCGGCGTACCGATCTTCGCCCACGGCGGCGGTCCGGCCTATCTTATGAAGCCCACCTTCGGCTTTCTTCTGGGCTTCGCCGCAGCAGCTTTCATCGCAGGGCGCTGCAGGGAAACCTTCTCCTCTGCCGATTTTCCCCATCTCCTCCTGGGATCGTTCCTCGGAGAAATGGCCTACTATCTCTGCGGTCTTGTTTACTACTACATCATGTTTAATTACGTCCTGACCAACGGGACGACGATCGGTCTGAAGGAACTGGTGGTCGTGTGGTTCTTAAGCACCGTGGTCCCGGACTTCCTCCTCTGCGTCATCGCGGCGTATCTTGCCCACAGGATGATGCCCTTGATCAGAAATATGAGGTAACGTATATTGATGAACCTGTTTCCTTTCTACGAAGACATTGAAGGAAAACTCTTCCTGATCATCGGGGGCGGCCCCGTTGCCCGTCACAAGCTCTGCGTACTGCGTCAGTTCACGGACCGGATCACCGTCCTGGCGGAACAGACCGATATCTCGGAGGTCCCCGTGATCAGAAAACGTTTTTCGCCGGAGGACCTGGAGCCCGCGGACTATGTGATCGCCGCCACCGGATTCCCTGAAACGGACCGGGAGATCTCAGAACTCTGCCGGGCCGCGGGGAAAAAGGTCAATGTCCCGGACCAGGCGGAGCTCTGCAGCTTCTTTTTCCCGGCCATCCTGAAACGAGGCCCCCTGGTCCTTTCTGTTTCCACCTGCGGCACCAGCCCGGCCTACGCCCGCGAACTGAAAGAAAAAGCGGCGGAGGCCGTTCCTTCTGATATTGAGGAGATCCTGGACCGGATGAGCGAAGTGCGGACTTGGGTCCCTTCTCTTCTTGTATCCCAGAAGGCGCGGGCCGCGCTGTATCGCTGGCTGCTCGGGGAACTGACAGACGGACGGTGCGTTACGGACGGAGAGATAAGAAAAAAGGCGGATGAACTAAAATGATCCTCGCGACCCGGGGCAGCGCGCTGGCGCTAGCCCAGACAGAAATCATAAAGAAAAAGCTGGAGGCACTGGGTGTCCCTGTCTCAGTTCTCCCGGTCACCACAAAGGGCGACCGGAACCGGACCGCGCCGCTGACGAAGATCGGCGGAGACGGTCTTTTCATCCGGGAACTGGAGAAAAAACTTCTTTCCAAAGAGGCCGATGCCGCCGTACACAGCGGAAAGGACCTGCCCTACCTCCTCTCCGACGGTCTTCTGATCGGCTGCGTCCCCGAAGCGGCGGACCCGCGGGACTGCCTGGTCACCCTGCATTCGGACAAAAAAGACAGGGAACTTCCCCGGGTCATCGGGACTGGAAGCCCCCGCCGCATTTCGGAATACCTGGCCCTGGACCCGGAAGCGGAGTGCCGGAACATCCGCGGGAACATCGACACCCGGCTGAAGAAGCTGGAAGAGGGCGAATATGACGCGATCCTTCTCGCTGCTGCCGGCCTGGACCGCCTCGGAATCGGCGCCGGACGCTTTGACCGGCGTTATTTTTCGGCGGAAGAACTGATCCCGGCTCCCTGCCAGGGTCTCCTGGCGGTAGAGTGCAGGGCGGACGATGCCGGGACGCGGGAGATCCTCCGGAAGATCAGTGACCCGGCGGCGGAAAAGCGTTTCGCGGCAGAGCGCACGCTGTTCCGGCAGATGAAGTCGGACTGCTCCCGTCCTGTCGGCGTCCACGCAGTGACAGACGGAGCCAGCCTCACGCTTTATGCCATGTTTGAAGGAAAAAAAGCCGTCCGGACCGGACGATATGAACAGCTTTCTGAATTCTGTTCTGAAATCTGCGGAGAAATCTACAAATGACTCATGACCTGAACAACGGCCGGAATACAAAAAAGCCCGAAAAAGTCATCCTCCTCGGCGCGGGATGCGGCAGGGGAATGCTGACCCGGGAAGGCCTTGCTGCCCTGGAACAGGCAGAAGTCCTGGTGTATGACGACCTCATCGACCCGTCGCTCCTGGCGGCGGTTCCTTCTTCCTGCCGGAAGATCTACGCCGGAAAACGTTCCGGCGCCCACGCAAGACCCCAGGAGGAGATCCAGCAAATACTTATCGAAGAGGCGGAAAAAGGACAGCTGGTAGTCCGCCTGAAGGGCGGCGACAGCTTTGTCTTCGGGCGGGGCGGCGAAGAGATCCTGGCCCTGAAAGAGCGCGGGATCCCGGTCACCGTGATCCCGGGCGTCAGCTCCTGCATCGCAGTACCGGAACACTTCGGCATCCCGGTCACTCACCGGGGCTCTGCCCAATCCTTCACCGTGGTGACGGGACACACCGCCGAAGGAACAGATGAAAACTATGAAGCCCTCGCGAACCTCCGGGGGACCCTCGTCTTTCTCATGGGGATCCGCTCCCTGCAAAGGATCACGGAACGTCTGATCTCCTTCGGAAAAGACAAAGACACCCCCTCGGCAGTTCTGACAAAAGGTTTTTCCGCCGAGGAAGGCCGGATCGACGGGACCCTCGGCACCATCGCGGCTCTGGCGGAACACGCCCCGACTCCCGACATCCTGGTGGTCGGCGAGACCGCCGCCATGGACCTCCGGCCCGGTGCAAGCAGTGACACCATGGACCTCCGGCCCGGTGCGGACCTTTGCCGGCTTGCAGATTCCGGCCCGCTTTCCGGCTGCACCGTGACTGTCACCGGGACCCCCGGCTTCACGGAGCGGGCGGCCCTGGTCCTTGAAAAGCAGGGAGCACGCGTGGACCTGCAGCCCTGCATGGAGATCCTGCCGCTGCCGGAAAACATCCCGGCAGTCCCGGAACGCGGGTGGATCGTCTTTACCAGTGCGAACGGTATCCGGGTATTCTTCCGGCATCTTTTCGAGACCGGGACCGATCTCCGCGCCCTTGCCCGGGTTCGTTTTGCCTGTATCGGGACCGGCACTGCGGAAGCCCTTCGGAAACAAGGTTTTCAGGCAGATCTGATTCCTCGGCACTTTACCGCCAAAGCTCTCGGAGAGGAACTGGGAAAACAGATCTCAGAAGAATCCGTGAAACAGCAGACTGAAATAGAGCCTGTCCTCATCCTCCGGGCAGAGACCGGTTCGCCGGCTCTTACAGAAGAGCTGAAAAAACTGCGCATCCCTTACAAGGACTGCGCAGTCTACAGGACCTCTCCCCTGGAAGGCATGCGGAGCCGGGAGATCACGACAGATTATATTGTCTACGGCAGCGCCGGCTGCGTGAACGCAAGCTTTCCGGTGCTGAAGCCCGCGGAAGGTGTGACGCCGGTCTGCATCGGAGAATATGCGGCCAAAGCCTTCCGGGAAAAAACAGGAAAAGAGCCGCTGACAGCAAAGATCAGCACCGCGGAAGGAATCGCGGAAGCGATCTGCGCGGACCGGAAGGAGAAAACGCTGTGATCATTTCTCTCTTCTGCTGCGGAACGGCGCGTAACAGGCTGCCATGAGACCGAGGAGCAGCAGCACGTAGCCGGCATAATAACCGGCTCCGTTTCCGGCGACCCCCGCGATCCCGGAAAGCGGGGAGTCGGGGGCAGGAAGCAGCAGGAACCCGTAGTTCATTCCCGTCATCCTGTCAAAGGGCAGCATCATACAGATGTACCCCGCGCAGAAAAGAATCGGGATCCAGGCGCGTTTCGGAGACGGGCGGATCCCTCCGTCCCGGATCCGCAGCAGCACATAGAGAACAATGCCCCAATGCCCCAGGAACTCGCAGATGCTTAAAAAAGAAAAAGGGGCGCACCATCCCCAGCCGGGAAAAAGAAGAGCAAGACCTGCTCCGGGCAGGCCGGGGAAAAACAGCAGCTCCGACAGGGCCTGCCGTGCTGTCCCTTTTCCGGATCCGGCCGGATATATTTCGGTGAGAAGGAAATGCAGAAGACAGCCGTACCCCGCCATGGAACAGACATGCAAAGGAAGGGAAGCCAGACCATAGCTTCCCTTCCTTATTTCATACAGCCCAGGCAGGACCCTCCCCAGCACAGGGAGCAGTGCCGCTGCCAGCAGCACCCTCCGCGCCGTCCGCGGCTTTCCGTCAGGAGGAGACACCGCTTCCGGTCTGTTCCCGTCCGGCAGGCACCGGTACACCAGCGCTCCTGCCGCGGAAAGCAGGAAGAGCCATAGAAGGTGCTCCCGTCCAAATGTCTCAAATCCGGTCATAGATCCTTACACTATCTCCTTCATCTTCATCCAGCGCACCAGCGCGTCGAACCATCCCGCTACATGGGGGTCCGCAAATCGTTTGTTTTCCGGCTGTGCCACTTCTTCCGTCGCCAGGGAAAGCCCGTGGACACCGTGGGGGAAGATATGCATCTCCACAGGGACCTTCGCCTTCACCAGCGCGTCCGCAAACAGAAGAGAATTCTGCACCGGCACGGATTCATCCTCCGCGGTGTGCCAGAGGAACACCGGCGGCGTATCTTTATCCGCCTGTTTTTCCAGGCTGAACCACTGAAGCATTCTTCTTTTCAACTCCTCTTCTGCTATGATTCCATTTCCCCTGTCCGCCGTTTCTTCTGTTGTATTTTTTATTTCTTCTGCTGAGATCTTTCTTATCTCTTCCGCCGGGATCCCGGTCAGGCGCATAAAACTGTCGGCATGGGCATAAGGACCGGAGGAGATCACCGGATAAGACAGGGCCGCCCGGTCCGGGCGGAAGCAGTCCGCCGGAAGAGACGGATCGCCCAGAAACTCTTTCACCTCTTGGAACAGATCCTTTCCTTCCCAGTCCCTGTGGTTCCAGTGAACTGCCAGGCTGCCCGCGCAGTGGCTCCCCGCGGAGAAACCCAGGACATACACCGGATCCCCCGGGTAAATCTCCCGCACCTTTGCCACGCCCCAGGCTGCCTGCTTCAGCGGAGCAAGCCCCAGCACTTCCTTCTCCACTTCGTAACAGAGTACCGCGGCCCGGAAGCCGGCCCTGTGAAGGGCCCGTTCCACCGGAAAACTTTCCCGCTGCGAAAGCCAGCTGTAGCACCCGCCCGGGAAAATAAGCACTGTCGCCTTCTCCGGCATTTTTTCATTGATCTTCTCGTCCAGCATCAGAACCGCGCCGCGGAATCCCTTGATCTCCATTGTTTCTTCCTCCTGCATTCAGCGGGTTTCCCCGCCGAAGGAAACAAATCCCCTTTGGATTATAACCGAAGAAGCGTCACAACATGCGTCAGTTTGGAAAAATACCAAAATTCAAAAATCATTTCAAAGTGTGACAATTCTGTGAGGCAGGAAATGTTAAATTATTAACATAGAACAAAACAAAATTTCCAGACAGCAGAAAATCAAACTAAAAACATATTATAATAAGAATAAAAAAGGAGAGGGAATAATAATGAAGAAACTTGGACTTGCAATTATAACAGCAGCAGCAGTGGCTGGCATGACAGTAACAGCTTTTGCGGGTGAATGGGAAAACACCAATGCAGGATGGAAATACAAGAATGACGACGGCACCTACAAGAAGGCAGAATGGTTCACGGATGAAGCCACCGGAAATAATTATCTCTTCAACGCAGACGGGATCATGATGACCGGAGATGTGACGGTCAGCGGCATTCCGTATTTCTTCGATGAAAACGGTGTCCTTGCCCGGAACGTATATTTTAAGGATACCGAAGAGGTCGCTGCGGATGACGGCATCCTCTTCAAGGTCGGCGCGGATCACTTCCTGGCAGGACAGTTTGTCACTTTCCACGAGGACGGCGATATGCTCTATGTAAACGTCCAGAACTTCGGCAGCAAGCCGATCACGATGCAGGGTTATGTGGAGCTCACCGGAGACGGTATTGACGAGACCTGGTATACCTATAACGCCGAAACCGGCACCCTCGGCGAAGAAATGGTGATCCAGCCCATGGAGAAAGCCTATGTCCCGGTCATCGCCGAAGATATGCACAAAGTTGATTTCGCGAACAAGACAGTTGACGTAAAGCTCCGCTACGCGCTGGGCGATGATATCTACTGGGTGGCTGTTCCGGCGAAGCCGAACGTCGAAGGCCAGCACCTGCTGATCAAGGGCTGTGTGAACTAATATATCCAAACATCCAATAATCCAAAAATGACATGAAATTGAAAGCCGCACTGACTGAGGTCAGTGCGGCGGTTTTATATAGGTCATATGCTTCGCAAAGCTATCTCCACGATCCCGCAGAGCGGGATCTCCGTGCCGTCCGAAAAAAGAATTCTTCCAGTGTAAGAGTCAATCTTTTTCACGGCTCCTTTTTTTATTATATACGCGCCGCCGGGTTTCTTTTCATCCGGCCTGAAATACGTAACGGATACTTCCGGCTGTTTCTGAGACTGCAGCGCAGCCTGGACTGACTGTATTCTCACGTTCAGGGCGGCTTCGGAATCCTCCGAAAGGTCCCGGGCTTCTTCCGTCAGTCTGGCGCTTTCTTCTATTTCGGCCTCATACCCGGTCAGCGCCGCGAAGGGCATGAACTGCGCAGCGCGGTTCCGGAGTGGCATCGGCGGATGCTTCTTCGATACGTGATGCGGAAGATGGATGATATCTTCGTAGCTGTCCCCTTTCATCAGCCTTTTCTGTGTCCTCCGATCTGATTGTTTCTTTCCTTCCCTGTGGCGCCTTCCTTCAGGTTGATCCCCTTCAGGATCGCGTTATCTCCATATTTCCGGCGTATCGAGAGCATGGCTTCCTGAAGTGCGCGTTCCTTTGAAAGCGCCTGCTCCTCCTGCTCTTTTTTTCTTTCCTCCGCCGCGTAATCCGTAAAGAGGTCCATTTGGACGTATTCCTTTTCCTCCCGTGCCTCATTCTCCGGAAGAACGTGGTTCACCGCGATAGTGATCCGCCGCACCAGGAGCTTCGGGTCAATGATCCTGTCATAAAGCTTAAGCACCGCCTCGTCGATCAGCCTGGCGGAACTGGTCATCCGTTCAAGGTTCGCAGTGCCATGGGCATGTTTCGGAACCCTTCTTCCGTAATAGTCTGTGGTGATCTCTCCATCATACTGAGCCGCGCTTTCCGCGTCATAGTTGATCGTCAGAACGATCTGGTCCGTGACCATTTTCTTTTCCACCAGTCCAAGCGCCGCGGCGTCCGCCATTTCATGGACCACCACCCGCGCCTTCGCGAAATCATACGGGCACTGCAGCACCTGTCCGGAACTGAAGGAACTGCTCTCCGGCCGGTAGGACTTGATGAGGTCCATGGTACAGGGTTCATAGCCCCAGGCGTGGTCGATCAGCAGCTCCGCGTTAACTCCGAACATTCGGTACAGAAGGTCTTCATTTCTCAGCGAGCAGCGCGCCACGTCGCCCATGGTATAGATCCCGCACTCGTTCAGCTTCTTAGCGTATCCTCGTCCCACTCTCCAGAAATCCCTCAGCGGCCTGTGGTTCCACAAAAGCCGCCGGTAGGACAACTCGTCAAGTTCTGCGATGCGGACTCCGTCCGCGTCCGCTTCCACATGTTTCGCCACGATGTCCATCGCCACTTTCGCAAGATAAAGGTTTGTCCCGATCCCTGCCGTCGCGGTGATTCCCGTCTCCTGAAGGACTGCCCGGATCATCCGCCGGGCGAGTTCGTGTGCCGTCACCCCGTATGTCTCAAGATACTCCGACGCGTCGATCATGACCTCGTCGATCGAGTAGACATGGATATCCTCCGGAGCGATAAAACGGAGATAGATGCTGTATATTTCCGCGCTCCGCTCCATATATTTCGCCATCCGCGGCACTGCGATCTCGAACCCCAGCTCCAGGGACGGATCCTTCAGCTCCTTCGCGGAGGAGGATCTCCCCCGGAAGCAATGACCGGGAGCAAAGCGAAGACGCTCCGCATTGACTTCCTTCACGCGCTGAAGCACTTCAAAAAGCCTGGCTCTTCCGGAGATCCCGTATGCTTTCAAGGAAGGAGAAACAGCCAGGCATATGGTTTTTTCTGTTCTGGATATATCCGCCACCACAAGGTTCGTATCCAGCGGGTCCAGATCTCTCTCCATGCATTCCACAGACGCATAGAAGGATTTCAGGTCAATGGCAATATAGGTCCGTTTCATCTTAGTCTTTCTCCTGTAAGAATCCTGGAGGTATACCCATCAGTTCAATTATAGGCCCCTTACTCTTTTCCCGCAAATCTCGAATGCGCCGGTTTGTTTTGCGGGACAGGGTTTACCGCTTCCGGCAATTCGGGTAAGATAGATTTAGTTCTTGCCGCTGCAGTCTGTTTTACGGAATGCGCGACAGCTTTCGCAGGAGTAGATGATATGAAATGGTGGCAGAAAACTAACGCCTATGAGATCTATGTCAGCAGCTTCCAGGATTCGGACGGAAACGGGATCGGCGACCTGAACGGGATCCGGTCGCGGCTGGATTATCTGGCGAGCCTTGGCGTCGGCGCTCTTTGGCTCACTCCGGTCTATGCCTCTCCCATGGTGGACAATGGTTACGACGTAGCGGATTACTATACCATCAACCCCCTCTACGGGACCATGGAGGATATGGACGCGCTGATCCGGGAAGCGGACACGAAGGGTATCCGGATCGTCATGGACCTGGTCTACAACCACACCTCCGATCAACACGCCTGGTTCCTGGAGTCCAGGAAGAGCAAGGATAATCCGAAGAGCAACTGGTACATCTGGCGGGATGCGAAGCCGGACGGCAGCGCCCCGAATAACTGGCGCGGCATTTTCGGGGGTTCCGCCTGGACCTGGTGCGAAGAGCGGCAGCAGTACTATCTTCACACCTTTGCCTCCGCCCAGCCTGACCTGAACTGGGAGAACCCGGAAGTGCGGCAGGCGCTCTACGATATAGCCAACTTCTGGGTAAATAAGGGAGTCGGCGGCTTCCGCATGGACGCGATCCCTTACATCAAAAAACCCGCGGACATGGCGGACGGACCTGCGGACGCGTCGGACGGGACCGTCAGCGTCCACAACATGACTGTGAACACGGCCGGAATTCTTACCTTCCTCCGGGAATTCAAAAAAGAAGTATGTGAAGGAAAGGATATTTTCACTGTCGGTGAAGCGAACGGCGTCGGTCCCTCGGAGCTGAAGGACTGGGTCGGGAAGAACGGCGTCTTCGACATGATCTTCGAATTCAGCCATGTAAACCTGGATTTCAAGGGCGTGGAAGAATGGTGCCGGCCGGAGCCCTGGACCCTCGCGGACCTGAAGACCGCTCTGACAGCAAGCCAGAAGGCCACCGCCGAAAACGGGTGGTATCCCATCTATTTCGAGAACCACGACAAACCCCGCTCCGTAAGCTACTACTTCCCGGCGGATGCAGACCCGGTGCTTGCCGGAAAAGCCATGGGAACCATACTGCTCACCCTCCGGGGCACGCCCTTCCTTTACCAGGGGCAGGCGCTGGGTCTCCGGAATATCGCCTGGGATTCTATCGACCAGTACAATGAGGTCAATTCCCGCGCCCAGTATGAGTTTGCCCTGAAGGAAGGCTTTTCCGAAGCGGAGGCCATGGCAGCAGTGCACCGCTTCAGCCGGGACAACGCCAGGACCCCGATGCAGTGGGACTGCAGTCCGAATGCCGGCTTCACATCCGGGACGCCCTGGCTGCCGGTACATGAAGATTTTTCAAAGGAAAATGTCGCCGCAGAATCTGAGGATCCTTCCTCCGTCCTGTCCTGGTACAGGAAGCTCACAGCTTTCCGGAAAGAAAACGCCTGTATTCTGGACGGTACCTATGAAGAACTGCTGCACGATCATCCCCGGATCTACGCCTATCGGCGCAGCAACCCGGAGGACACGCTCATCATCCTCGTGAACTTCAGCGGAGAGACGGCGGAATACGATCCGAAGGCCATCGGCGCGGGGGCTGATGGCGCGGAAATCGTGCTCGGCAGCTATCCGGAGACCGGGGAAACTGCAGCCGACGCGGCTGCCGCGGAAACAGCGGTGCCCGGCAGACTCCGTCCCTATGAAGCTGTAATTCTTAGGCCGTGATCCTGCGGCCGTGAATATAGTATCATTTTTTAATCCACCAAAAGGAGGAAACCGTATGTACAAGCTTTGGGAAACCCTGGAACAGATGAAGAAGCTTAAGTGGGTGGAGCTTTCCCACAGTCTGAACAACGACAGTCCTTTCTGGAGCGGCATCCCGGAGGGGAGCGTGGAGCTCTGCAAGACTGTGTTCGACTGGGGAAACCCCATGTTGGAATGTCTCATCCAGACCTTCAAATTTCCGGGACAGTTCGGAACCCACATTGACTTCCCCGGTCACTTTGTCAAAGACGCCCCCCTGTCCGAGGCCTACGGCGTAGAGAACGGTGTGTTCCCGCTCTGTGTCATCGATATCACAGATAAAGTCGCGGAAGATGTGCACTACGCTGTGACCGCCCAGGACATCAAAGATTATGAAGCGAAATACGGCCCCATCCCGGACGGCGCCTTCGTTGCCCTCCGCACCGACTGGTCAAAGCGCTGGCCGGACATGAACGCTCTTTCCGGCATCGCCGAGGACGGAAGCGAGAACTTCCCGGGCTGGTCCCTGGAAGCCCTGAAATATATCTATGAAGAGCGCAACGCCGCTGCCAACGGCCACGAGGCCCTGGACACCGACGCCTCCGCGGAAGCTGCGAAGGCCTGCGACCTGGCCTGCGAGCGCTATGTCCTGGAACAGGGCAAACTGCAGGTCGAAGTGCTCTGCAACCTGGATCAGGTGGCTCCCGCCGGCGCCATCCTCTTCGCCGCATGGCCCCGCATTGAAGGCGCCACCGGCCTGCCCGCCAGAGTGTGGGCAGTGACGGAATAACAAAGTTTCCTTTTCGCGTCTTAAGCTTCATTAACCTCCCGTGGGCGTTATTGACTGTTTTTGAAATTTCCGTACCCTTCAAGAGCTGGAAAATCAGAGATTCTGCCTGTTTTTAGCATTGAAAACAGCACTGTTGGGCGTTTTTAGGACAATCTTAAAAATCCGCACCCTTGTTTTTCGAAAAACAGGGGTGCGGATTTTTCAAAACATGCTAAAAACGCCCACAGGCTTTACAATAAAGCGAAATTTTGCCTGAAAACAGCTAAAAGTGCCTGCCGGAGGGGTCCGGAATTTTAAAAATGCCTTAAAAACGCCCTCGTCAAGGGTTCAGCCCAGCGTGCGGAACACCGCGCAGGCTATGATAATGATGTATCCGATCAGGCTGTACAGATCGGGAAGTTCGTTCCAGAACAGAAAGCCGTACAGCGCGGCAAACACGATCTGGGAATAGTCGAAGACCGATATCTCTTTCGCCGGCGCGTAGCTGTAAGCCTTGGTCAGGGAGAGCTGTGTTCCCGCCGCCAGAAGTCCCACTATAATGAGACAGACGATCTGTATTCCTGCGGCGTGGACATCCGAGCGCAGTACAAAGGGGAGGGATACCAGGCAGGAGAACAGCGAAAAACACGTTACTGTCAGCGGAGCCGGGATGCCGTGGAGTCCGACTTTCCGCACGAAGGAATAGGCTGTGCCAGCAAAAAAACCTCCGCCCAGGCCGATCAGTGCCGGAAGACTTGCCATGCCTCTGCCCGGCTTCACCACCAGTGCCGCGCCGAATACCGCGAGGGCGACGCACAGGATATCGCGGAGCGAAGGCCTTTCCCCAAGGATCCAGATGCTCATCAGGACACTGAAGAAGGGAGAGGTCTTGTTCAGCATGTTCGCGTCTGCGATCCCCATGTGGTCAATGGTCCAGAGATAGACGATCATGCCGGTGCAGCCGAAGAGGCAGCGGCAGAACATATCCAGCCGCTCGCCTTTCCGGATCCGGAAGGGAATTCCGGACCGGAACAGAATCGTCCCCGTAACCGCGGTGCTGACCGCATTCCGGTACAGAGTCTTTTCCATGGTGGGAACATCACCCGCGAGCCGTACAAAAAGAGAGATCGTCGCAAATCCCAGGGAAGAAAGAAGGATCAGCAGGATCGCTTTCATCCGATTCGAAAGCCGCATAGTAAAACCTCCTCAGGCTGGGACTCCCTGTTCCCGCTGGCCGCAGACGAGAAGCCGCCGTATGCAAAGCACGCATTCATTACAGAAGACTCTCGCCGTCACCCATCACGGGGATATCCACCGCGGAGACCGCATCAATGTGGAAAGTCATCATCTTGTTGCCGGTCTGGTCGTTATAGATGTTCCTCAGATGCGGCATCGCATCCAGCATGGCCTCTGCATATTTCGGGTCGTCCTCAAAAACGGCCTTCCCGGTATAACGGAGCCAGTGTCCGTCTTTCTTGCACGCGGCGATCTCGACCTTCGGGTTCGCCTTCATCTGCCGGTACACGTTCTTAAAATCTCCGACTCCGAAGATGACCTTTCCATCCATCTCCAGATGAGCGCCGAGGGGTCTGAGCTTCGGCTGGTCGCCGTCAGCAGTCGCAAGGAAAAAAACGCCCGCTTCTGTCAGGAAATCATTTATCTTACTCATTTTTTATTCTCCTTTCAATGACGTAGTTCTGATTTATAAACAGCATTGTAATCTTATCCTTCGGAGAGCGCTACGTATTTGCGGTGCTTCCCGGAACTGTTTTCTTCCCTCAGCTCTCTTCTTTTTCCCCGCAGTCGAAGGTCACGTACGGCGGATTATCGCCCCGTTCCTTCGCCGGCAGGTAGCGCTTCCAGAAGTCGTCGAAAAGACGGAATATCTCCTTGTGCTTTGCGGCGATGATGAAGAGGGTGATGCACACGTAGAACGCAGAGAGCACGTCCGTGAAGGCCCACAGAAGATCCGCCTCGATATTGTAGAACACGACACAGGGGATCATGTAGTAGATCATGTAGATCGGCATCATCTTCCGGTTGTTCTCCGTGTCCCCGAAGGCGTAGTTTACGGACTTCTCGCAGGTGTAGTACATGCCGATGATGGTGGTCCAGGCGAAGACCGCGATGGCGATGGCAGTGAACTTACCGCCGATGGCGCCGTAGGCATTGGTGAAGGCAAGGGTAGTCAGGGCGCCGCTGGTGACGTCCGGGGTGTAGTAGGATCCGGTGAAAATGATGGTAAAGGCGGTAATGGAGCAGATCACGAAGGTATCGATGAACACCTCGCCCCATCCCCAGAGAGACTGCCGTACCGGGTGGTCTGTCTGGGCCGCAGCGTGGGCGATCATGCCGTAGCCGGTGCCCGCGTCATTGGAGTAGATGCCCCGGGCCACGCCGTACTGGATGGCGTCCCGCACCGTGGCGCCGGTGAATCCGCCGACAGCGGCCGTGGGGCTGAAAGCGCTCCGGAAAATAAGGGCCAGGACCGCCGGAACATGCTGGATGTTCAGGATAAGCACGCCGAGTCCCATGACAATGTAGAGGACCGCCATGATAGGAACGGCCTTCGACATGACCTCGGAGATCCTCTTCAGTCCTCCCCAGATGGTCGCTATGCAGGTGATGCCGATGACGATATCCGCGTAGAGCGGAGGAATTCCGAAGGCCTGGTTCATGGAGCTGGTCACCGCCTCTGTCTGAACGCAGCAGGTCCAGGGCCCGAAGAGGAAGCAGAATCCCGCCAGGAGCACTGCTCCCTTCTTCCATCCGAAGGCGTTCTTCAGCACGAAGGAGCGGTCGCAGACATACTCGTTCATGGACTTTTTGTAGTGCTCCCTGTAGCGCTGACCGATGATGATCTCACAGGCCTTTGTAGACATGCCGAAAAAGGCGGAGACCCACATCCAGACCAGCGCCCCCGGGCCGCCGCTGACGATCGCCGTGGCGACGCCGCTGATGTTTCCGGTCCCGACGGTGTTGGCCAGCGCCGTGCAGGCGGCGCGGAAGCCGGAAACCGTTCCCTCGCCCTCTCCCGCCGCGCCGATCTTCGCGAAGGTGTTCTTAAAGTTGAAGCCGATCTTCCTCTGGTAGCGGAACGCAAAGCGGACACTCAGGATGATGCCGAAAGCCAGGATCAGTATCGTCATCCAGGTGCCCCACATAAAATCGTCCAGCCAGTACATAAAATCAGTCAGTGACGCCATAGTTTTTCTCCCCCCTCAGATTCCTGCAGTCTGTCTTTTACCTGCCGCCGCGGTGCGGCGGCCTCTGGATCAACGGCTGTAATGCATGCTCACCGGCGCGCCTTCCTTCAGGAACCGCTCCCGGGCCTCGACGCACTGCCGCACGTGTTTCTCTACCGTGGTGCAGCAGCCGCCCACGGCCTTTGCTCCGGCTCTCAGGTAGGCAAGGGCGTACTCCCCGAAATCCTTTCCGTCTCCGCTGCCGTGCCAGGTCTTTGTCTTCGGGTCATAAGTCTCGCCGCTGTTCGGGTAGACTCCGACGGGAATGTCCGTCGCCGAGACCATCTCGTAGACCAGGCTCTCGATGTACTCCGGTTTCGTGCAGTTCACCCCGATCATCTTAAGATGCGGATGTCCTTTGGACAGAACCTCCGCGCACTCCCGCACCGTATTCCCCTCGTGGATATGCTTTCCGTCCCGGCAGGAAAAACTGATCCAGTAGTCCGCTCCCAGCTCCTCCGCGATCTCCGCTTCCAGAAGCGCCTCGTGAAGTGAGGGCTGGGTCTCGATCAGCAGGATGTCCGCCCCCGCTTCGTGGAGGATCTCCATCCGCCGGCGGTGAAAAGCATCCAGGACGTCATCTCCCACGCCGTAATTTCCCCGGTATTCGGAGCCGTCCGCAAGATAAGCGCCGTAGGGGCCGATGCCGGCAAGACACAGAGGCCAGACCCGTCCGGCCTTCTCTCCTTCTTCCTCCCACCACTGCTGTCTCGCTTCTTTAAAGATCTCCACCGAGCGGGCGATCAGACTCTCCGCCTCCTCCCGGGTGCATCCGTTCTCCATGAGTCCCGGGATCGTGGCCTGGTAGCTGCAGGTGATCCCGCAGTCCGCCCCCGCGCGGAAATAGTTGAGGTGCACCGTGCGCACCAGTTCCGGCGACACCTCCAGGGCCTTCGCGGTCCAGAGCTTGGTGTTCAGCTTCGCGCCCAGGTTCTCCAGCGCCGTAGACATGGAGCCATCGATAACCATAATTCCGTTTTTCTGAATAATCTCCTGAATTTGTTCTGCCATGACAGTCTTCCTCCATTATCTTCCCTTTTCTTTCTGCCGTTTTCGTTTTCTCCATCATAACATGTTTTGAGAGAAGAAATAGTATGGTAATATAAACAATAATCCGGAAATAGCTGTTATGGAGGCAGGTTGAAATGGAGAAAAAGAAATCGATCCTGATCAAGGATACCACACGGGAGGAAAGAGAGCGTATCGTCCGGCAGGCCCTGTGGGATTCCTGCGGCACGGAATGTGAATTCTGTTCCGGATGCGACAACCGCGGCGGCGGGCGGATCGAATCCATTTACCAGCCTTATATAGATGGAAAGAAGGAGATCCGCGAGATCAACGCGGAATACCGGGCGCCCTTTGTCAGATGAGGCGAGGCGCCCGCTGTAATAAGACGCGCGAAAAACTGAAACTGACAAAGAACTTGCCTGAAAGGACACTTCTTCATGACCACTAATTTCTTTGCCGCCATATCGCGGATGAAATACATAGAACGATGGGCCCTGATGCGCTCCTCCCGGCCGGAGAATCTCTCTGAGCACGCCATGGAGGTGGCGATGATCGCCCACGCGCTCTGCACCATCGGGAACGTCCGCTACGGAAAGCAGCTGGACGCGGACCGGGCTGCTGTCATCGGCCTGTTCCACGACGCCTCGGAGATCATTACCGGCGACATGCCAACTCCTGTGAAATACTACAGCGAATCCATCCGGGACGCTTACAAAGAAGTGGAGGCCGTCGCGGAACAGCGCCTCCTTTCCCGTCTGCCGGAAGACCTGCAGCCGGTCTACCGGGAGGTCTTCGGAACTTCCGGCTCGCCCTACCTGCGCCGCCTGGTGAAGGCTGCGGACAAACTTTCCGCCCTGATCAAATGCATCGAGGAGGAAAATGCCGGCAACACCGAGTTCCGCACCGCGAAGAAGACCATCCAGGCCGCGGTGGACAAGCTCTGCGAGGAGCTTCCGGAAGTGAGGGATTTCCGGGACGAGTGCCTGCCGCCCTACGGACACACGCTGGATGAACTGTCATAGTTTTCTTCCATCATCCCCGGATCAAAGCAGACAGAAAGGAACAACCCATGATCAAACGCATCAAAGAAATGGAAGCCCGGCTGAACCGCGCCGAGCTCTGCCTGAAAAACCTGGAAGAGGCTCTGGATCAGTACGATGCTGCAAAGGAGGATCTGCGGATCCTTTCGGAGTACTATTCCGGCCCCCTCTGGCGGCAGGATTATGAAGCTGATGAAGCGCACCTGCTCCCGGAGGACCTGCCCCGCGGCGTTCTGTCCGAGGACGGTCTTTACGATCTGCTCCAGAAATACGACGAACTGAAACAGCGGCTGAAATAACGGCTCCGGAAACGGCAGCCCGAAACGAAAAGAGGATCCCATGCGGTACATTAAAAAAGGAAAAGAACGGACGAAGGAAGACACCCGCGCCCTCCGGCGCACCGTCTCCGACATCATTGAAAACGTACAGGAAAACGGCGACAAGGCGCTGGCAGAATACAGCGAAAAGTTCGACGGCTTCGTGAGAAAGTCCCTCCGGGTATCCGAAGAGGAGATCGATGCCGCCCTGGCGAAACTGACTGCGGAGGAAAAGCAGGACCTTGAGGAGGCGCTTTACAATATCCGCTCCTTTGCGGAGGCGCAGCTTCAGACCATCCGGGACCTTCCGGATTTTGAGCCTGTTCCCGGCGTGCATCTGGGACACCGGGTCCTTCCGGTGCAGTCCTGCCTCTGCTATGTTCCGGGAGGCCGCTTCCCCCTTTATTCCACTGCCCTTATGCTTATCACTCCCGCGAAGGCGGCGGGGGTGAAGCGCGTGGCAGCCTGCGCTCCCGTGGTGCACGGCACCGGCGATATCCACTATAAAACACTGGCGGCCATGCATCTTGCCGGCGCAGACGAGATCTACGCCGTGGGCGGCGCCCAGGCCATTGCCGCTTTCTCCTACGGCACGGAATCCATCGCCCCGGTGGACGTGATCGTCGGCCCCGGCAACCAGTACGTGGCGGAGGCGAAGCGCCAGTGCTACGGCCAGGTGGGCATCGACTTTGTAGCCGGTCCCAGCGAAGTGCTGGCTGTGGCGGACGGCGGCGCGGACCCGCAGGTCCTGGCCGCGGATCTGCTGGCCCAGTGCGAGCACGATCCCAATGCGAAGGCGATCCTTCTGGCTACAGAGGAAGACCTGGCCCGGCGGACCATCGAAGAGGTGGAAAAAGAACTTTCCTGGCTCCCCACCGCCTCCATCGCCCGCTCTTCCTGGGACACCTTCGGCGAAGTGGTGGTCCTGGACAGTCTGGAGGAAGCCATTCAGACCGCAAACGACTACGCCCCGGAACATCTGGAGATCAATCTCCGGGATCCGGACGCCGTCATTGAAAAGCTTTACAACTACGGCTCCCTCTTTATTGGCGGAAACACGGCGGAGGTGTTTGGAGACTACGCCTCCGGCACCAACCACACACTTCCTACCATCAAAGCGGCCCGTTATACCGGCGGCGTCTATGTGGGCACCTTCCTGAAGGTCTGCACCCACCAGAGTATGACCCCGGAAGCTTCCAAAAAGATCGCCCCCCTCGTGAACCGCATGGCCCTTGGGGAAGGACTCATCGGTCACGCCGAAGCCGCGAAAAGGCGGTTCTGAACACAGCACACAAAAAAGAGGAGCTCATTATCTGCTCCTCTTTTTTATTTCCTTTACTATTCCCTTTTGCCTCGTCAGCTTTGTTCCATCAGCATTATCAGCGGGCGAAGAAGGTCTCCGTGCCCTGGGTGTAGTCGACAATGCGGAAGTTGTTCGTGTCGATGAAATCGAGCTTCTTCTGATGGTCAGCAGACTCATAGCTGTACTGGGTGTTATAGTTGTAGAAAGCCTCGGTGGTCTGTTCATTGTTCCCGTAATAGCTGGTGACAAAGCAGCCGCCGTTGAAATTCACGTCCACCGGGAAGTCATTCGCTCCATAGGTATTGACGCTGCCATCCGCGTATTTCTGGCTTGTGGTGTGGTATCTTCCGCCAACCCTCGAGTAATCAGTCTCGACCGGCATTCCGTTCTGGTAGTCGATGGTGACCACATTTCCGTCTTTGACCCAGGCGCCCTCGCCGTTCACATAATAGCCGTCCGGAGTCGTCCCATACGTCTTGACACAGCCGTCGTTTTCAAAGTAATAGCACTTGGCTGTCCCGTCGGTTCCGTAGATCCAGTTCCATCCGTTAAGTGCGTAGTCATATCCGGTATTGTAAAACCACCTTCCGTTCATATTCACCCATTCACCTGCGAAGGCGGTGCTTGTCATCATAACTGCTGCTGCGATTCCTGCGATTCCTGCAATAAGTTTCTTCATCATTGATTTTTTCCTCTCTACTTTTTTTTAGTTTTTATAGTTTTGTTTTTTGTTGCTGTTATTTGTTTGATGTGTTGTTTGTTATTTATTTAACTTATGGGCATATCATACCACAGAAAAAGTCACACAAACAACACATTGCTGAGTTTTTTTATATTAAACTTTAAATTTAAAATTATCTTGCATTCTCCTGCCCATCAGGTATAATAATGGTGCTGTTTAGAATAAATAAAATCCTTGATTAGTAATTTTAAACCAGCAGCTATTGATACAGAAATTATTAATACAGAGGCAATAGAGATGAAAGTCGGTCAGAGAATCAGGCAGCTGAGAACGAAAAACAACTTAACACAGGAAGAGCTGGCGAGCCGCTGCGAACTTACCAAAGGCTATCTTTCCCAGCTGGAGAACGATCTGGCGACGCCTTCCCTGCCGACCCTGCAGGACATCGTCGTGGCCCTGGGCACCAACATGTCCCAGTTCTTCAAGGAAGATGAACGCCAGGAAAAGGTGACCTTCGAGGAAAGCGACTTCTTCGTGGACGAAAAGGACGGCTACACCATCCGCTGGATCGTGCCGAACGCCCAGAAGAACGAGATGGAGCCGATCCTGGTGGAGATCCAGCCGGGAGAAAGTTCTCAGCCCATGCAGCCCCACGAAGGGGAGGAATTCGGCTATGTGCTGGGAGGAAGGATCTCCCTCGTAAACGGCAAAGAAGAATATCCCCTGAAAAAGGGCGAGACTTTTTATATCCGCGGAGACTATGAGCACATTCTCAGGAATACGGGCAGCCACACGGCCCAGATCCTCTGGATCTGCACCCCGCCCATGTTCTGAATCTATCAATACGGAGGACATTTCCCATGGCTGCACGCAATCTTATCGAATTCCGCAACATTGTGAAAAGCTTCGACGGCCAGGTTGTCTTAAAAGGCATCAACCTGAACATCGCGGAAAATGAATTCGTCACCCTCCTCGGCCCTTCCGGCTGCGGAAAAACGACTCTTCTCCGAATCCTGGGCGGATTCCTGGAGCAGGACGAAGGAACTGTGATCTTCGACGGCGAGTGCATCGACAAGGTGCCTCCTTATAAAAGAGAGATCAACACCGTGTTCCAGCGCTATGCCCTGTTCCCCCACCTGAACGTCTACGACAACATCGCTTTCGGTCTCCGGATCAAAAAGACGGGCGAAGACATCATCCGCCAGAAGGTGACGAGAATGCTCGCCCTGGTGAATCTGGAGGGATATGAAAAGCGGAACGTGACGCTTCTTTCCGGCGGACAGCAGCAGCGCGTGGCCATTGCCCGGGCTCTGGTGAACGAACCGAACGTCCTGCTTCTCGACGAGCCCCTGGGCGCCCTGGACCTGAAACTCCGGAAGGAGATGCAGCGGGAACTGAAGCGGATCCAGCAGGAAGTCGGCATCACCTTCATGTACGTGACCCACGACCAGGAAGAGGCCCTGACCATGAGCGACAAGATCGTGGTCATGAACGCCGGCGAGATCCAGCAGATCGGCACTCCCATGGAGATCTACAATGAGCCGGTCAACGAATATGTGGCCCGGTTCATCGGAGAGAGCAACATCGTCTCCGGCACCATGCCGGAGGACTATAAGGTCCGGGTCGACGACAGGGACTACGAATGCCGCGACTTCGGCTTCAAGAAGGACGAGCCCGTCGATGTCCTGATCCGCCCCGAGGACCTGAAGATCGTGAAGCCCGAGGAGGGGATCCTCCGGGGCGAGGTGAAGAGCGTTCTTTTCAAGGGCGTCCACTACGAGCTCATGGTGGAGACCCGCACCGGCGTCACGAAGACCGTGAAGATGCACGTCATCACCCAGCACGACATCGTGAACGAGCAGGCCCAGGAAAAAATCAGCGCCAACGACTTCTACGTGGACCTGGACGACCTGGTGAACAACGAAATGACGGACCAGGACTACATTTCCACCGCCAACGCCCAGGCCTGGAGCCAGGACGAAGAGGAGCGGGACATCTCCCTGACGAAGATCTCCCACAACATCGAAAAGGCTCCCGGCGTTTACAACATCACCTTCGGCACAGACAAGGGAACCTCCGTGACGGTGAAGGTCTATGTGGTGCAGCCCCAGTACGTGGAGGACGCGCGGCACAACATCGGCATCAGCGCCCTGGATTTCTTCATCACCCCGGACGAGATCATGGAGTCCATGGCCATCTCCACCGACTTGAAGACCTGGGCCAGCGCGGAGGCCTGGAACCTGCAGGACGACTCCCTGGTAAACATCACCGACGTGAAGTATGATTTCGAGCCCGATGAGATCACCGAGGGTTCCTACGACATCACCTTCGCCACCCAGGGCCGCGAGTACAAGATCGAAACCACTTCGCATCACGAAGAAGGCGACCGGGTGGGACTCTCTTTCGGTCCGGACGACATCCACGTCATGCACAAAATGGTACAGGAGTCTTAAGCCATGAAATCCTTTTCCAGAATGACCTACCCCTATATCGCCTGGCTCGCGGTCTTCGTGGTCGCTCCGATGATCATGATCTCCCTTTACGCGGTGACAAAAGGGGGCAATGACACCATGCTGTTCCAGTTCACCCTGGAGAACTTCGCGAAATTCCTGAAGGATCCTGTCTTCATGCGGGTGCTGGTCACCTCGCTGCGGATCGCCTTCCTCACTACGGTCTTCTGCCTTCTGATCGGCTACCCCGCGGCGCTGATCATCGCGAATCTCCCGGAGCGGAGCCAGACCTTGATGACCCTGCTCCTGACCCTGCCCATGTGGATCAACATGCTCTTAAAGACCTACGCATGGAGAGGCATCCTTCTGAACTTCGAGTTCGGCAGCGAGCTCCGGGTTTTTATCGGCATGGTCTATGACTTTCTGCCTTACATGGTCATCCAGATCCTGACGGCCATCAGCAAGATGGACCGGAACCTCCTGGTGGCCAGCTACGACCTGGGCGCGAACAAGATCCAGACCTTCTTAAAGGTCACGCTCCCCTTAAGCGTCCCCGGTATTATTTCCGGGATCACCCTGGTGTTCCTGCCTGCGGTCTCAAGCTTCGTTATCCCGAAGCTCCTCGGCGGCGGCGACTACGTCCTGATCGGAAACCTGATCGAGATCTACTTCCTGACGGCAGGCGACTGGAACTTCGGGAGCGCCATCTCCCTGATCATGGCGCTGATCATCATCGCCTCCATGTGGCTCACCCGGAAACTTGACAAAAACCCCGATGAACAGTGAGGTACCGTGAGATGGAAAAAAAGAAAACTCTGCTCTCCCGGCTTACAGATGCCTATCTGATCATTATCCTGCTGTTCATCTACCTGCCGATCCTGTACGTGGTGGTCTTCTCCTTTAACGAAAGCAAGTCCCTGACGAACTTCACGGGCTTTTCCTTCCGCTGGTACCACGCCATGGTCCACGACAAGACCATGCTTCAGGCCATCAACTACACAGTGATCGTGGCGGTCATCGCCACCGTGGTCTCCACCGTGGTCGGCACCATCGCCGCCATCGGACTGTCGAAGTCCCGGAAGCTGATCAAAAGCATTGTCCTGGAGATCAACAATCTCCCGGTGATGAACCCGGACATCGTGACGGCCATCGGCCTCATGCTTCTCTTCATTTCCGTGAAGGTCGAGCTGAGCCTTGTGACCCTGATCCTGTCCCACATCAGCTTCTGCATTCCCTATGTGATCCTGTCCATCATGCCGAAGCTCCGGCAGCTGGACGACAACGTAGCGGAGGCGGCTCTGGACCTGGGCGCCACGCCCTTCCAGGCGCTGACGAAGGTCATCATCCCGCAGATCCTTCCGGCGATCATCTCGGGTGCGCTCATCGCCTTCAGTATGTCCTTCGATGACTTTGTCATCTCTTTCTTCACGGCAGGCGTCGGAATCAACAACATTTCCATGTACGTCTACTCCATGAAGCGCTACAACCCCGGCATCAACGCTCTGTCAACCGTGATCGTCGTCGTTGTGACGATCATCCTGATCCTGGTCAATGTCATCCCGGCCGCCCGGGAGAAGCGCAGGAAAAAGCTCCTGGCGGCTTCGCAGAACAACTGACCCTGGAATACATGTACTTAAAAGGAGGAAACAATATGATGAAAAAGTATCTCTGCTTTGCTGCGATGGCCGCATGTGTCCTTTCACTCACCGCCTGCGGCGGCGGAAAAGGCGGCGCCACCCAGGCCGCGACCGAAACCAAGCCCGCTTCCGGCGCTGAGAACACTTCTGACAAGAAGGATGCCGGTTCCGTCGACATCGGCAACGGCACCCTGAACGTCTACAACTGGGGCGAGTACATCGACCCCGAGGTCCTTGACAACTTTGAGAAGGAGTACGGCGTCACCGTCAACTACTCCCTCTTCGCCTCCAACGAAGAAATGTATACCAAGCTCCTCTCCGGCGCTTCCTACGATGTCCTGGTCCCCAGCGACTACATGGTCGAGCGACTCATCAAGGAAAAGATGATCCAGCCCATCGACAAATCTGTCGTCACGAACCTGTCCGTGCTGACCGAAGGCGCGAAGAACCTGGACTGCGACCCGGACAACACTTACATGGTCCCCTACCTCTGGCAGACCGTGGGCATTCTCTATGACACCACAAAGATCGACCCCGCCGAGGTGGAGGAAAAAGGCTTCAGCATCTACCACGACCCGAAGTACGCCGGCAAAGCCTACATGTACGACTCCGAGCGCGATTCCTTCATGATGGCCTTCAAGGCTCTCGGCTATTCCGCGAACACGGAGAACGAGGATGAGATCCAGGAAGCCTTCCAGTGGCTCCGGGAAGCGGACAAGGCAGTCCAGCCCGCCTATGTGACGGACGAAGTGATCGACGCCATGGCCAACGGCGAGAAGTGGATGGCCATCGTCTACAGCGGCGACGGCTGCTACATCTCCGAAATGAATGACAAGCTGGCCTTCTCCGAGCCGAAGGAAGGCACCAACGTCTGCGTCGACGGCATGGTCATCCCGGCCAACGCGAAGAACCCGGCTCTGGCGAACCTTTTCATGAACTACATCCTGGAGTACGAGAACAGCAAGATGATCTCCGAAGAAGTCGGCTACACCTCCGTGAACGACCAGGTCATGAAGGACCTCTCCGGCCCCGGCGGCGCCTTCGAAGGAAATTCCGCCTATATTCCGCGCTCCGGCTATGAAAAGGATGAATTCTTCCACGACAACGAGACCCTGAAGAAGGAGCTGTCCGAGCTCTGGATCAAGGTGAAGCTGCACGAGTGATTGTAAAATAGATTCAAGGCCCGCTTGCGGGACATACGCAACAAGAGGGACTGCATTCCGCAGTCCCTCTTGTTATCCTCTCTGGATTATCCGTGTATTTTTATTTCCCGGGATCGACCCAGGAATCGTTCCGTTTTTCCGTGTAAATACTGTCCAGCTCTCTTCCGATTTCCGCAAAATCGATTTTCATTTCTTCTCCCCAGATACCTACAGGTACTTCACAGTCAAACCCGTATATCGCGGGAAGAAGGTTTTTTTCAAAGTTAAACACTGCCACTTTGCGCTCCTGCGGGTCAACGATCCAGTACTCCCTCACACCGGCAACCGAATACTTCGCATATTTCAGGGTCAGGTCCTGCTTTCTGGTAGAAGCCGACAGTATTTCAATGATCAGATCCGGAGCCCCGTTGCAGTACCGTTCCTGAATCCTGTCCTTCCTGCAGATCACCATGAGATCCGGTTCCACCATGGTTTTGTCATCCATGTCCAGCCGCACATCAAAAGGCGCGAGAAATACCTTGCAGGTACCTTTGTTCTTTTTTACCAGTGAATGAAACTGCACCCCAAGCTCGATCAGCGTTGTCTGGTGGGGTCCGCCGGGCGCTGTCATGTCATAGAAAACGCCGTCGATCAGTTCCGCGCGCTTATCGTCCGGAAGAGCGTAAAAATCCTCCACTGTATACTCTCCCGGTTTCTTTTCTGCCGGGCTTTTCCCTGCGGCCATATATTCATGCGCGGTTTCCCGGATCGTCAGGGTCCCCGGTATCCCGGATGATGAAAATACTGCTTCCAGTTTCCTCAAAGTCTGATACCTCGGAGCGGTCGTGGTTCCTCCAAATACTTTCTGGACGGTACCAAGCGGCACACCGGACAGCATTGTCACCTGTTCGTTCGTCAAACCGAGTTCGGCCTTTTTCTGTTTCATCTCAGCAATTGTCACAGCTTTCACCTCTCTGTATTTGCCTCTCTGTATTTGCCTGCCGCTTTCCAGATCCATTCTGGGCCGTTTTCATTCCATTGTCAAGCCTTATTTATTCCAAATGCATACGTTCTTTCCTTTTAACCGTAAAAACGTGTGATCCTGTGCCATTATAGCACAAAAGAGGAGCCGTCACCGGCTCCTCTCCTGCTGAACTCAGGTACAGTTATTTTGTGTAGCTGATCTCGTCTTTTTCGTTCGCGTACTTCTCCCAGAGGGCGTCGGTCTCTTCTTTAGAAACTTCCTTGCCGTCATGGAAACACAGCATCTCCTGGTTGTCCTTTTCCGGGTAATGATGCGGCCCGTAAGTGTCCGCGCTGGTGATCTTTTTCAGCTCACCGTTCTCCAGCTGATAGACCTCGATATGGCTTTCTCCGGAAAGGCGGTGATACCAAGTCACCGTGTGCTCGTCCGCGTTGAAGTAGAATTTATCACCTCCGGCTTTTCCGATCTCCTTCACGATTTTCGGCTTGCCGGCCTCGTAAATGATCATACAGGCCTTGTCCTCGGCGCTGATAAAGTCCTTCTCCGTGGTCGAAAGGAACAGCTCCGGAACTTTGTCCCCGTTCACATCCTCAAAACAGTGATACGGATACTTCTCTTTCGTAGCGGCGTCGTTCAGCACCTGCATGTACCAGTCCGAATCTGCTGCCGGTGTGCCGGCATCGCCCTGCAGAGGCACAAAAGCAGCTTCCGCCAGGGTCATAAGCACTTCCTGTTCAGCACCTTTCTTCATGCAGAGATTATACAGGATTCCCGGCGCCGTATCGATCCAGGCGACGAAACCCACATCTTTGTCCATGCAGTACATGCCGCTCCGTCCTTCAATATCGGCGGTCCCCATGGCTGTCCATTTGTAATACAGACCCGAAATATCATAATGGTCTGTATCCATCAAAGAACTGAGTTCTTCCACCTTCGCATCCATTCCCGGGGACGCAGGGACCCAGTCCGTGGCCTGGGCCCTCAGGTACGCCGTGTGCCCGTCCAGCGTGAAATCCATCTCTGCAACAGGTGTTTCTGACGATGCCATCAGTACATGATAGGACACGTTTTCAGCGCCCTCCGGGGCCGGAAGGTCGATGCCTGTTTTTTCCGCCATTTCCTGGCGGGTGATGTTATGCAGCGCGTCTTCCGTGGCCGAAGCCGTACTCTCGACGGGTGCGTCAAGTTTTTTCACCTTTCCGCATGCGGAACTGCCTGCTGCCAGGCAGGCGGCAGCTAATACAACACACATTCTTTCTACAGTTTTCTTCATACACGCACTATCCTCCGTGGTGATAACTTTAGTTTTCGGCATCATTGTACAGTGCCGTTCATCACAGAACAAGCACATTTTTATTCTTAACTTTTTATCATACTGTAATTGCTTCTTTGTAAAACCTGTGATACAATGTCATTAACTAACAATGTTTGTTTTGGAGGATCACTATGATAAATCAGGTTTTTGACTTGAGAAGCGCCCTTGAATTACTGCGGACCATTCCCGGACAGCTTGTTGAGACGGATGTGGAAGTTGATCCGGCAGCGGAACTCGCCGGCGTATACCGATACATCGGCGCGGGCGGAACGGTGAAACGTCCCACCACGATCGACGGCCCCGCCATGATCTTTCACAATGTAAAAGGACATCCGGACGCGAAGGTGGTCATTGGTCTCATGGCAAGCAGAGAGCGGGTCGCCCGTCTCTTTGGCTGCAAAAAGGAAGAACTGGGACACCTGGTGAGAAACTGCGCAAACCATCCCGTTGAACCGGTCGTCGTCAGTACTCCCGCTCCCTCCCAGGAAGTGATCCACCGGGCGGAGGATCCGGATTTTGACCTCTTCCGCCTGATCCCGGCCCCCACCAACACGCCCGTGGATGCCGGCCCGTACATCACCCTCGGCATGTGCTACGCCACGCATCCCGACACCGGTCTTTCAGACGTCACGATCCACCGGATGTGCATCCAGTCAAAGGATACCCTGTCCATTTTCCTGCAGCCCGGCTCGCGGCACATCGGTGCCATGGCGGAACGGGCCACAGAGCTGGGACAGCCTCTCCCCATTTCCATCTCCATCGGCGTGGACCCGGCGATCTCCGTGACATCCTGCTTCGAACCGCCGACGACACCCCTTGGATTCAACGAGCTTTCCATCGCCGGTGCGCTCCGGGGAAAGGCTGTGGAACTGACCCCCTGTGTTTCCATCAAAGAGAACGCCATCGCCAACGCGGAATATGTCATTGAAGGCGAGATCCTGCCGGGCAGCAACAATACCGTGGAAGACCAGAACTCCCACACCGGCTATGCCATGCCGGAGTTTCCCGGCTACAACGGCTTTGCCAGCCACGTCTGCTGGCTGATCAGAGTGAAGGCCGTCACCCACCGGAAGGACCCCATCATGCAGACCTGCATCGGCCCCAGTGAAGAGCATGTGAACATGGCTGGCATCCCCACTGAAGCGTCCATCCTGAACCTTCTGGAAAAGGCTCTGCCGGGCAAAGTAAAAAATGTCTATTCCCACCGCGCCGGCGGCGGAAAGTACATGGCGGTCCTCCAGTGCGTGAAAACCGTTCCTACTGATGAGGGCAAGCAGCGCCAGGCAGCTCTTCTTGCGTTTTCCGCCTTCCCGGAACTGAAGCACGTAATCCTGGTGGATGATGACGTGGACATCTTTGACACCAACGATGTGCTCTGGGCCATGAACACCCGTTTTCAGGGAGACAGGGATATCATCACCATCCCCGGAGTCCGCTGTCATCCTCTGGATCCCAGCTCCAATCCCGCGTACAGCACCTCCATCGCAGATGTGGGCATCTCCTGCAAGACGATCTTTGACGCCACCGTGCCCTTCGGTCTGAAGGATCATTTCATCCGTTCGCCCTTTATGGAACTGGATCCCGCAAAGTGGGTCCCGGGGTTCGGGAAATAACACATGTCAGCCGCCAGGCGGAAAGGGGAAGTATCTGTATGGGAAGAAAACGAATCGTAATCGGCGCTACCGGCGCCAGCGGCCTGCCGGTCACGGTGGAATGCCTGAAGATCCTGCGGGAGGATCCGGCGTTTTCTTCCTGCCTGATCCTCAGCGACAGCGCGAAAGTGACGCTGCGGCAGGAAACAGATCTCACGGAGGAGGATCTCTTTTCCCTGGCGGACCAGGTTTTTGACCTAAGGGACATCGGCGCCGGACCGGCCAGCGGAACCTGGAAAACTGCCGGCATGCTGGTGGTGCCCTGCAGCATGAAGACTCTTGCCGGAATTCATTCCGGATACGCGGATTCCCTGCTCCTCCGGGCAGCCGACGTCACTCTGAAGGAACAGCGTCCTCTAGTGCTGGCAGTCCGGGAAACCCCTCTTTCTCCGATCCACCTCCGGAACATGCAGGAGCTCTCCATGATCCCGGGAGTGCGGATCGTCCCGCCCATGCTCACCTATTACATCCGCCCGAAAAGCATTGAAGAAATGACTTATCACACTGCCGCAAAGCTTCTGGAGCCCTTTGGGGTCGAAACTCCGGACTACAAAAGATGGCAGGGCCTGTAAAAAACCCTGCCGCCTTGTCATATATGATCTGACCGTAAATAACCGATTCCGTATTGGCCGAAAGGAGCATCATTAATGGACCCGGAGATTTTTGATATTCCTCTGTCCTTTTCCCTTCTGACTGTAGAGCTGTCCCCGGTCGGACAGGATCTTCTCCTGACTGTCCGGGGCGGAGATAAGCCGCACATAGGATGTGTCGTTCTTACGGAGCCCCGCCCGTCGCTGAAGGGGGACGGATCAATCAGCTGCACCTCCTCCGTTCTTTCTGTTCCCGGGCACAAGGATGAACTGCTCTGCCGCTCCCTGGCGGAAAAAGCGGCAGTCCGGTACAACCGCAGAGTCGTCTGCGCCGGAGGCTTTCATGTAGACAACGCTTCCGGAAAACAGCTGGCGGAGATCCTGAAGAAGATCCATGAGTTTCTGTTTCCAGCTCAGGCTTAAGTCAAGTCGCCCAATGCTGAACCAGGATCTCCGTCACGAAGCCGCGGGAAATGCCGCCCTGGCAGGCCTCTTCCATAATTCTCCAGGGGATATCCGTTACCGCGGCGATCCGCAGCAGATCCCGTTCTTCCGTCACATGATACCTCCCTTCCTCCAAATAATACCGCTTCAGCATCTGTACGGCTTTCTCCCCGATCTTCTCCTCCGGGGAATCCTTCAGGATCAGCATTATCAGCCCATAACTCCCGGGCGCTGCCGATGCCTTTTGTTCCAGTTCTTCCGGGAATCCGGCAGCAAGGGTTCCAAACCGGATCTTGAAATTTGCGGAGTGGGAAATGCCCGAAAGCTTAACGAGGCAGCCTGTCTCCGCCGCGGCCTTTACCGCAGCTGCCAGATCGTCCGTATTAAATTTTGCTTCTGACCGGTCCTGGAACTGAAACAGCGTCAGGCGTTCGCTGCAGGGCTCCAGTCGTTTCCTCACTTCTTCCCTTATGAAGTTCTCTCCGGAAAACTCCGCGTTCAGCACATAGGTCACGACCGGAAGGCTCCCGTCCGTCTTCATCACCTTTTCCTTGTCAAAGACATACGGCCTTTCCACATCCTGCGCCGCCGGTTCCGGTACAATGCCTCTCCCAAGAAACACTTCCGTCATTCCTTTGAAGAAACACACGAATCCCAGGGCACCGGCATCCACCACATCATTCTCCCACAGAAGCTCCATTTCAAACCGCGTCTGCGAGAGCGCCCGGCGGGCAGTGTCAAGCGTCTCCTTCCAGATACGGTTCATATCCGTTTCCTTTGTTTCTTCCAGAAGGCCAAGTCCAGCTCTTGCTGTCTTCCTCGCGACCGTCAGCATGGTTCCGTCCGTCGGTACGGAAACCGTGCGGAAAGCCAGGTCCACGCCCTCCGAAAGCGCCCTGAAAAAGGACAGTTCCGAAATATCCCGGTGCTCCGGAAGATGGCTGACATAAACCGCCATTCCCCTGATCATGGCAGAGAGAATGGCCCCGGAGTTCCCTCTGGAAGCCCGCAGCATGACGTCAGCTGTTTCCCGGAGCACCTCTGCCGCAGTACTGCTCTCCGGCATACGCAGAAGACGCTGCTTCGCCATGCCAAGTGTAAGCGTAAGATTCGCCCCGGTATCTCCGTCCGCCACAGGAAAGAAATTGATCCGGTTCATTTCCCCGCTCTCTTCTGCCACTCTGTTCGCGCCGCTGATCAGCGCGTCCCGCAGAACTGCTCCTGTGATCATTTCCGATTCCTCCTCTAAGAGCGCTGGTTATGATCTGATTAAGTCCGTCCGGACTGGTTTTCCGTTTAAATAACCTGTACTCTGCCTTCTTTCCTCGCTGCCGGGTTTTTTGGCCGGGCTGCGGCGTAACCTACTGACACACTGCCGAAAATATCCTCATCCTCCCGAAGGCCCAGGCGCCCGTAGATCCTCCGGACCGCCGGCACACCCGTGAGCCAATGGGACTGATTGGACCAGCAGGCGCCAAGCCCCAGGGACTCCGCCGCGATCATGATATTCTCCAGTCCCGCGGCGCAATTTGCCATGCTGTTGGAATGGTTCCGCGGAGCCGCGGCGGAGATCAGTGTCGGCGCGTGAAAAATGAAATGGTACTTTTCCGTCATGGCCCGCCGGATCCCCTTTGCCATCATTTCCCCCTCCACGATGGGTCTGGACCGGAGCTCATCCCGGATGACAAGATTCAGTTCCTCCAGCACTTCCGGGTCCTGGATCACCAGGAACCGGCTGTTCTGGAGATTCCCTCCGGTGGGCGCGTACAAAGCGCAGGTCAGCAGGGTCTCCAGTTCTTCTTTCGTGATCTGCTCCGGCTTATACGCCCGGATACTTCTTCTTGCAAGAATCGCGTCGATCGTCTCATTTCTTATCATAAATCATTCCTCTGGAAAGACCGGCTGATACCGGACAACATCGAAAAACGGCAGTCCTTCTTTCGGGGAAGGACCGCCGCTCTTACGCAGTTCCGGCTGTGCCGGCTGTTTTATAGTGATGCGAATCAAGCCAGGTATGGCGCTTATTATTTCGCCTTTTTCAGCATCTCGTCCCAGTTCTCCGGCAGTTCGATCTTCTTGGTCGTCGGCCAGCCCATAAAGCCGTTTTGGGCGCCGATGATCATGTGGTCACGGGCCGGATCGCCGCTTACCACCAGGATGACGTCATCCGGAGAAGCCAGCATCCGGACAAAGCGCTGGTCGCCGTCGTCGGTGTAGTTCCCGTCCTTGTCATAGAACGCAAGGGCACCGTCCTTTGTGACCTCGAACTTTCCGTATTCTTCTTTTGTTCCGAGGAACTCCGGCCAGTTGCCGGCGTCGACGCCGATCTTGAAGCGCTCGGTAAGCCGCCCGCCCAGGTTCGACAGACGGAAGCGCGCGTGCTCGAAGAGATGCTGCTTCACTCCATCCTTGGTAAAGCCCTCCCGGAGGAGAGAATCTACGATAGTCGGGGTGATGACGATCAGCGGCATAACATGCTGTCCGCGGAAGAAGAACTGGATAAACATATGGTTGTCTGCCATACGAAGCTCGATGCTGCGGAGAATGCCCGCGGCGGTCGGCCAGCCGACCTCGATGCCCTGGGTCCTCTCCGTGCAGGTCATGATAGTGACCGTGCTGTCCTCTTCCTTGAAGCCTCTGTCCACGCGGAACGGCTGCCAGCCGATCTGGTGCATGTACCCATCATTCTCCGCAAGGATAATACGGAAGTTGTCGCCGAAGCAGCCCTTGTCCGTCTTGTGAGGCAGGAAACCTGCCACGTTCCGGAGATACATCCTCCAGAAGCGGCCGATGGAGGTATTCGCCTGGAAGCCCGGACGCAGGGCGCCCTGGGTGCAGTTGAATTTCAGATCCTCCACGATCTTTCCGCTTACGATGGTCATGACTTCCGTCGCGGGCGTATGCCCGAGGTTTTCCTGGGCGAAGTAAGGATCACACATGGCTTCCGTCAATGCCAGAAGCACAGGCATGTACTCCGGCCGGCAGCCGGACATGACGCCGTTTACCGCGACGCTCCATACAGTCGCCTTGGTGTTGTTCGGCTTCAGGATGCCCAGCACTTCCTCCGGATCCCGCTTCGTGTACTTCATGAAAGCGTCCACCCGGTCCAGGGTCGGCGGGACAATGGGCAGTCCCTCGGTCCACTCCTTCTTCAGGAAGAACTCCTGCACTTCATCATAGGTGCCGGAGAAGATAATGTCTCTCTGCTTCGGATCTTTTTTCTTCTTCGCGTCCTTCGGCTGTACGGTCAGGCCCTTGATCACCTGATCCAGCATGCCCTCAACGGCATTTTTGTATACCTGATCATTCGGTGTTGTATTCACATGTCCCTGATGTGTGGCGTAGGGAAGGTTCGGGAAGCCTTCTCCGGCAGCGGTGAAGCTGCCCGCCGTCTTGAATCCGTCACAGCAGAGCGTCACTGTGGGGATCCCCAGTTTTTCAACAAGTATGCTTGCACGCGTCACGGCGGCGATACAGGACCCTCAGCAGCCCACCCCGCATATGACAGCGTCGACGCCGAAATCCTTCAGCTTCTGCGGGAGCTCCGCCAGAACCTGACGCTCATTCGCGCCGTGGATTTCGCCGAATTCCTTCCAGCTGATCAGCTTGATCCCCGGATATTTCTTCGGCAGTTCAGCTTCAAAGGCGTCAAACATGATATCGCCCTTGAAGACCCAGTCCCACAGCTCCGCCACGACTTTGCCTTCCAGTGTGTCGAGGCGCTTCGCCAGCTTCATGCCGACGGAAGTGCTGGGTGTGGATGGCCATACTACTTCAAAGTTTTCTCCACCCATGGTTTGTTCCTCCTTTCAGACAATGATTCCGCTTTTTCATGATAGCCCTATAATTATTTGTTTATCAGACTAACTCTGTTAGCGTTTTCGATCTTATTATACATTTTTCCTGCAGGCGTTTCAAGGCTTTAAGAATTCATTATAAAAACCGCTCATTTATTTGGAAACAACGAGGATTGCACAGCAATCCTAGTCCGGGGCGCTGAATAGATATGGAAATTTATGATTCCCCGAAGCCGGAAAAGACGTCCTTCAGGTTCCGTTTCTGAAAGACGTCTTTTCACAAGGAGGAAGTTCTTATCTCATCATGCAAGTGTATTGATATAACGGCCCAGGTTCATGGCAGCCGTCGCGCCGTCTCCGGCGCCGGACACGATCTGCTGGACGGAATTCTGGCGGATGTCGCCGGCAGCGTAAATGCCGTCCACCGCGGTCTTCAGGTTTGCGTCCACCGGGACCTGGCCGTTCGGAAGAAGCTCCAGGGTACCCTTCAGGAAAGCGGTGTTCGGGATATTGCCGATACGGATATAGCCGCCCTGCACATCCAGGGTCTTTACCTCACCCGTAGTGCGCTCCTGGATCTCCACGCCGGTCATCCAGTCGTCGCCGGTGATCCTGTTTGTCTGGTAGTTGCAGAGGACCTCGATGTTGCCGGTCTCTTCCGCTCTTTCAAGAAGGATCTGGGATGCCTTCGGCTTCTCCATGAATTCGACCACGGTCACCTTGCAGCCCAGTTTCTCAAGAAGCAGAGCTTCCGTCAGGCCGGAGTCGCCCGCGCCTGCCACAAATACCGGCTTTCCCGCGCTGATGGCGCCGTCGCAGGTCGCGCAGTAGTAAACGCCTTTTCCGGAAAACTCAGCCTCTCCCGGGACGTTCAGCAGTCTCGGATGGCAGCCGGTGGCGACGATCACGCCCTTGCAGGTGTAGGACTCATCCTCTGTCTCGACGATCTTGTAGTTCCCCTTGTCAGTAACGTTTGTCACCTCGCCGCTCTCCATCTCGACACCGAAATTGGAGGCCTGCTCCATCATGGCGCTGGCAAGCTCCGGCCCCTGGATGCCTTCCCCAAATCCAGGGTAGTTCTCGATCAGCTGACGGCTCATCATCTCGCCGCCCATGCCGCCTTTTTCCAGAATACAGGTCTCAAACCCCGCGCGCGCGCAGTAGATACCGGCGGCAAGTCCCGCGACACCCGATCCGATGATGATGACGTCATAATCTGTATACATAGCATCCTCCTTAATAATATAGATTCATTCCCTTATATTTTACTAACTTCGTTTGTCTATATTTTAAACTAACCACTTTAGCTAGTCAATACCTTCTTTATACTTTTTTTCTCACAGCTGCAAGCCATGATAGATCCGGCACTTTTATTATACTCGCGAACGAATATCACTGCAGTTTTACAGTGTCCTGCCGCGGTATATACGTTGACGCCGGTATTGAAAGAGAAAGAACCGCCGTACCAGTTTCCTGGTGCGGCGGCTTCCGAAGAACATGATCAGATGAGCCCCATGCCTGCGAAGATCATGGACAGGAGCGGGACCAGCGTGAAGCCCATGACAAGGGTCAGGGCTGTCAGCTTCCAGTTGCCCTTGATGGCATCCGAGAAGGAGAAGTGTCCGGTACCGAACGTATACTGCCAGGTGCCCTCGATGGGGAAGATGTAGTTGACGCCTGCCTGAAGGCCGACGACGAACATGGCTGCCGCGACCGGAAGCCCCGCGCCGTAAAGCACCGGTCCGATGACCGCCGCGGAAAGGGCGCCGTTGGCGGAGCCCTGCGGAACCAGACAGTGGACCAGGAACGCGGCGACCGTGCCCATAACGAAGATCATAATGGTGCTCCAGCCTTCCGGATTCGCGAAGATCTTGTTGACGACCCATTCGCCCGCGCCGGTCTTCGCCATGCCGGTAGCCATCGGGAAGATGCAGAGCATGGTCACGACGACCATCGCCGAGAAGTTCTTCTTGTAATCCTTCGCAGTAAGAAGGTTCACGCCCGGCATCATCATGATGAACATACCGGCCATTGCGACCGTCGCCGTATCCAGCTTCTTAACCCAGTTGGAAGCGAAGAACAGGATGACCATGATCACGGTGCAGAAAATGTACCACCAGTCCTTGGTCTGCAGCTTTTCCGGAATGGAATCAAACAGCTTGTTGATGTTCGCCTCCTGCTCCTTCGTGAAAGGCTCGGGCTTAAAGTAGCGCGGCAGCGCCCAGGCGGCAAAAATGGTGCTGATCAGGCCGATCGGGACGCCGAACAGGGCCCACTGCAGGAAAGTCATCGGGATTCCGGCAACGGTCTCCGCCAGATCCATGACCGCGATGTTCACGGAATTGGAGCAGGGCAGGAACAGGCCGCCGGTCATGGCGCCGGTAGTGATGGCAAGCATCATGCCGCCTGCCAGGCGGGAGGTTCCGGGCTCAGGATCGCCGATGGCGTGGACCACAGACATGACGACCGCCAGCACGACGATCTGCGCGGCGCCGTCAGAGACAAAGATGGAGATGATGGCCGCAAGCCAAAGCACGGAGCTGATCATCTTCGCGGAGCTTCCCTTCGACATCCGGAACAGGCCCCTCAGGATGATGGCTGCAAGGTTCGTGTTCTGCAGCGCGGCGCCGATTCCGAAGCCCGCCATGCAGAAATACACGGTGGAGGAACAGGCCGCCTGCTGAATCTCCTTCCATTTCATGACGCCGGTATACTTCATGACGATAACGATCATAAAGCAGGCCGCCGCCATGGGCATTGCCTCGGAGATCAGAAGAATGACAGTTCCGACAACGATGCCCAGCATGACCCAGCCCTCTGTGGCCAGACCTTCCGGTGCCGGTGTCATCAGCGTAAACGCCAGTACCAGGGCCGCCACCGCGATCATCGCCAGACGGAAGCCCGGATTCTTTTTCAGTGATGCTTTCTGTACAGTGCTCATGGAAATCCCCCTTCAGTTTTTAATTATCCTTAAACTCTATCTTCTGGGATACCGGGTATCCCATAAAACCGTTCTGCGCGCAGATCAGCACGTGGTCCCTTCCGGGATCGCCGCTGATGAAAAGCTGGAAGGCCTCCGGTCCGAAGACCATCTGCACTTTTCTGTCCAGATCCTTTGTGGTTCCGATCTGTTCCGGCCAGTTCCCTGCTTCGATCCCCTGGTAAAAGCGGGTGATGGCGGCTGTCCCCAGCTGCCGGAGGCTTACCCTGGCGTGCTCATAGAAATGCTGTTTTACCATCTCCTTGGTGTAGCCGGCATCCGCAAGGATCTTCACCACCGCAGGCGGCAGGATCACGATGGGCCTCGTATCCATGCCGCGGAAGAAGAACTCGATGAAGAGATTATTATCCTCCATCCGCTTTTCGATGTTTTCCAGCACCTTCTCCGCCGTGTCCGCCCCCACCTGGATGGCCTGGGTCTTTTCCGTACAGGAGGTGATAGTCACAACACTGTCCTCCCTGGAAAAGCCCTTGTCCTCCGCCAGTGTCGGCCAGCCGACGGACGCTGCGTAATCCTCATTCTCTGCCGCCACGATCCGGAAGCTGTCGCCGAAACAGCTTTTGTCAGCCTTATGGATCACAAAGGTGGCGACGTTGTGGAGAAACAGTCTCCAGAAGCGGCCTATGGTCGTATTTGCCATAAAACCGGGCCGCATGACGCCCTGGGTGTAATTAAATCCCAGTTTCTTAATGACCGGGCCGTTCACGATGATCATCTCTTCCATTCCCGGGGAATGCCCGAGATGTTCGTGCTGGAATTCCGGCTTCAGAAGCGCTTTCACAATGGCCACCAGCACCGGCATGTATTCCGGCCGGCAGCCTGCCATGACGCCGTTCACCGCGATGTTCCAGGGGGTCACTTCCCTGTGGTCCGGCTGGATGATCCCCAGGACCTTGCCCTCCGGCTCGTCCGTGTATTTCAGAAAAGCCTCGACCTTTTCAATGGTCGGCGGCACCAGCGGAATGGCGTCGCTCCACTCATGCTCATAGAAGTACTCGTTTACTTCCTCAAAACTTCCGGTAAAAATGATCTCCCGCCTTTCCGGCTCCCGTTCATGAACCGCAGCCGGCGGCTGCACGGTCAGTGCCTGCACCACCTCGTCCGTCATGGTGTTCCGGACATGCTCCTTTACCTGTTCATCCGTACAGAGGAGCGGGTGCCCCGGATGTACTGAAAACGGCAGTTTCGACATCCCCAGTCCTTCCGCGGCGGCACGTCCGTTGGAGACAAAGGCCTCCGTCATGATCGTTGCGGTCGGGATCCCGAGTTTTTCCACAAGGATGCTGGTCCTCACATCAGCAGCCGCACCGCTTGCTCCGCCTCCGACACCAACGATCGCGCAGTCCGCGCCGCTTGCCTTCAGCTTTTCCGGCAGTTCTGCCAGGACCTTCCGCTCATTGGCCCCGTGGATCTCGCCGAACTCCTTCCAGCTCACAAAGCGGATACCGGGATACCGGCCGGACAGTTCCTGTTCCAGCGCTTCAAACATCACGTCGCCCTTGAAGGTCCAGGACCACAGCTCCGCGACAGTTTTTCCTTCCAGACTCTGAAGGCGCTCCGCCGGAGCCTGCTCCGGAATCGTTTTCTTTCCCCCCGGCCAGACGACTTCATAACAATTATCTGTCTCAGCTTCCAATCAGCACCTCCTCTTCAACTAATCTTGTTAGTTTTTCTTTATTATATCCTGCCGCCGCATCCATTTCCAATTCATTATCAAAAACATATTGATATTTAATTAGCTATTAATCTATTGTTTACGTTCTGTTGACGGACTTGACATCTGAACATAAATCGTATATGATTTAACTAACATAGTTAGTATCTGGTCTATTTTGTTTCAACTGTAGAAATCGATTCGCAGAACAGGAGGCCGCATGGACATCACTGCCTTGAGATACTTTATTGTCGTTGCTCAGACAGAACATATGAACCGCGCCGCGGCACAGCTGCATATCACCCAGCCGTCGCTTTCCACATCGATCCGGCGTCTGGAGGCGGACATCGGCTTTAAGCTGTTCGACCGGAACGGAAGAAATATCCAGCTGAATGAGTACGGAAAAGTGTTCCTTGATGCCTGTCTGCGGATCGAGGATACACTGACTGCCGCCCTTTCTGACATGGACCGCATCCGCACCAGCGCAGTCAGCTACCTCAGACTCTGCTGCTCCAATTCTTCCACCAATGCTTATATCATCGACCAGATGCTTTCCAAAGGAATGCATCTTCAGGTCAGCGAGATCGCAGAAAACTGGGAGCAGCTGCTTCTCAATTCCAAAACGGATCTGGTCATCACCATGGGACATTCCGAAACGGAAGGGATCTCCCACACGATCCTTCATTTCCGGCAGCTGGCAGCAGTGGTACACAGAACGCATCCTCTCGCCTCCGCCGGGAAGATCACCCTTGCGGAGCTGCAGAAGCACGCATTCTGTTCCACTGCCTCCTCACACTCTATGATCAATGTTATCCGCGCCCAGTGCCCAGAGCTATCTTTCCGCCCCCGGATCGCGTTCCTTGGCCGGAATTCTGCTGACATGCTGAAAGCCATCCAGTCAGGCGTATATGTAGGAATCATGGTGAAACGGAACCTTCCGGAAAGCGATGATCTGGTGGTGCTTGACGTGGAGGATTTCCGGATCTTTCTGCCGATCTATCTTTACTGGCGCAGCACAGATACAGCGATTCCGGAGCAGGCTGCCGCGAGGGATGAGATCCAGGAATTCTATCAGTCGCTGGACAAGGAACTCCCGTGAGGGCAGCATTCGGCCCCTCCTCCGCTGCTCACAAAAAAAGTCTTCGCAAACCGGACCCCTGAAGAGTCAGGCTTTGCGAAGACTTTTTCTTCGTCAGTAGTGTACGACTTCTTCCGCCGCGCGGATACGCCCGAGCACCGGCTCCGCTTCCGGGCTCCGGAAAAAGGCAAGGGTAGAGGCGGGGAGCAGGGGCTTCAATGCCTCAAAGTTCCCGTCCCTGAGCAGAAGACGGACCTTGCTGGCGCTGACAGGCACCCCTCCGGACTCCCTGCGGGGAATCTCGCGGAATTTGATCCCGGCCTTCGGCAGCTCTTCCGCCATGATGCGGTTGTATAGGCCGGTGACCTGGCTTGAGGGCTCCTCTCCCGCCCAGCGGGCCGTGATGCCGCACGCCTCAGCGATCTTTCTGAAGACCGCGATATCCAGGCGCGCCTGTCCCTCGATCACGGCAGTATCGTCCTTTAAAAAATAGCTCGGGAAGGTGGCGGAAGAGATTATGTAGGGCCCGCAGTCGTGAAGGATCACATTTTTTAAATGCGCCGTACCCTCCTCCGCCAGCCTCCGCCGCACGGAAAACGGCACCAGGCTCAGATCCTCCGAGACGATGAACAGATGGAGCGTATCGCAGGAGGCCGCAGCCTGTTCCGCCAGGTACTGGTGCCCCAGGGTGAAGGGGTTCGCGTTCATGACTACCGCGGCACTGCTCCCTTCCCTGCGGGTGCGCGAGAGGTCCGTAAGGAAACTTAAGAAACCGCTCCGGCGGTTTTCCATGAAGACCACCCTGTCCGGGACACGGGCGATCTCATGAAATCCAAGATCCTGGAAAAAGAAGGCGGAATCCGGCTTGGTATAGAGGAACAGGTGCAGGAACCCGCGGGCGGCCTGGTATTCCATCAGGTGGGTCACCACCCGGGCAAGGAGCCCCTCCCCCTGGTATTCACGGCTTGTGGCAAAGCAGCGCAGAGTATTCCTGAAACAGCTGCCGGTGGCGATCACATGCAGGTCGTCATCGTAAATGACACAGGTATAGTCAAGATTATTATCCCTCCGGATCCCCTCCTCCTGAAGGAGGGCGTCCACCTCTTCCATGGCCCAGGTTTCCCGGGGGCCGACTCCGCAAACAGTATAGTCCATCGTTCCCTCTCTTCTCTATGTATCGCCGTTCTGCAGGAGATCAGCCTTCGCCGCTCTGCCGGAGAAAATGAAGCATCCAGCAAAGGGCCAGCAGATCCGCGCTTCCGCCCGGCGAAAGATTCTCCTCCGTATAGACGCGGTCCAGTTCCTCCAGCTCTTCCCGTTCCGGAAGGGCTGTTTTTTCAAGTATTTTCTGAAGATCCGCAGTCATCCGCCTGTACGCGCCGATCCCGCCCCGGGCGATGATATTGGTGTCCGGTGTGGAAGCGAGGATGGCCAGAAGCGCCGCCGCGCCGGCTTCATCATTGGATCTTCCTTCCGCGAGGAAACGTTCCAGCACCGGCAGGCCCGCATCCCGGACCGACGGGAAACCCGACTCCGCCTCGCCCCGGATCCCGCGGATCCCGTACAGCAGGAAAAAGCGCTCCCCGGAGGTGCGGGCACTCTCAGGTGTAAGGCTGCCGAGCTCTGCCGCGACCGTCCCCGCGGCCATCCTTCCGGCTTCCTCCAGTACGCGCTCCGGAGAAGTCCATTCCTCCCTGGCAAGCCTCCCCAGGGCCCCGCAGAGGATCCCCATGGAATAGATGGCGCCCTTGTGGGTGTTCACGCCGCCGGTGGCGCGGAACATCGTTTTTTCGGCTTTCTTTCCGGGAACGCGGAGGGCTTTCAGCGTCTCCGGCGCCGGAAGAGCCGCGGTCTCCCGCCCGGCTGCCACACAGGTCCTGAAGTACGGCTGCAGGGCAGGGGCGCTTGACAGGAAGCTGTAGATATCCATATCCCTGTGGCTGCCGTTATTTATACGGTCCACCAGGCCCGGCTTCGGCGTGACGCACACCTCGTACAGCAGAGAGCGCACCGCAAGGAACGCGCCAAGGTCCGCATCAGCCCGGTCAAACGTTTCCGAGAGGAGCGCCTGTGTGACCTGCTGAAGCTCCTCTACCGTATGGGCACGGCTCCGGGCGCAGATCTTGGCCGGATTGCCGCAGATCAGGCAGCGTCTCGGCACCGGGCGGTCCAGCTTTCTTCCGTCCTCCGTGAGAACGTCCATATCGTAGAGGCGGCCGACGGGAGCAGCCTCTTCGACAACGCAGGTGATCTTTTTCAGGAGATCCGCCTCCGCGTCCACCACATAGATCCCCTCGCAGCCTGTGACCTCAGAGATCTCCTCAGAAAAGACAACTGCAGCTTTGATTTCTTCCAGCCGTTCCAGAAGCGTGTCCCTCCCCAGCCGGAAGGCACGGGCGATGAGGGGGCTGTTTTTGAAGGGCCCGGCGATATTCATGGAAAACGAAATAATCGGCAGATGGTACTGGCCGAGAAGTACCTGCTGGCGGGCAACGCGGCGCTCACGGGCTTCCAGCATCATCATCATGTCTGCGTACTGGGGCATTGGTTCCTCCTTTGAAATAAGTTATGGTACCAGCCCGGGCAGGTCCGGATTCGAAAAAAGCTCGCAGTCCGACTTGATGAGACGGACCAGGTCCCTCCCGTAGGATGGAAGGATCTTTCCCCTGGCGGCGACCAGCACCACACTGTTCTTTTTCTTCAGCCCCTTGACGGGGAAAATGTTCAGGTGGGACATCATCCGGTCCGCGTTGGACTGCCGGATCAGGGTGGTGTACATGGACCAGCAGAAGGATGCAGCGTAGTCCCGGGCGGTGAGCATATAATGCAGGTCCGGGCGCTGCAGCTCCAGGACGCAGTTCAGGTGCAGGTTCCGGCTGCGCTGGTACTCCTCCAGGACTTCCCGGGAATTAAATCCCCGGTGCAGCATCACAAAGGGCACATGGGTAAATCTCGCCAGGTCCGCCCCCTTCCGGAATTCCTCTTTGCAGTCAGGATATTTCCCCGGGAAATACTGCTCCAGCATGGTATCGGAGATCACCAGGAACAGATTCTCCTCCAAAAGCGTCTGAAACGTCAGCTGGCTGTGGTTAAAATCCCTGCGGTTCATGATCGCGAGATCCAGTTCATTCTTCAGCACCAGTTCCGACAGCCGGTCGGAATCCGCGTAACGCACATCCAGCAGCACATCCGGATACATATGCTGGAACTGGGTCAGGAGATCCGGGATCAGCAGGCTGTATCTTCCTTCCGTAATACCCAGCCGGACGGTGCCCTTCTGGGCGTTCCGGATGTCTGAAAGGGAGTTTTCCAGATTCCGCTCCAGAAACTGTACCTGGCGCAGGGTCTCCAGCATGGCCTTTCCCGCCGGAGTGATCATCAGCTTTGGAGAGCGGTCAAAAAAGGTGACCCTGTATTCCTCCTCGAGATTTTTTAAGTACTTGCTCAGGCACTGATGGGAAATGAACAGTTTCTCCGCCGCGCGGGAAATGTTCTCCTCCTCTGCGAGAGTGATGAAATATTCATAATTGTTGAACATGGTCCGCCTCCGTCTGCCTCATGGAAACACCGCCTGTTTCATGGATCTTTATCTGTATTATAAAATATATTTTGCAGATATTCCATGTAAATGCAATCTTTGATTGCTGTTCGGAGCGGGAAAAGGAGACAGAGCATCGTCCCCTGTCTCCTTTTTCATTCTTCCTGTTTCCGCCCTGAGAGGTCTTATTCTCTCACGTAAACATAGCCTTCCATGATCCTTCTGGCGGTACGGTCCAGGTTCCCGCTCAGGACAGTGTGTGTGCCGTCGGCGTTGTCCTGAAGGTCCGCGTAGGCGTCCATGATGCCCCAGGGATGTCCGATGCGGATGTGTTCCGCGTGATTGTCCGGGTGCCTTCCTTCACCGCAGACGATCTCGTTCACGATGGTGCCCGGGGTGTTGGCCGCGGTGACGGTGCAGATGGCGCCGGTGCCCATGTAGGCGTCGATCATCTTCATGTTCATGCTGAAGAGACGGCCCACGAGATCGATGTTCTCCGCCTTGATCTCCTTACCGCTGCCGGCGGTGTAGTCGACGGGCTTCCTGGCAAAGGCCAGCTTCGGAAGGGTCTGGCTGTTTACCCGCGCGTCCTCCAGGTCCTTCGCGAAGCCCAGGATGATGGCGCCGGTGCCGCGGATCACTTCCAGCTTTCTCTTGATCTCCTCCACGTCCGGACGGGCATTGAACTGTGCCGGAGTCTCGGTGCCGGTGACGCCGAAGTCCTCGGGATGCACGAACATCACCGGGTTCGCCGCGTCGACAAAGCTGTACTCGTAGGTCTTTCCCTCCACCTCGATAGTGTCCTTCGGGTTCCCGGTGGGCAGGAGCTTTCCGGAGGCCGCCCCCTGGGGCGCCACGAACTTCAGGACGACTCTTGCGGCTGTGCCCGGCACACCGTCGATAGCGAAATCACCCTCGGTGACCGCCCTGCCGTCCTTCACCGGGACCTGCTCGATGATCTCCTTGTTGGTGTTCGTGTTCCAGATATGGACTTCAGTCATGGGCTCCTTAGGTTCCACCAGGCCCTCGTCGATCGCGTAGGGACCCACAGCGGAGGAAATGTTGCCGCAGTTCATGGTCTTTCCCACGATGGGATGGAAGACATCCACCTGTCCGAAGGTGTAGTCCACGTCGATACCCGGCCGGTCGCTCTTCCGGATCACCGCCACCTTGGAGGTGGAGGTGTTGGCGCCGCCCATGCCGTCGATCTGTCTTCCGTCCGGGGAACCGAAGGCCGAAAGGATCACTTTGTCCCTCTGCGCCTCGTCTTTCGGAAGGTCTTCATCGTGGAAGAACACGGCCTTGGAAGTGCCACCTCTCATATAAACACAGGGAATCTTGGTATTCGGCTTGTAGTCTGCCATCTCTTTTCTCCTTTTCTTAATAACAGCATTTTCTGACGGATGCATTTCCCCCTCTTTGAACATAAAGCCCGCTGTTCTTGACGAATTGGAGTTCCATGGCGCCGCCCGCTTTTATAGCGGCGCCTGTCATGGAACGATCAATTCGTTTAGAACAGTCGGAGCAGTGAAAAGAGGGGAAATGCATCCTCATAGACTCAGGTTCACTGCTTTCTGATCTCTTTGATCGTATCGATCACAGTTCCGTCGCGGTATTCCACGATGCATACCACCCGGTCGGTGGTCTCCACGGGCTTCGGCACGCCGGTAAGCTTCTCCGCCAGCTGCTGCAGCTCCTCGATGCTGACAATCTTCAGGCTGGTCTTTTCCAGGTCTTCCTTCAGTTCCGCGTAGTTCTTGTGCTTCGGGTTCAGGGCGATGCCCGCTTCCGTCACCACCGCCGCGATGGTCTCGCCCGGCTCGCATACGGTGAAGACCTTCTTCACGATGCTGGGGGTCCGTCCGCGGATGATCGGGATGGTCACAATGGAGATCTGCGCGCCGCCGGCCACATCCGGGCCGCCGCCGAGGCCCCCCATCATCTGTCCGGAGGAACCTGTGAGGATGTTCACGTTGAAGTCCGTGTCCACCTCCAGGGCGCCCAGGACGCCAAAGTCCTCCCGGTTCAGGAAACCGCCCTTACTGTAGGCATTCGCGTAGTCCGCGTTGTCGATCTCCAGGACGCCGGGCCTGTCGGAAATGGCCCGCGCCGCCACTGCGTCAAAGGACTGGCTGCACTCCACAACCCGGACCAGACCTTCGTCGTACATGTCAATGATGGCCGCCGGGATGCCGCCCAGGGCGAAACTCGCCTGGATGCCCCTTTCCCTGGTCCGGTCCGCCAGGTACTTGGTCGCCGCAATGCTGATGGCGCCGGCGCCGGTCTGGAAAGAGTAGCCCTGCTTAAATCTTCTGGAGGCCGCGATCACATCCGCGCAGCGCTCCGCTATCATCAGGTCTCTCGGGTTCTTTGTGAGTCTCGCTGCCCCGGCTCCGATCTTCTTCGGGTCGCCGATGGCGTCCACCTTCACGACATAGTCCACATACTGCTGGGAGATGCTGGCGGGCACGCAGGGATACTCCACCAGGTTGTCAGTGATAACGACTACGCATCCGGCGTTGTGGGCGTCCACGAAAGAGTAGCCTAACGCGCCGCAGGCATTCGGCCCGATCTGTCCCGTGCAGTTGCCGTAATCATCCGCCGCGGAGGCGCCGATGAAGGCGACATCGATCTGCAGCTCCCCGGCTTCAATGGCCCTGGGCCTTGCGCCGTGGGTGCGGAGGATGACCGGGTTCTCCAGTTCTCCCGCCAGGACTGCATCGCCCAGTTCGCCGCGGATGCCGCTGGCCTCAATGCGGTCGATGGTGCCGTCCTTCACGAAGTCCACGATGGAGGGGTTCTTGATGTTCACCACCGCGCTGGGGGCGAAGCGGAGATGCTTGATGCCGAGCTTCCGGATCACCTGGAGCACCTGACCGATGATCATATCGCCCTCCCGGAAGCTGTGATGGAAGGAAATCGTCATGCCGTCCTTCAGGCCGGAAGCTTTCACTGCCGCCTCCAGGTCCGGGAGAAGCTTCGACTCCCCGGGGATCCGGTGTCCCATGGTGCGCTTCGTCACCACGGTCTCTTCCGGTGCCGGCGTATTGTAGGCGCCGGTAAAAGGTCTTACGACATAGCTGCCGATCTTCTCAGGAAGTTCACGTCCCACTGCGTTGATCATACGTTTGCACCTCCGATCTTGATGCCGGCCGCCTTCGCCTTCGCCAGAATAGTGCGGGCGCGGATCTCCATGGGCTTGTCCACCATGCCGCCGTCCAGCGTACACACGCCGGTGTGGTTCCGGGCGGCCTCCTCCAGTGCCTCCAGCACGCGTTCCGCGTTCCGGATCTCTTTCCTGCTTGGGGTGAAGCAGGCGTTCACCGTGTCGATCTGCCGCGGATGCACGCAGGTCTTTCCGTCAAAGCCCAGGGCCCTGGTCATCTCCAGGTCCGCCTTCAGGCCTTCATTGTCGTTGATGTCTGAGAACACCGCGTCCTGGGCGGAAATGCCGGCTTCGCGGCAGGCCATGAGGACCGCGTTCCTCGCGTAGAAGATCTCCCAGCCCGGCTTGGTGCGCTGTGCCGTCATGCTTGCGGTGAAATCCTCCGCGCCGAGGGCCATGGCCACCACCCGGGGGCTTGCCTTCGCGATCTCCCGGGCATTCAGGACGCCCAGGTAGGACTCGATATTGCACCAGAACTGGATGCTTCCCTCCGGGATGCCGGCCTTCTTCTCAATGGCCGTGACCTTTTCATCGATTCGTTTTACTTCCTCCGCATACTCCACCTTCGGGATGCGGATGGCGTCCGGCTGTGCCCGGATCACTGCCTCCAGGTCCTCGTCCAGCTCTTTGGAATAGATGCCGTTCACACGGACGATAATGTATTTATCCGCAGGCCTCTGGTACTTCACCGCATTATAAACGAGGAAACGCGCCGCGTCCTTTTCGCCCGCGGAGACGGAATCCTCCAGGTCGTAAACGATGCAGTCTTCATTGTAGAACGCTGCCTGGATCATCTTTACCGGGCTGGTACCGCCGGTGTAGATGGAGGTCCTCATGAGTCTTGTTTCAGCCATTTCAGTCCTCCTTTCCGGATGCCGCGGCGTTTTCTTCCGCCGGGTCGTCCTTGCTCCAGTCAAAAGACAGTTCGGCGGAGCGGGTGATGGCGCACTGCATGCGGGCCCTGATCGCGAAATCCAGGGCTCCCCGGTCATTGACGCTTACCTTCGCGTCCTTTACATCAAACTCCGCGAGCACGTCGCGGACAGTCTTTTCGATCGCCTCGCCGAACATCACCATGACGTCGCTCTGGATCTGGATATCGATGCCCTGCCCCGGATTCGGCTGGATGGCGATCATGACGTCGCTGGATTCCACAGTGCCGGCGATCGCCGGTTTCTTAAGCTCCATAAGTCGCTCCTCCTGTCAAAGTTCTATGTCCTTCGCCGCTTTTTCCTTCATGTAGTTAAACAGTCCGCCGGCGTTCATGATGTCATGCTCCAGGTCGCTGACCGCGTCGCCGTGAAGCTCAAGGCCGTTGGTCAGGTCGACGATGCTGCCCGTCTCCATATCCACGGAGAGTTCGTCCCCGTTTTTGATCTTCCCCTCCGCGATGGCCTCGGAGAGGCCCTTCACGAACAGCACCGGATAGGCGTTGTTGATGGCGTTCCGGTAGTAGATGCGGGAGCAGGTCTCCGCCAGGATACAGGGGATGCCCGCGTATTGCAGGCAGTACACCGCGTGCTCGCGGCTGGAGCCGCACCCGAAGTTCTTTCCTGCCACAACATAGTCGCCGGGTTTTACTTCCTTCGCGAAATTCTCCATCCCCGGATAGTATTCAAAGGAATACTGGGGCATCTGCTTCGGATCTGTCTCCGCAAGATATTTGTTATGATAGATCAGGTCGGTATCCACATCGTCGGTGAACACCCATGCGCGTCCTGTTTTCGCTGCCATTTGTCTGTTCCTCCTCTTTATAAGTACTTTCTGGGATCGGTGATCACGCCGTTCACGGCGGAAGCCATCGCGGACATGGGGCTCATCAGATAGGTGTGGCTTCCTTTGCCGACCTTGCCGATGAAGTTTCTGTTGTTGGTTGCGATTCCCACGTCACCCTTCGGGAGCGCGCCGTAGTGCTCCGCGGTACAGAGGGAACAGGTGGGATTCGTAAAGACTACGCCCGCCCGGAGGAAATCAAGCATGAGTCCGGCCTCGACGACCTGGGCCTGCACCTCCGTAGTCGCGGGAGTGATAATGGTCCGGCATGTGCGGGCGACCTTGCCGCCGGCCGCCATCAGGATATCGTGCGCCGCCTTGATGTCCTCGAACCGTCCGTTGGAGCAGGAACCGATGTGCACCTGGTCGATGTGGGTGCCCTCCACTTCGGAGACCTTCTTCGTGTTGCCGGGGGCGTCCGGACAGGCCGCCATGGGCTCCAGTTCAGAGACATCGTAATTTACGACCTTTACGTACTCCGCGTCCGGATCTGCCGCAAGTGCCGCAGCCCTCTCCCGGACCTCTTCGCCGGCCCTGCCTGCCAGCCATTCCAGCACCTCTCCTGAAGGCATGATCAGCGGGACTTTTCCGCTCATCTCCGTCACCATGGAACAGAGGGTGATGCGGTCCGCCAGAGAGGCTCCGTCGATGGTATCGCCGCAGAACTCCACCGCCAGGTAGTCCATACCGCCGGCACCCAGATCGCCCACCATGTAGGTGATGAGGTCTCTCATGCAGACGCCTTTTCTGAACTCGCCGGTCACGTTGACCCGCATGGTCTCCGGAACGCGGAACCAGCTGGTGCCCGCGATGTAGGCCGCAGCCACGTCGGAGTTGCCGACGCCCGTCGCGAAGGCGCCCACCGCGCCGAGGAGGTTCATATGGCTGTCCGTGCCCAGGATCACGTCCCCCGGTTTCACAAGGCCCGCCTCCAGCATGACATGCTGTCCAATACCGTTGTTCACGTCAAATACGTTTTTGATGCCCTGGCGCTTCGCGAACTCCCGGATGATCTTCTGATTGTTCGCCACCTTCTCGGTGTGGGCCGGGGCCTGCAGGTCGAAGGTATAAGCGACCTTGTCCGGATCCCAGACCTTTGCTTCCTTTCCCATATGCTCTTCGAACTCCAGGACGCAGTTCGCGCCGCCGAAATCCCGGGCGCTGGCCAGGTCCACATTGCACCACACGCGGTCGCCTACCTGCACCTCATGGCCGGAAGCCCGCTCCATGATCTTCATGATCGCTGTCTTTCCCATTCCTGTTTCCTCCGTCTGTTTCTGTATTTTCTGATTCTGAGCTTTCTGTTTCAGCGCTTTCTGTTTCCGGTTTTTCTTTCTGATATGAATGTAACACTCCAGCTGCACACAAAAAAGCACAAGAAACTTATGTGTGTGCAACTTTACGTTGCATTAGCATAAGTTTCCTGTGCTTTCTGCCAGGACGGCGTTATGTTAGATTGATTATAAAGAAAAGAGAATCCGGAAAGGAGACATTCTATGAACAGACTGTCATTTCATATGCCGAAAAACGCCTGCAACTCCCACCTTCACATCATCGACCCGAAATTCCCGAACGACGGGAAGGCTGAGTCCCAGATCGGCACCGTTGAGATGTACCGGAAGGTCATCGACCCCCTGGGCCTTACCCGCGCGGTATTCGTCAACGCGAAGCCCTTCGGCACCGACAACGCCGTCATCCTGGACGGCATTCAGAAATTCGGAAGGGAAAATGCCCGCGGCATCGCCGTCGTAAACAATTCTGTCACGGATAAAGAACTGGAAGAAATGAACGAAGGCGGCATCCGGGGACTGCGTTTCTCCGTCTGGAACCCCGCCAACGCCGTCGTCTCCTTCGACGACTGCTTCCCGCTTTCCGAGCGCGTGAAGGACATGGGCTGGAACATGCAGCTCCACATGGGCGCGAAGCAGCTGGTGGAGTACGCGGATATCATCCGCAGCATTAAGAGCAAAATCGTGATCGACCACATGGGCCGGCTGGACCCGAAGCTCGGCATCAAGGATCCCGCCTGGAAGTTCATGCAGGAAATGATCGAGAAGGGCAATACCTGGGTGAAGCTCTCCGGTCCCTACCTGAACACCGCAACCGGCGAACCCTGGGACGACGCCACCGAAACAGCCATTGCCATCGCGGAGTTCGCGCCGGAGCGCGTGGTCTGGGGCAGCGACTTCCCCCACACCACAGAAAAAGTGAAGCCGGACGAAGCCGTCCTCACCGAAATGATCGCCCGGTGGTTCCCGTCGGAGAAGGCCCGGGAACTCGCGCTGGTGAAGAATCCGGAGGAAGTGTACGGATTCTGAAGCCGCCCATATCCATCACATGTAAAGACCGCCGTGAAACGCATTTTTACAATCTGCGTCTCACGGCGGTCTTTTATTTTTCTTGTCTTATCTGTTG